>JAMCXB010000008.1 GCA_023480735.1 Bacteroidota bacterium | reverse complement strand
ACCGCATACTCTGCCCTTACTTGGTGCACTGGCAACATGGCGGCTGTGAGACCAAATGTCAGAAAACAAAAAGCAAACTTTTTGTTAACGGGATACTCTTTTCTCTTGACATTCTTTTCCATAGGCGATAAGGGCGGCCTGTTTGTAGTTCGTCCCCAGATGAAAAATATTTAGCTCCGTTAGGAGCGGCCTGTACAACATTGTAAACAATTGAAAATCTAAAATACACGTTCATCTTTTTACAGGTCGCTCCTACGGAGCTTCTTCTTGCCTTTGCTGCGGTTATTACAAACAGGCCGTGCCTAAGGGCACTGCGAAGGAAAAGCAGAGTTGACGATCCGTGTAAACCAGTGCATTTATCCAACCTTGTACGCACGATTGACCGATGGGACATCTGCCACCCGTCGCAGCCCAGCGCCCTGTTTGTAAAGTCCCCCAATTCCCCTGAAAGTTTGAAGACATACCGAATGTTTGGGTTTCCAAAGTGAATCAGACATTGTCGTCGAGATCTTTATAATTTACTTATACCTATTTCCCATCTCTTTACGACTCTTTAATTGCCGCTGCGCTCAATTCCTCCCATATTTATCCGCAACAAGAATAAAGGTCGTAGGCTGATATGATAATCGGACTCGTAATTTCGGTCGCCCTCTTGGTATATCTGGTTTATACTCTGATTGAACCGGAGAAGTTCTGATATGTTTATCGCAACGTTCGGAATATTCGGAATGCATGACATCGTCCAGATCGGTGTCTTTCTTCTCGCACTGATATTGCTCACTCCGCCGCTCGGAGCCTTCATGGCAAAGGCGGTCAACGGGGAGAGGAATTTTCTTACTCCGGTATTAGGCGGACTCGAGAAATGGCTCTATAAGATTTGCCGCATCGATCCCGATTGCGAGATGGACTGGAAGTCGTATCTGTCTGCGGTCATCGCGTTCAGTCTTGTCGGACTAGTTGTGCTGTGGCTGCTTCAGGTGACGCAGGCTTACTTGCCCCTGAATCCGCAGCATCTTCCGAATGTCTCGTGGGATCTTGCGTTCAACACCGCCGTCAGTTTCATGACGAACACAAACTGGCAGTCGTATGCCGGCGAGACGACGCTGAGTTATTTTGTCCAGATGGCCGGACTTACCGTGCACAATTTTGTGAGCGCCGCCGGAGGCATGGCGGTTCTCCTGGCACTTATCCGCGGCATAACACGGAAGTCTACCGAAGGTTTAGGAAATTTCTGGGCCGATCTTGTTCGCATGACACTATACGTTCTTCTTCCGCTCTCGGTAATCCTGGCATTGATTCTCGTGGGGCAGGGAACTGTCCAGACATTGTCGGGTTATGCTCATGCTACGACGCTTGAGGGTCAGAAGCAGGTTATAGCCATCGGACCGGCGGCTTCGCAGATTGCGATAAAGCAGCTTGGCACGAACGGCGGCGGATTCTTCAACACCAACAGTACACATCCGTTCGAGAACCCGACGCCGATAACCAATTTCTTCGAGATGCTTTCGATTCTCCTTATCGCATCGGCAAGCGTTTATACATACGGAAAGATGGTCGGCTCGCCGAGGCAGGGTTGGGTGATCTGGGGAGTGATGCTCGCGGTCTTTTGCGTGATGCTCGGTGTCTCGCTTTACTCGGAGTACAATTTTCATCCTCCTTATGTCTCGACTCCGTCGATGGAAGGTAAGGAAACCCGGTTCGGTGTTACCAACAGCATCTTATGGGAGACCGCCACGACCGTTACCTCTAACGGCTCCGTCAATTCAATGCACGACAGCCTTACCCCTCTTTCAGGCCTGGTCGCGCTTGTAAACATGATGTACGGCGAAGTGATTTTCGGCGGAATCGGTTCAGGACTTGCGAGTATGCTCCTCTTCGTCTTGCTGACCGTTTTCATAGCGGGCCTTATGGTCGGAAGGACGCCCGAATATTTGGGAAAGAAAATTGAAGCATACGAAGTAAAGATGTCTGTCATCGGTGTCCTGGCGCCGGGTGTCGCCATACTGATATTCACGGCGATTGCATCGGTGACGAAAGTCGGGTTATCGGCTTTGAACAACGGCGGACCGCACGGTCTTTCTGAAATTTTATACGCGTTCACATCGTGTGCGGCAAACAACGGGAGCGCATTCGCCGGACTGAGTACGAACACAGTCTTTTACAATATTACCCAGGGCATCGACATGCTGATAGGGAGGTTCGTTCCCATCGTGGCGTATCTCGCCGTCGCGGGGAGTCTCGCGAATAAGAAATCGGTCCCGCCCTCTGCCGGAACTTTCCCGACCGATACGGCGCTCTTCGGTTTCCTGCTGATCGGCGTGATAATCATAGTCGCGGCACTGACCTTCTTCCCGGTGCTGGCCCTCGGTCCGATTGTCGAGCATTTCCTGATGTTGGCAGGAAAAACATTCTAAGGTTTAGAGTTTCTAATCAAGCTTGACAGATTAACTGCAGCGTTAAGGAACAATGATGGATAAGAAATTAGATCATAGATTGGCCTCCACTTTCAATAGAAAGATAGTTCTTCAGGCACTCGTGGATTCGGTGAAGAAGCTGAATCCGAAGACGCTGATCAAAAACCCCGTAATGTTTGTGGTCGAGGTCGTTGCGGTGATTTCGACTTACGTGGTCATACGGGAAATCGTGACTGGTCACGAGTCGCTCTTCAATATTCAAATAACTTTCTGGCTTTGGATCACCGTTCTGTTCGCGAATTTTGCGGAGGCCATTGCCGAGGGGCGCGGAAAGGCTCAAGCCGAGACGCTCAGGAAGGCGCGGTCCGAAACGATGGCGAGAAGAATCGACGACGGCAAAGAGACCAGGGTAAACGCTCTCGACCTGCGGACGGACGACATAGTCGTTTGCGAAGCCGGAGACGTGATCCCGGTCGACGGCGTGGTGATAGATGGTATAGCAAGTGTTGACGAGTCCGCGATCACAGGCGAGTCCGCCCCGGTTATACGTGAGAGCGGTGAGGAGAGGAGCGCCGTGACGGGCGGGACGAAAGTGCTCAGCGACAGGATCGTCATACGTATCACCGCGGAGCCGGGCTCAACCTTCATGGATAGGATAATCGGTCTTGTCGAAGGTGCGAAACGCCAGAAGACTCCGAATGAAATCGCGCTTACAATACTACTCTCGGCATTGACTATAGTGTTCTTGCTTGCCGTCGCTACCTTCCCGCCGTTCATGATATACAGCGGGAAAGCATCGGGCACTTCAGTTCATGAGTTTATAACATTGCCGATACTCGCGTCTCTGCTCGTCTGCCTCATTCCCACGACCATCGGCGGACTCCTGAGCGCGATCGGCATCAGCGGCATGGACCGGCTCATCAGGAAGAACGTAATCGCGACGAGCGGCCGCGCGGCAGAGGCGGCAGGCGACGTCGACGTGTTGCTTCTCGACAAGACAGGCACCATCACGCTCGGAAACAGGATGGCGAGCGACTTCATCGCCGCACCGGGGATTTCGGTTGAACGCCTGGCCGATGCCGCACAGCTCTCGTCGATTGCGGACGAGACTCCCGAAGGGAGATCAATTGTCGTCCTCGCTAAAGAAAAGTACGGACTCAGGGCGAAGGATGTGCGGGACGTCGGTGCCACATTCATCCCGTTTTCTGCGCAGACGAAAATGAGCGGAGTGGAGATACCGGCCATCGACGGAGTCGGTCCACGCTCCATACGCAAAGGTTCGGGTGAAGCGATAAAGAAATATGTCGTCGAGCTCGGTAAAGCCTTCCCGCAATCGGTGCAGAGAAATCTTGAAGAAATTGCCCGCCAGGGCTCTACCCCGCTGGTCGTCGTGGAGAACGGAGATATCCTCGGAATCGTGCAATTGAAGGACGTAGTGAAAGGCGGAATCAAAGAGAGATTTGCGCAGCTCCGTAAGATGGGGATCAAGACTGTAATGATTACGGGCGACAATGCTTTGACGGCGGCGGCAATAGCAGCAGAAGCGGGAGTCGATGATTTCATCGCTGAGGCGAAGCCCGAAGACAAGCTCGGGAGGATCAGGGCGGAGCAGGCCAATGGTCACCTTGTCGGCATGATCGGCGACGGGACGAACGACGCCCCCGCGCTGGCGCAGGCGGACGTAGGCATCGCGATGAACAGCGGAACACAGGCGGCGCGCGAAGCCGGAAATATGGTCGACCTCGACAGCAACCCGACGAAGCTCATCGAAGTCGTCGAGACTGGCAAGAAACTTCTCATGACGCGCGGTGCGCTGACGACATTCAGCATCGCAAACGACGTGTCGAAGTACTTCGCGATCATACCAGCGATGACGGGGACACTCTACGCATTCGGCAAACCGTTCGGCCCGCTTGCAGCATTGAATATAATGAGGCTCGGCTCGCCGCAGAGCGCCATACTGAGCGCCGTGATCTTCAACGCAATAATCATAATTCTACTCGTCCCGCTTGCGCTGAAGGGGGTAAAATACAGACCCGTCGGTGCGAGTGCAGTATTGCGCAGGAACCTGTGGATCTACGGCGCCGGCGGACTGATAGCCCCATTCATCGGGATAAAACTGATAGACATCCTGATAAACGCGTTGAAGATTGTATAAGGAGCCGCAAAGCACATGGGAAGAAAAAGAAGGTAGAATAATGGTGGTGACAAAATGAAGAAACATATTTGGGATTCGATGAAAATGTTGCTTGCGATGACTGTCCTGACCGGGATAATATATCCTCTGGCCATGACCGGGATAGCCCAGATCGTCTTTCCGAAACAAGCGAACGGGAGCATGATCAGAATTAACGGCAAGCTTGTCGGCTCAAGTCTAATCGGGCAGAATTTCGCGAGCGATAAATATTTCTGGCCGCGGCCGTCGGCCGTCAATTACAATCCGCTGCCGTCGGGCGCGAGCAATTACGGACCGACAAGCGATACTTTGAAGGAATTGGTAGAGATGAGGAGGAATAATTTCATTCGCTTGAACGGACTTCCTTCAAACACACAGGTGCCCCCGGATATGTTGTATGCTTCCGGAAGCGGACTCGATCCGGACATCAGTCCGAAAGCTGCGGAGCTTCAAATAGACAGGGTAGCACACGCCAGACATTTTGATGCGAAAGAAAAAAGGGAGTTGGTGAGACTCGTGAAATCTCACCTCGAAGGACCGCAGCTTGGTTTTCTCGGCGAGCCGAGAGTCAATGTGCTGATGCTTAATCTCGCACTCGACACACTGGGTGTAACTCGCAAATAATCTGTTTAAATTAAAACAAATGCAAGATACAGAGTATTCCCGCCCCGATCCCGACGAACTTCTCAGGATGTTGAAGAAAGAGGAAGAGAAGAGCGAGAAGGGGAAGCTCAAGATCTTCTTCGGAATGTGTGCCGGAGTGGGCAAGACTTATGCTATGCTGAGCGAGGCGAGGGAAGCCGCAGCGAAGGGGATTGACGTCGTCGTCGGTTACATCGAAACACACAAGCGAATGGAGACGGCCGAGCTCGTGCTGGGTCTGGAGGTAATCCCGCGCAAGAAAATTGAGTATCGTGGGACAGAGCTTGAGGAGATGGACATCGATGCTATTCTGGCCAGGAAGCCGAAGGTCGTCCTGGTGGACGAGCTCGCACATACGAATGCTCCCGGGAGTCGTCACGCCCGTCGTTACCAGGATGTGCTTGAAATACTGGATAATGGGATCGACGTCTACACCACTCTGAATGTTCAGCATCTCGAAAGCAGGGCCGATACAGTCGCACAAATAACCGGAAGCATCGTCAGGGAAACCGTGCCCGATTCTATTTTCGACGCTGCCGACGAGATCAAGGTGATCGACATTTCTCCGGATGAACTGCTTAAGCGGCTCCAGGAGGGGAAGGTCTACACCGCGGAGCGATCGAGACAGGCCGTCGACAACTTCTTCAAGCAGGGAAACCTCTCGGCGCTTAGAGAGATGGCTCTGCGCATGACTGCCGAACGGGTGGACAGGCAAATCCGCGAATACAGGAAGGGACAACGTATATCGAGCGCATGGAAATCCGGGCAGCGGCTGATCGCCGCGATAAGTCCGAGCCCGCATTCTATTTCCGTTATCCGATGGGCGAGAAGAGTCTCCTATACGATGGATGCATCGTGGGTCGTGGTCTATGTCGACCAGTCGGACAAACTGTCCATGGAACAGAAGGAGCAGCTCGCAAAGAATATGAAGCTTGCCCGCGAACTTGGCGCGGAAGTAGTGACTACTTCGGGCGTCAACATAGCCGACAGCCTGATCAGAGTAGCGCGCGAACAGAACGCAAGCCAAATACTTGTCGGTAAACCGGACCGTTTTGTCTTCTCTCGCGCGGTGCGGCTCATCGATGATCTGATGCAGCGAAGCACCGATCTTGATATCTACATAGTCGGACAGGAGGACAGCCCGTCAAAGAAAAAAATACCGAATATCCTCCCGAAGCCTCAGTCGAGTCCGCTCCAGTATCTGCTAGCAGTAGTCCTCGTACTCTTTGCTGCGATGGTCTGTTTTCCCTTCCAGGAGCTCGTGGGGTACAGGACGGTGTCTTTCATTCTGCTTCTGCTTGTGTCGCTGCTACCTCTGAAGGTCGGACCCGGTCCTACGGTCCTGGCAGCGGCGGTTGGGGCGCTGTCGTGGGACTTTCTGTTCATACCGCCGCGCTTCACGTTCTCCATCAGCAATCTTGAAGACAGCCTTCTCGCAGCCATGTTTTTCCTGGTAGCGACGGTGACCGGCCTTCTTTCTGCACAGGTAAGGAAGAGAGAACGCATAATCAGGCAGCGCGAGGCGAGAACATCGGCGCTGTTTGCGCTGACTAAGGATCTATCGTCGGCTCATTCACAGGATGAGGTTATCAAGACCGCCGTATCGAATATTAAAAAGTACTTCGACGCGGATGTTGCTGTCATACTTGGAGACGCCGAAGGAGAGATGGCCTCCTCGGCCCATCCGGCGAGTTCATTCTTTCCAGATCAGAAGGACTTCGGAGTGGCGGCGTGGGTTTATTGGAACGAGAAGAAAGCGGGGAAGTATACCGACACGCTTCCTTCGGCGCAGGCAACCTATTTCCCGATGTCCGGACCGCGTTATCCGCTCGGCGTAATAGGTGTCAGGCTCCGCGACAATATGAAACTGTCTTTCGATCAGGAGAATCTGCTGGAGAATTTCATTTCGCAGATAACTTCTGCAATAGAGCGCGAGCTTCTCAACGATGTTAACAGGCGTTCGGTTGTCGTCGCGGAATCAGAACGGCTTTATAAAACTCTGTTCAATTCTATCTCGCATGAGTTCAGGACGCCGATAGCCACAATAATGGGCGTTTCGGAAAACTTGATCGACCGGCCTGACGCTGTGCGTGCGGACCTCAGCCAGGTCCAGCTCAATGAAATACATTTAGCCGCCGAGCGGCTCAACCGGCTTGTGGCAAATCTACTGGATATGACCAGACTCGAATCGGGAATGATAAAGCCCAAGCTGGACTGGTGCGATATAAGGGATATCATAGGGCACTCGCTGAAGAGCCTTGAAAAAGAGCTTGAAGGCCATCCGACAACCGTAGACATTCCCGGTGCGGTTCCGCTGATAAAGCTCGATTTCGGCCTGATAGAGCAGGCTCTCACCAATCTCATTCACAATGCCGCTCTGCACACGCCTCCCGGAACGGATATAACGATAAACGTATCGGTTATCAAACAAGAATGCGTTATATCAGTTTCGGACAACGGGCCCGGGTTGCCGGCCGAAGATATTGACAGGGTGTTCGAAAAGTTCTACCGGGCTTCGGGCGGCAATGCGGGGGGAACGGGGCTGGGTCTGACTATCACAAAGGGTTTTGTTGAAGCGCATCACGGCACAATCTCGGCAAGAAACCGGCCGCAGGGTGGAGCGGAATTCATCGTGAAACTGCCCTTGTCTGAAAGTGTCAGCAATGACCTGAAGGCGACCGTTTGAACGACAAGTCAGAAGGTGCCTCACCGGGTGGGGCGGTAATACTTGTCATCGACGATGAGGCCCAGATACGAAAACTTCTCGAGCTTACTCTTGAATCTAACGGCTATTCCGTCCACTTTGCCATTTCGGGAAAAGAAGGAATAACAAAGGCGGCTTCGGAGCGACCGGAGCTCATTGTACTGGACCTTGGCCTGCCGGACCTCGATGGAGTGGAAGTCCTGAAGAAAATCCGCGAATGGTCCGAGGTCCCTGTCCTGGTGCTTTCGGTGAGGAGCGCGGAGGGCGATATAATCACTTGTCTTGATGCTGGGGCAGACGATTATCTCACCAAGCCTTTTCGTACGGGAGAGCTTCTTGCGCGGGTCCGTACAGCCCTTAGGCACAAGCTCTTTCCACAGGAAAAACCGGTGTTCACCGTGCGAGACTTGCAGGTTGATTTGTCCGCAAGAACGGTGAAAAAGGGAAACGAAAGCATCAGACTCACTGCGACTGAGTATGCTCTCCTGGCGCTCTTAATCAGGAATGCTGGAAGGGTTCTGACACATAAGTATATTCTTGAACAGGTGTGGGGACCGACATTTGCTGAGGAGACGCAGTATACCCGGGTTTATATCGGCCAGCTTCGTAAGAAGATCGAAGACGATCCAACGGATCCCAAAATTATCCTCACAGAGTCGGGGATAGGTTACAGGCTGCAGGTGGAGGCCGAACTTCCTTAAGAAAATTAGCGGTCAAATCGATGGAGACTTTTCAATTATCCCCTCTGATTCCTCCATTGTCTGACCGCAGATTGACCGCTGATGAACATGATTACGCTGATAAGGACTTTTCTTATTACAGAATATTTACGCTCCTCTTTTATCATCCTTCATCATTTCATCAAGATTATCTGCGGTTCAGACAGCTTCGTCCATCTGTGGTCATTGCTTTGCCTGCTGTGCTTTAAGCTTCCGCTCGTTGGTGAGCCTCCTGAATTCCAACCGCTTCGATCCAAAATTGATGAGCAGCCCGATCTCGAGCCCATAAGCTTCCAAGTAATTTAACGCCTGAGCGAGATGCACGTCCTCCAGTTCAACTAATGCCTTCAATTCTACAAGAATTTTGCCTTCAACTACAAAGTCTGCTCTCCGCGTCCCGATTTCCTCGCTGCCATAGTGTATCGGCATTTCGACTTCACGTGTAAATTCCACCCCCGCACTGCTCAATTCGATCGCCAATGCCCTCTGATAGATGACCTCCTGAAAACCGTTTCCAAGTGTTGAATGTACTTTCATGGCTGCACCGATGATCTTGTGAGTTATTTCGGAGTACTTGTATTCTTCCTCTTTCATGTCATCGCCTCCATTGTCTGAACCGCGGATTTATGCAGATTATTGGATTACGCAGATTAGAGCATCCTTTCAATCGGCGTCATCTGCGTAATCAGTGTAATCAGCGGTCGTAATCTGCGGTTCAGACGTTTTTTCCCTCCACTACTTTTATCTCCTCCTCCGTCAGGCCATAGATCTCATAGACAGCCTGATCGATCTGCCGGTCGAGCCGATTCGCGCTGCTTGCGTGGATCACACCACCTTCAGATTCCCGCTGTTGAACTGGACGAGCCTCTTCCAATCGATTCTTCCATCGGCGCAGAACTCGTCGAACATCTCTCTGGTGAAAGTGTTTATCAGGGCGGCCCTTTCATGTAGGTAGCGATCATTATGTTCTTTTGCACGAGACCCTATTGGTTCCACTATGTCTGTGTACAGGTTCGGATTACCGCTTATGAAATACCAGAAATCCTGTCCGCTGACCTTCAAATATTTGCCGGTATCCTTCCTCTTCATTCTACCATAGCACATTCCGAGGAATGGTTGGACATTCCTAACCGACCCTGATCGCTTCAGGACACGAATGGCGTTTACGATGCTAGCCTCCAAGGCTTTGTATTGGGAGCTGTTACCCCCCAGTTCTGACCGGAATTTACGCTTACAGAACACTGGTTCCATAGATATAGAACTTAAGGCCCATTGCGTGAATCTCAGCTATCTTCTTGGTGATTTTTCCGCCGGCTGCCGATTTTCTAGATCAAGGACCGCAAACCAAATTGGATCGTACCAATTGACGGTTTCCGTAATGCGTTCAGCAACGGTCGCGACCTCGATGTCATTCAGTTTCCTGTTCAAAGTACTCTCAGCAACATTCTGAATGTCAGCGACTGTGAGCCGGTATACAATCTCATTTGAGTTCATCCTTACACCGCTCCCTTCATGAATATATTCTTCCTGTGCCACAGGATGGCATTCTCATGGGGATAGTCATTCTGCCTTCTTGGAAGGCTAATTTTCTGATTCGATTTAATCGACCCGCGAAGAATATCCAATTCCCGCATCACCCCATAATCTACTGGCAATTCGGAGAGCCTACTGTTTACCTCTATAGCATAATCAGGTGTGAGTGCAAACCAACCGACATCAAAACACCAGTGATGAAAGTGGCACAAAGCAATTCCATTCCAAATATCGTCTTTCCCCGATAGACGATGCGGGACAATGTGCGCCGCTTCAACTTCCCACAGCAGTGATTTTGGCGATGAAACCTTGAGGCCGCAAATGGAGCAACTGTAGTCGTATGTCTCAATGACGGCCTGTCTAAAACCTCTTCTTCGCAGAAGTGATTCACGAGTAATCGCTTTCGGTTTCTTTCTATTGTCAATTGGGTCGTAGTCTTTCTGTCTCTTTCCGGCCTCAATTTCCTTTTTTACCCTTTCAACCTCATAAGTGACCACGGGCAATTCACTCTTCTGTTCAATCGGTATCCCAGACAGCTTCAGTGCTTTATCTATTCCTCTTTCCGTCAGCATCCACTGCCTCGCACCCAAAAGTCTGACAGTGTCCTTGGGATGCGAAAGTAATCCGTCCTTTGAGGCGATGTCAGCTGAACGGAAGAGCAGCCTGTGCCAAGCAGGGAATGTTTTAAGTCTCTGCTCCTTTCGCACAATAGTGCTCATGCGGGTTCTTCTGCCTTTCATGCGTAACATCCCAGCCCAGCGCGATGAAAAACTTGTCTATAAAATCCTGCCTGACGTGCGATTCCTGGTAAGTCGGCGAGAGATAATTCCGTTCGTTTGCCCTGAAATCTTCTACCAGCCTCGTAACAGCTCTAAACGCTTGTTCCACTCTAAGCCCGATCGGTTAATTGTCTAAAATTATTGAGGGGATGCGGGAAATGCAAGCTTACAGGGTCAAGCGGATCTGCGACAAGAATGTAATTATGTGAAACACATAGACACATAAGAAATAAATCTATGTGTTCTGATGTGCCTATGTGGTTAATTTTGTCCTTCTTCACAAATTTGCCGCACACCCGGGTCAAGCCTCCCAAGAATAACGCTGACCATCCCCGAATTGCCCCCTTCTAAGTGTCCATCCTGTTGTTGCTTCTCCCGCTACGGTACCTTTTTCTACTCCGGGGTGAGGACGAACTGGTTCAGAGTGAGCTCTTTCTACCCCTGAATGAGGACGAGCTGGTCGAGAGTGAGCTCGTTCTCACTTCGAGAGAGAAAAGGGCATGGTGAAGTGAGCTTCTTCCATCTTCGAGTGAGGATGAGCCGGTTCGGAGTGAGCTTTTTCTTACTTTGAATCAGAAAAAGGTGGTCGGGCAAGAATCCCTTCTGTTATTATGATGTTAAAGGGGCACATCAACAGGGGGTCCCGGAGGAGCGGGCCGGAACCCCTTTTTTGGTCGTGGAGCAGCCGGTCAGCCTTTGGAGGCTGAGGGGACAGTTTGAGGCGGCGCCGCCTTCTGCACCCCGGACCGGCCGGGGAAGCGTTTTCGCAGGTCCTGGTATATCGCGTCGGACCCTGGAACGTTTCTCTTCGCAGCATCACGGACCGTGTTGTAAAAGCTCAGGGATTCCACGTAAGCCTCGCTGCCTACTGCAGTGAATGTCCCGTCAAGGGCGTCAAAGAGCTGATTGAGCAGGTTAATGACGGGATTATTTCTCTGCGGGCTTTGCGCCCCCGCGAGGATACTTATCCTGTGTGACCCGTTAGGAATGCAAGTCAGCTTTGCACTTTTCGGAGGATCTAACTTTTATTTCCTTGGGTATGCGGCAAATTTGTGAAACCACCGCCATTCATCATAATGAAAGGCTTGAAAAGGCGGAGTGGCTGTCTAAAAAGAATCAGACATCTACCCAATATGTCATTCCTGCATGCTTCAAGCGGGAATCCATGTAACAGTTGTAATCGAATAATGTGGATAAGCCAGGTTCGGTCTTTGAGTGGCGGACTGGATTCCCGCCAAGAGCGTGCGGGATTGACGAAATGAGAGAGGGGTAGCCCGCCGGAGTTTATCCGGCCTTGCGAGACGAGAACGACAAATTGGACGGCTTGAGGGCGCTGAAAACCCTTTCGGGTTTCGTGCTTTTGCGAGGCGTCGATTTAAATCGATGCCTCACAGAAGCCGCCGGCTTTGCCGGTGGTGGTTCACAATTGTGCCGCGGCCTCCCCATTTCCTTCCGCAAATTGCTTTTATTACAGCACTCCGGTAAATTTTTGTCAGTCGGGAGTTGAAGAAGCCGGGGCAACCCTAATCGAAGCTCCACAGACGGTGAGAATCGTCACCTGGATGTATGGCAGGCATGGCGGATTATCAGGGAATTAAGAATTTCATTCAAAATGCCGATAGATAAGAGAAGGAAGAAGTATATATCCAGACTTCGACTGATGATCGATTTGATACAGTTCTGAAATGAAGACTGAAATAGAGCCGTCATCTTTGCCACAACGCACCGAGATTCAGAGTGCCAAGCCTTTTTCTGTCAGGGTTTTCCGGAACCTGTTACTCACGGTCCTTGGAATTCTGGGGGCGCTTGCAATTTTTCTACTCCTGAGCGGGAGCTTTCCGAATTATTATGAGCCTATAGAAATTTCCACTTTTCCCGTTGCTCTCCTCCTTCTCTTTGGTGCCATTCTCTGGTGGAGAACGAATGAGTCGAGGTTATTCTTGGACGGAAAGATTGACCTGCACTCAAGCACTGTCCTCTCCAGAGTTGCCTATATCCTTTTCACGTTAGCTGTCATCTCGAAGATTGTGTCATTTGAACCCGGCTCCTTTTCGGATCCCGCTAAGATTGTTTATTTATTACTTTTTCTTTCCATCATAGCTGACGAAATATTCAAGGACTTTCTGTCCGATAAACCGATACTCACTCTGAGATACGGAATCATTCTGGCGGTTGGGTGGTATTTAAACTTCACGTCGGAGCCGGTTGAGTTGATGCTCCTTCTTGCGATCGCTTTTGTTCCTATGGTTCTATATGAGTCGCGGTTCATTCAAATTGGGCTCCCCTCCTTTGCATTTCTGACGCTCTTCTTACATCCCACGCTTGGATTAAGCGACACTGTCCTGCCAGGCAGCATAATGATCGGGAGTCTCGCATTTTTGGCCGCATACATTCGCGGCACGCTCGCGCAGGGCGAGGTGGTTCGGGAAGCTAATTATGCCTTTTCACTCTATGCAGAAATGTTGGAGAGTACATCAGACGCGGTTTTCTCAATCGACGCTCAACGAAAAATTGAGAGGGTGAATAAAGGCTTCGAAATGCTCACAGGTTACCGAAGCGACGAGGCAGTTGGGAAAAGTATCGTTAGTTTTGTTTACCCCGATGACGCCGATTTTCTTCGTGCAAGTCAACCCACAGACCGTGAAACCGAGTCCAAAACCTACGATGCAAGAGTCGTTACCAAGAACGGCATCAGCCGATCAGTACTTGTCAGGGAAGTCCCGCTCAACAAGAACGGGCGGTTCGTTGGTTTTCAGGTTATAGCGACAGATATCTCCGAGCGCAAGCAGGCCGAAGAGGCGCTGAGAGCGAGTGAAGAACGCTTCCATAGCCTGTTCGATAACGCGACGATAGGAATTTATCGTACGACGCCCGACGGGAGGATTTTGATGGTAAACCCGGCGGTCGTTCGAATGCTGGGTTATGAGAATTTTGATGAGCTTGCCTGTCGAAACCTGGAGAGCGCCGGATTCGAACCCGGGTACTCCCGCAGTGAGTTTCGTGAAAGGTTGGAACGAGACGGGGTTATCTCGGGGTTGGAGAGTGCCTGGGTCAGGAAAGACGGTTCTACCATCTTTGTGCGTGAGAGTGCGAGAGCCATAAAGGACGCAGAAGGCAAAGTCCTTTATTACGATGGCACTTTCGAAGATATCACCGAACAGAAGGCCGCGGAGGAGGCTTTACGGCTCACCCGCTTTACTGTGGAGCGTGCCTCGGATTCAGTATATTGGATGAATTCAGATGGGCAGTTCATAGACGTCAACGAGGCCGCGTGTGAATCTCTCGGATACACACGTGAGGAGCTCTTGAACCTGAACGTACGGGACATCGATCCAAGGCTTAATCGCGATAGCTGGCGTATGGCGTGGGAATCGCTCAAGAATGCCGGATCGCACATCCATGAAGTGACACACTGCACCAAGGACGGCAGGATTTTTCCGGCAGAGATCAGGTTCAATTATATGAAATTTAGCGACCGGGAGTTGGTCTGTGCATTCGGCCGTGACATAACGGAACGTAAGCGGGCTGAAGACGCCAGTGCGCACTTGGCAGCCATCGTCGACTCCTCCAGTGATGCAATTATCGGAAAAGGCCTGAATGGAAATATTACATCCTGGAACATGGGCGCTCAAAGAACATACGGATACACGCCAGCAGAGGCGCTTGGCCGGCCGATTTCGATCCTGGCCCCTACGGACTACAAAGATGAAATTCCTCAGCTGATTGACAGAGTCAAGCAGGGTGAAGAGATCGCTCATTATGACACCGTGCGTGCGCGAAAAGACGGCACACTGATCGACGTCTCAATCACGCTGTCCCCAATCAAGAGCCCGTCCGGAGACATCACTGGAGTTTCGACAGTGGCTCGCGATGTTACGGAGAACAAACGTATAGAAAGGGCCCTGCGCGTAAGCGAGGAGCAAAACCGCGCTATTATAAATGCCGTTCCGGACATACTCTTCAGGGTAACTAAGGAAGGGATTTTGTTGGATTTCCGCGCACCGGACGAATCGGCACTATTTCTCCTTCCCGACGCTTTTCTCGGAAAAAACATAAAAGACGTGATGCCATCCAACGTATGGAAGCCCGCGATGAACGCCATAGAGAAGGCGATCGAGACCGACAGAATTGAGACATTCGAATACGAACTCCCTTCGAAGGAAGGAGACGCACGGTTCTACGAAGACCGGGTGGTCAGACTCTCCGATAGAGAAGCGCTTTCAGTTATTCGGGATATCACGGAGCGCAAGCAGGCCGAGAAGGCGCTCCTGGAAAGTGAGAATAAATACCGCAGTCTGTTTACATCCTCCCCCGAGACGATTTTCATCATCGATCCGGAAGGGATAATAGTTGACTGCAATCCTGCCGCGGAAACGGTTTCCGGCAAGAGAAGAGATGAACTGGTAGGAAGGCAATTCAAGGATCTGAATTTTGTTTTTCTGGGAAAACCCCTGATACAGATTGAACGGGCGTTTTACGATATACTGTCGAGAAGGTATGTCGCTCCGTTCGAGATAGGGGTCAGGCGTGACGACGGGAAGGAGTTCTGGTTCTCGCTGTCGGCGTCCCTGCTTAAGAGGAACGGTAATATCGATGCCGTCCAGGTTATCGTGAGCGACATCACGAAGCGCAAGCGGGCTGAAGAATCGCTCAGGCAGCTGAACTCTTTCAACGAGATGCTGATAAAAACGCTGCCGTTCGGTATCTCCATCGTGGATGGCACCGGGAACCTTCTTTTCATGAGCGAGAAATTCAAGGACACTTTCCACGCCGACATGATCGGGAGAAAGTGCTGGACGGTGTACAAGGACGATCTGAAACAGTGCGCAGGGTGCCCGCTCTCCGAGGGCCTGGAGATAGGAAAATCAAAGACGATCGAAACTACCGGGGTGCTTGGAGGCCGCACGTTCCAAATCAGCTACACCGGTCTAATGTACAACGGCAAGAAGGCGCTGCTCGAAGTCTTTGATGATGTTACGGAACGAAAGCAGCTTCAGGTGCAGTTCCTGCAGGCTCAGAAGATGGAAAGCCTCGGGACGCTTGCCAGCGGCATAGCGCACGATTTCAACAACATACTCGGGATAATACTCGGACACTCTTCGCTGATTGAAGAGAAGCTGGGCCAATCCGATGGGCTCTCGAAGAGTTTCAATGCCATCGTGAAGGCGGCAGAGCGCGGCGCATCGCTGGTCCGCCAGATGCTGACTTTTGCCAGAAAGACTAACGCGAGCTTCACCTCCGTCTCATTGAACGATTCAGTGAAAGAAATACAAAGACTCTTTCATGAGGCATTTCCAAAGACTATGACCCTTTCATGCAGCCTCTCTCCCGACCTCCCGCATATCAGCGGAGATTCCACCCAGATACACCAGGCGCTCCTGAATTTGTGCGTCAACGCGCGGGACGCCATGTCGGGAAACGGTACACTCACGATCGCAGCGCGCGAGGTTACTGGAGAAACCGTGCGCGCGCGTTACCGTAACGCGACCTTTTCCAAATACATCTTGCTTGAAGTGAGCGACATGGGCGTAGGAATGGACGAAGTAACACGCCAGCACATTTTTGAACCCTTTTTTACAACCAAAGAGCCCGGCAAGGGAACTGGACTTGGCCTGTCGGTGGTGTTCGGAATAATGGAAAATCACGACGGCTTTATTGACGTGGAGAGCCATTTAGGCAGGGGCACGACATTCTATCTGTATTTCCCCGTTAAGCCCATACCCGTAGAGGCAAATGGAGAGAATATGTCCGACAGAGAAACATCCGGTGGCAAAGAGACAATATTAGTGATCGAAGACGAAGAGATGCTCCGCGAGTTGGCTTATGAGGTGTTGACATCTAAAGGTTATAACGTAATCACGGCTTCTGACGGAGAGGAAGGGATTAGTGTTTATGAAAGGAATCAGCGCAACATCAACCTGGTCCTTTCAGATCTGGGACTTCCAAAACTTTCGGGAAAGGATGTCCTTAAAAAGATAAAGTCGATCAATCCGACAATTAAATTCGTTATCGCAACCGGTTTTATCGATCCCGAAGAAAAATCAGACATATTCAGGAACGGCGCTTCTGATATAGTCCCGAAGCCTTATACCCCAAAAGATCTTTCACAGAAAGTCCGCGAAGTACTCGATGCATAGAAGACAGTAGTGATCAGGAACTTTCCCTTTCTGCAACTCGTCTATTGAAAAAGTTACACAATCTTCCAAGTTTTTATAAAGTGTTGTTGCCACCAACTAGTTTTCCAACATAATGAGACATCCTTAAATGAGACCCAGAATTTCCATATTATTTTCGATGATTCTTGCTTGTATGGTTGTTCTACAATTCTCACGTCCGGCGTTTTCCCGGAAATCAGCTTTATCTCAAACTGGAACCCTACCGGTTAATCTGTCACCGGTTGAGCCGAGCTCTGCCAATCATGACTCGTTCGGTTCCGGCGAAGCAGCGACAGATGCTTCGACGGGCGAGGTGCGAGGGAGCGTGAGAAGCGGCAACAAGCCCGTCGTCGGTGCGACGGTCCTGCTCCTTGGATTAGACCGGGCGACCTACACCGATGGGAACGGTAAATTTTCTTTTCCTGAAGTCCCTGCAGGAATTTACAAGATTTATGTCCGATGCATAGGCTACGCGTCAAAGACCGGCACTGTTCACATAACAGACAATGCCGCGCACACCTCATTCGAGCTTCAGCAGTCGGCTATTCGGGCGGAGGGAGTGGTCGTTTCTGCATCACCTTACGCCGGACCCGCAAATGAACAGTATCAACCTGCGGAATCGATGTCGAGAGTCGAACTGCAGAACAGTCCGGGTCAGAGCTTCGCTCAGGAAATATCCGATATGCCGGGAGTATCCGTTCGTTACAACGGTGCTGCACCAGCACGTCCGATGATACGCGGTCTATCAGACAATAATGTTTTGATTCTGGAAGATGGTCTTCGCTCGGGCGATGTCTCGACGTATGACCCGGCCCATTCCATGCCGATACTGCCGGCGAGCATATCACGAATCGATGTCATCAGGGGTCCAGCAAGCATCATGTACGGTCCGAATGCGATCGGAGGGTTAATAAATGTTATAACAAATATTGTCCCTGCCGTATCCACGAGACCTTTTTCCGGGACTGTCTCGCTGGCGGGGAACACCGTCAGCGACGAGTATACCGGTTACTTCAACGGAGTCTACAGCGATGGCGGGAACGCCTTCGCCGTCTCGGCGGGCGGGCTTCACGCGCAGGATACCCGCATCCCTTCCGGTAACTATTTTGACGGAATCCAGACATTCCACCTGAGCCGCATACCTCAATCCTTTGACAGGAGTCAGGAGGAAGGTGCGGGCTATTCATACCAGGGCGACTTCGGCATGGTAGGAGTCGGATATCAGCATTATCAAATGACATACGGTATTCCCGGCACGCCGCCTAACCCGAACTGGCTTATTGATCCGCCCACTACTTCTCTGATAACGCAGAACAGGAACCTTGTCGAAATGCGCGGGCTGTGGGTAGTAGAAGGATCGCTGGTGAGGCAAATCAGATTGAATGCCGATTATGTGGACTACAACCACTCCGAGTATCCGACGTTGCAAGACTCTACGGGAGTGTCTAACCCGCAGGCAAATCAATTCCACAAGCAGACGTTGAACGTGACGCTGCAATTTCAGCACCAGCAGATCGGCGCATTCCGGGGCACTGTCGGTCTTTGGGCAAACTTTGAAAACCTCACAATCGAAGGAGAGCAGCCTTTAGGACCAAATTCCCTGACTACCGGACTGGCGGGGTACGGTTATGAGGAATACGTGCTCGATGCCGGCACTCGTTTTCAGGCAGGGCTGCGCTATGATTTTAATCGAATTCATACTTTGCCATACGCGGCGTCTTTGGATCCGGTCTTCCAGACTCTCGACGTCACCCAGTCCCATAATGCATTGACGGCGTCGCTGGGGGCGATTCAAAACATCTCTCCTGAAATGACGGCTTCGCTCAGTATAGCGCGCTCCTTCCGCGCTCCGACCGTTCAGGAACTCTTCGCGAACGGCGCGGATGCGGCGAGCAACACCTATTCTATCGGAGATGCCAACCTCGGCCCTGAGACGGCGCTTGGAGTCGACGCTTCGTTGAAGGGGCGCTTCACGGGGTTTTCGTTCGAGGTATCTCCCTACGTGAACTTCATCAATCACTATATCTACGCCTATCTTACAGGCGATACCATTGAGAACTTGCCTATACGTCAGTTCTCGGCAACCGCCGCCCGTTTGATGGGATTCGAAGCAAGCGCTACGGTCGAGCCGGTGCAGTACGTTGCCCTTGAAGGAAGCGCCAGCTATGTGAACGCCGAAGACACGCAAAACAATATTCCGCTTCCGTTCATTCCTCCGCTCCATGGTTTCCTACGGTTGACGTATCAGGACGCGACATATTCAGGAATCATAGAATGGCGGCTGACGGCAAGCCAGACACGACTCGGCGTCGGTGATACCTATACCGCAGGGTATGGGGTCGTCGATATCGGCTTCGGCATACGCCTCGTGTCGGCAGGCTTGGTAAGCAATATTGGTCTTCATTGCGACAACCTTTTCAACCAGGTCTATCGCGATAACCTGTCCGTCATAAAGGACTTCCTGCCTCAGCCCGGCCGGGGTTTCAGATTGAACTACAACCTTTTGTTCTAATTTTGTCGGTGAGTGGGGCTGGTGACGAGCCCGCCTTGACTCCGGGGCAGCCTTTGCCTGATAGATTGAATGCGAAGGAACTTACATCCTCTTTCTTTGTTTTAAGTAGAGTATAATGAAAACATTTGACGTTCCAGTTCATTCAGCCAGGACAACCTTTTCGGGATTTCATGATGCAATGAAACCCCTGCATGACAAGGGGAAGTCGCTTTTTATCCTTTCCACAATTACAATTCTTACCATGGTAATTACCGGATGCTCCGGCACATCAAAATCTCTTCCGAAGATTTATACATTTGCCGGTTTGCATACGAGTTTTGTAAACCAGGACAGCGAGAGAGTCGTATTCCCATCCGACTTCAAGGGAAAACTGGTCATGATGTCATTCATTTACACTCATTGTCCGTATGTTTGCCCCATGACTACGAGAAACCTTCACGAGCTTCAGGACTCGCTATCGATGCAGGGAATCAAGGGAGTTAAGTTTGTGTCTCTGACCTATGACCCGAACCGCGATACTCCTCCGGTTTTGAAGCGGTATGCCGAAGAGCGAGGGATCAAATTCGATGATTGGGACTTCCTAACGGGGACGAAGACCGACATCGATTCTGTGTTGAACAGAGTCAAGATAAAGTATACGATGGTCGATTCATCGCACACCAAAACCGGAAAGCTGGTCTATTTCATCAGGCATCCGGATGAGTGCGTTCTCATCGATGGCCAGGGAAGGGTCCGGGGAGTCTACACGGGGAGTCACATGGACTTCGCCGACATAATTAACGACATAAAAGCGCTCCAGTAGGCTGTCTAAGAAGAATATTTCTCCTTGTGTCTCGTGTGCCTGCACGCCCTGCCTCCGCCGAAGCAGCTACGCGCAGGCAGGCGAAGTATTCCTGAGGCATGTTCCGGCCTGCCTACGCCGAAGCGAAGCATCGGCTTTGCGCAGGCAAGCACGCAGGCGTGTCTCGTGTTTCAATTTGACCACGAGAGACATAGAAGCACGGAGACCTCATGGACAGGTTCGGGAGATGACTCAAAATAGCCCACTACGTACCCCCACACTTATGGTTTCTGGCCAAGCCGCAAAGATACTGTGTTAAGAGTCAAGGGATCAACGGGGACTTATGTTGGTGGTTGTTTTTATTTAGAAGATAATCGGGGTCGTATTGAGAGTTGTTCTTCCAGAGAGTATAGATAAGTAAGAGAAGTTTTCTCTCGGCAGCAACGACGGCGATTTTCTTGATGTTCTTTCTCATAGCCAATCTGATGTAGAAGTCTTTGAGTGTCTTGTCATACCGGCAGGCACAGATGGCGGGCATGTAGAGAGCCTGGCGGATGAACTTGTTGCCTTTTCTGGAGATAGAGGATTTTCTTTCTCTGTTGCCTGACTGGTTGTGGACGACGTCGAGGCCGACATAGCTTGCGAGCTGCTTGCCGTTCTCAATAAGAGCAAAGCCATTGGTTTCAGCTACTACGCGTATGGCCGTCATGATGCCGACCCCCTTGATGGCGGCTATTTTGTTGATTTTGCCGTTGAGGTCCGGGTCCTGGCTGAGAAGTTCTTCGATCTCTTGTTCGATCTGGGTTAACTGACGCTCTGAGAACTTCAGTTGTTGTTTTAAACGGCTGACGGTGCCCTTAGGAGGTTTATAGGAGTACCCCTTGGCATGGAGCTGATTTTTGATTTGTACTGTCCGTTTTGTGATCGTACTGTACTCACGGCACAAGATTTTTAGATCCTTGAGCAGAGGCGTGGGAACATGCCAGAGGTTGAACTTGCGTTCGAGACCGAACTGGGTCAGCATACGGGAGTCGATTTTGTCTGTTTTGGACTTAAGGTCGAGGGTCTTCGCGTAGTTCTTTGTTTTGTTCGGAAGAAGGACAACAACCTGTTCTTGATGGTCGTTAAGGAAGTAAGCGAGGTTCTCGTAGTAAACACCGGTTGCTTCCATGACAAAGACGACAGGGCAGGTATCTGTCACTTTATTCTTCTTCGTCCAGGAAAGCAGTTTTCTGAACCCAATCACGTTATTTGAAAAAGAGATGCTGACAGACAACTCCTTCTCGGCATGAGAAGACAGTGTTCCGAAGCTGACTTCCAGTGAGTCCTTGGAAACGTCGATACCGACAACCTGCTTGATTATTTGTTCGTCCTTTTGCATAGTTAGTTATCCTTATGTTGTTCTTTGGTACAATGGTGGCTTAAGCTTCTTCTTTGACTACTCTCGCAGTTTTATACGGGATGCGGTCCCTAAATACTGTTCAGTCTTAAAGAAGCCTTAGGGAATGGGGAGTAATATCTTTGCGACGGTATCGCCTTCTGACGTATCTTCACGCAAAACGCTCTCCCATTCCCTCAAGCCACTTCCTTCTAAAGAACAACTCTTTCCTCTCCTTGTCAACATACGAGCTCGCAAAGCGAACCGCTCGTCAACATTCCTTTGCGTTCTTGGCGCCTTTGCGAGAGAAATAACCCTTTCAGTGAGGCATTACCCCACTACACAGATTTCCCTTGCCTTCAGTCAGAGTATTCGTTACCTTTTGACGGATTCGTGTATGGTGGTACAATAACAGGCTTAAGCCAGAGTCCAGGCGAGAAATGACAGGCGGTTCATGAAAACGGATTTGAAAGACTCCTGCACCGTTTGAAGGAGGTGTTGAGCAAATGAAAGAGAATCTGAGACTTTTAGTATTCGTCCTTCTCCTGGTGATCTTGGCCGGTGCGGCAACGTGGTTTGTCGCGGTCGATCGTACTAACATGAGATGGGAAGTCAGACTTACACACGCCAACCACAAGATCGACTCGCTGTTGACGATACAGCACATTCCGGTTCCACCCGAGACTGTTACGGTTTCAGTACCGGCGAAGCCCTTGCCGATAGATTACGGCAGGATCGTTGACAGTGCTTTTGCCGCCGGGATGAATACCGGCACTGATTCGATAAAGAGCCTGTTCCGTTATGTGTCCCAGCCGTTAGACACCACAGTATATTTCTCTCATGGTGATACGCTCCTCGCAAGCTACAAGCCGTTGACTCACGCCGCGGCGTTCACTTTGAGTCCGGCCCCCATCGAGGTAAGGACGCTGACGATTCACGATTCGATTTTGGTTGCGGTCCCGGCGCCTGATTCCAGGAAGTGGTGGGAGGTACCGACGGCTGTGGCTAGCGGGGCGGTGATCGGAGCGATAGCGGTGCTTTTGGCGAAGTGAGTTTATCACCGGCATCGGTTCGAATCTCCCGGATAGATGCTTTTCCCAAAGGGACAAGCGGCAGACACCTTGTAAGGAGCGCGAATCCTTCTACGGATTGTGCGTCTGACGAGCCGCGCAACTTATCGGACGGTGATTCCGATTCTCATCCATAAAGCGGCGCCTGAAATAGCCAGTATGATTACCAGGGAAAAATGGACTCCTTTTCCCGGCTATTCAATCGGTTTAATCCTCTTATTATATGTTGCGGCCCGCGCATAACCGCAAATATCATCGTTGATAGTGGCGCTGCACAGGTGATGACACTCGTGCTACCGCCAGTTTTGCTCCAGCCATTCTACCGAAGCGGTAATGTCGACCTCATCCGCGAAACTGAGCATGTAAGGTATTTTGTCCGCAGCATCCATCGGAACCGAAACGTCGTGAGGAAACACGGGAGCGAGTCTGAAGTAGTTCTTCTTGAGAATTTGTCTGCACTGGTAGTCGGCAATCCCCGCAACGCCGTCGAGCATTACGTTCAATATCGGTCGCACCCACTGAGCGTATCCCCAGTCGTGGCGCATTCCCTCGATGTATTCGAGGGATGTTCCCGTACCGAGCGATAGAAGTACGACGCTGCTCAGTTCGGGCGACTCGAAGAATCTGAGGTCCTGCGACTGCGCCAGGGCACACATGCTGGGGTTGCTGGCGAATACTCCGCCGTCTACGTAACCTTCGTAAGTAGGGAAATACGTGGGCGCGGCACTCGTGAAGAGCCCGACTTTGTATGCCAGCTGTTCGCCGTCGCTGTCGTCTCCGGGGAAGTTGTGGAATATCTTCGGCTTCCATGTGCGCCTGAGTGGATTACGGGATTCATTATCAAGGTCAAAGGCGGTTATCAGGATCTGCTTTCTGAGCTGGTCGAGCGTCGTGGAGCCGAAAATGTTTATGAGCACGCTCTCCAGATTCTTATTGGGATAGCCAGCTCCGATCACACGCCACAATGATTCGATGTCGCGTATAAATGTCTCATGAAATATGTAAGACCCCTCCTTGGCATAGATGTCCCGCATTTCGGCAGGGCTCAATCCGTGGGCGAGTGCCAGTGCCAGCAGGCCGCCGGTAGAAGTACCCGCTATGAGATCGACCCCGTCGAGGAAACCGGCGGTGCGAGGATTAGTGTTAAGGCGGTGAAGGATCGAAGCGGTGATTATACCTCTTATCCCGCCGCCATCAAGGGAAAGGATTCTATACTTCGACATAGTACATGCTCCTATATCTGTTGTGATGATGGAGTAAGATAGTGATTATAAGGTTCACAAGGGCAAGGTTGCAGAAAATGTCGAAGCCGTGCTTGGATCGACCTTGCGGAATCTAGTTAAGAAGTAAATCGAGAGAGAAGGAGAAGGGCAGGTTTGAATTTTTGACTCGGGGTCAGTGCCGAGAGCGGGAATCTCCCGAAGGGATTCCTCGAAGAACTTTCAGTTCTTTGAGGGAGAACCCGCCCGAGGGGTTAAGCATTGTCCAGAGGAGATGCAAAGGGAAATCCAATATAAGAAGGAAACATCATGGGGATTAAAGAAACTGACCGAGTGCCGAGAGCGGGAATCGAACCCGCACGAGGGGTTAAGCCTCGCTGGATTTTGAGTCCAGTGCGTCTACCAGTTCCGCCATCTCGGCTTGTGGGAAAATATAACAGTTTAGCGGATTTTAAGAAAGTTATTTTTGTCTTCAGCATCTTTTTTGCGCTCGTCTAACCAAAATGTAACTGTAGCTTTGTCATTTTTGAAGGGTTCGACGGCACTTTTCATCGGCTCAAGCCGAACCTTTGTGTAGATTATCGTCGTGGATATGACCTGCCCCCCAGTTATGTACCAATGTAAAGTTAGTGATCCGGTCAGGCGTTAGGCATGGCCTCTCGCAATTCAAACATATGATTTGAACTGACCTTATCTGAATAAGACACATTTCGGATACAACAGTTTGTATTTGATTGTTTCTATTTCCTCACCCTTCTATTTTTTTAAGGAATATTTGCCCACACTAGGGTCGAGAAATGGTCGCTGAGTATTCTCAGATATCACCGTCAAGAGATTCCAAATCTCTCAAAACATCCGGAGCAATTGAAGCTCAAGATCCGGGTAATCGCTATTGTATTGAACCTTGCAACGTAAGTGACCTTCGTTCCAAAGGGGGATTCAAAATGAAGCAAATGGGATTTTGTGCAAGCATGTCTTTCTTCCTCCTGATGACTTCAACCGGTTTTATGTCGAATTATCGAGTAGGTGGTTTGTGGAGCATGACACCAATCGTGGTCACGTTCGCGTTTTCTGGCCAGAATCCAATGCCTCAAGGTAATGTGTTCTGGAGAACCGGGTCGTCACCGGCTGCAAATTGTCTGCCGGGTCTGTCCATAGCGGATATAATCGCTGTAGCCCTTTTCTTGGCTTTTATCGCGACTCATTTCTGTCTGTGCCGGAAGGGCGTGTATCCTGAATCATCCGTTCTGTGCCAATGGCCTTTATGGTCGAGAAAACTGTCAACTAAGGGAGGCCGAAAAGCCACGAGCTAGTATCATCCCGATTAATTTTAGCACTCAAAGAGCGCCTGAAATTATTATGGGTGATGTAATGGGAAGTCTCAGGAAACCGTCGCTGCTAATCCATGTCATCCTCAAGGGAGAACACTCAATCAAGCCAAATCTTCGTTCAAGATACAGGAAATAAATGAGAACTACTGTTGTAACCGATGAAGAGCGTAAGAAAGCCTTGGCCTCTACTAAAAAACCGGAAGTGGTAGAAAGACAAAAACTGAATGTTCGCTATCACGTCGAAGACTGTGACGTTAACGACCGTCCACGTCGATTCCTGGAAGTGTTTGCGGCAATACTCAAGCATTCAAACTACAAAATGGTATTGGATCATTTCATCCGCATGACTGGCAGGTGTTCGCGATGTGCGGTCGCTTGTCATATCTATCAGGCAACCGACGACCCGAAGGATATCCCGTGCTATCGTTCGGGGCTTTTGCTGGACGTGTATCGCCGTCATTTCACGATGGGTGGATTGTTGAAGGGGCGCATTTCCGGCGGCGGGTATTTGACGGATGAGAAAATTCAGGAAGTGGCGGAAAGCTTCTGGAACTGTACGGCATGCAGAAGATGTGCCCTCGAATGTCCGCTCGGATTGGATCACGGACTTATTACACACCTTGGTCGTTACATCTTGAGCGAAATCGGAATCGTCCCGCGTGCACTGGCTGTGAGCGTACGCGCGCAGCTTGAAGGCCCGTTTCACAACACGTCTGCGGTGCCGGTCCCTGCTTTGAAAGACACTCTCGAATTTCTTGAAGACGACATGTTTGAAGAGAAATCGGTAGAGATAAAATTTCCGACGGATGTAGAAGGCAGCGACTACGTGTTCTTCGCCCCGGTCAGCGACTACCTGATGGAAGCGGATTCGTTGATGGGAATTGCCGCAGTATTTGCGGCGACAGGGGATTCCTGGACAATCGGGACTGGCTACTTCGATGCGATCAACTATGGTCTTTTCTACAACGACAGAATACTGGAAAGAGTCATCAAAAATGTCGATCAGGAAACAAGAAGACTCAAGGGAAAACATGTCCTAATAGGGGAATGCGGCCATGCGTCGCGCGTAGCAAAGAATTTCATGCCGACTTACTGCGGGGGAGAAGACTCTGTGCCGGTGATAAACATTTTGGAATACACTTACAAAGTCTGGAAGGAGGGGAGGCTCAATCTTAATCCTGACGTAATCACCGAGAAGATTGCCTACCATGATCCGTGCAACTTTGCAAGGAACCGCTGGATTGTGAACCAGCCGCGTGAAGTCTTGAGATCATTCTGTAAGAATTATGTGGAGATGACTCCTGCGGGTGAAGACAATATATGCTGCGGTGGCGGAGGCGGTGCGGTCTCGATGGATGAATTGAGGCCGTACAGAACGACAATAGGCGGCAAACTGAAGGCGGAACAAATCAGAAAATCGGGATGTGAAATTCTTGTGGCACCCTGTGCTAACTGCAAGAAACAGCTGAGAGAATTGGTTGAAGATCAGGGACTTGATTGCCGCGTCGTCGGATTCCATGACCTGGTCTACAAGGCAATCAAGTTCGACGATTCGCTGCTTGTCAGGAAAGAAGAGGAAGTCACCGCTGGTCAGAATAACGGTCTCTCCGATCCTCGTGATTCTTCGGAGGGGAAGGAGAAGTGAGCATGGGATTTCTGCTGCAGTTCGCCCGTGGTCCGCTTTTCCGGCTTTGCTTCATAATCATGCTTCTGGGCTTAGCGCGTATATTATTCCTCGATTTTTGGGGAGCGCAAAAGGTATATCGAAGGGCGGGCGACAAGAAAATGCCCTGGAGGCTGATAGCCAGTCGCACATTTGAATGGGTTTTCCCGGTGAAAAGAGTCTTTCGGAACCGGCAAGTGTATTCGTTTTTTTCGATACTGTTCCATATCGGACTGATAATTGTGCCGGTCTTCCTGTTCGCACACATCAGTCTTTGGAAAAGCTCTGTAGGCATTTCCTGGCCCGCTCTTCCTTACTGGTGGGCTTTTTGGCTTACTGCCGCCACAATAGTCTTTGCGACTCTCATGTTAGTCGAGCGCCTGGTGGTCAAATCGATACACTCGCTCAGCCGGGGGCAGGACTATTTGTGGCTGCTCTTGCTTCTTCTTCCTTTTGTCACCGGATTCGTATGTGCGAATCTCAATATCAGCGCAGGTGTCTATCAGTTTCTCATGCTGGTTCATGTCCTGTCAGGCGACTTGATATTTTTCATGACACCTTTCACAAAGATAGCGCATTGCGTGCTTGCGCCGTTCTCGCAGGTTATCGATGCGCTGGCATGGAAATTTCCGCCGAAGACGGACGAAGATATTTGCGCAACACTCAGCAAAAAAGGAGCACCGGTTTGAGCAAAGCAATATTGACAGATGTTACGAAGTGTATCGGCTGTCTTAAGTGCGTTTCTGCCTGCAAGCAGGTACACAATCTCGAAATGGACGTGCCTAGGATCTGGGACAGGAATGACGGACTCTCCGCAGAAAATTGGACCTCGGTGATCCGCAGGCCCGGCGATCATTATGTCCGCAAACAATGCCGTCACTGTCTTGAACCCGCGTGTGCTTCCGTATGCCCGGTCGGTGCATTGCACAAAACCGAAATCGGTGCCGTAACGTACGACATTACTAAATGTCTCGGATGCCGATACTGCATGATGGCATGTCCGTTCGGGATCCCGCGTTACGACTGGGACAAGACTGTCCCGCATGTGGAGAAATGTATCCTTTGTTATGACAGGATTAAAACAGGACAACAGCCGGCATGTACGGAGGCTTGTCCGGTAGGGGCAACGATCTTCGGCGATCGCGATGAGCTCCTCGAAGTGGCTCACAAGAGAATCAAAGAGAACCCCGCCAAATATATCGATAAGGTGTGGGGTGAGCACGAAGTTGGTGGCACTTCCGTTCTATATCTTTCGGATATCTATCTCGATTTTCTTACATACCCGACAAGACCCGGCGACAAACCGCTTCCGAAAGAAACGGCTGCCGCAATGGAATCGGTGCCGTTTGCCTTTGTCGGAATGGGCGGAGCGATGCTCGGACTCAACTGGATAATCCGTCGCAGGATGAAAATGGACAAGGAACGGGGCAACAAGAAGGAATCCGCCGATGAATAGGGTGCAAAATACAAAGCTGATCTTATGGTTTCTGACGGGTTTCGCGGCGGCAGTCGCGCTCAACCGGTACGTCTTCGGGTTGGGAGTGACGACCAATCTGAGTGACAGAACGCCCTGGGGATTTTGGATAGGCTTCGATGTGATGGCAGGAGTCGCTCTGGCTGCAGGCGGTTTTGTGACCACCGCAATTTTCTATATAATGAAGAGGGAAGAATGTCACCCGATGGTTAAACCAGCCGTGTTGACAGCGTTCCTCGGCTACCTTGCCGTTGTGGCCGGTTTGCTCGTCGATCTCGGACTGCCCTGGAATATCTGGCACATGATAATCTATTGGAACCCTCACTCGCCGCTGTTCGAGGTCGGTTGGTGCGTTATGCTTTACACGACAGTATTGCTCCTTGAGTTCAGCCCGGTCCCGCTGGAAAAATTCAGCCGGTATGCAAGGATCAGAGATTTTCTCATGAAGTTTCGTTTCCCGCTAGTGCTCCTGGGCATAATGCTCTCCACATTGCACCAATCATCGTTGGGGACATTGTTTCTTATAATGCGCTACAGACTTTACCCATTGTGGTATTCACACATACTACCCGTTGAATTTTTCATTTCGGCTGTCGCGCTTGGATTGATGATGGTAGCCTTTGAAAGCCTTGCGTCGCACTGGCTATACCGCCGTGAGCCGGAAACTCACCTCGTGGCAAAGCTTTGCAGGGCGGCGGCATGGGTCCTCGCCATATACTTTGTCGCTAAAATGACAGACATAACGGTATCGGGAAAACTCGGTCTGATCTTCGACGGGAAATGGCAGAGTAATCTTTTCATAGTCGAAGTTCTGGTGTCGACGATTATCCCCGCGGCATTGTTCTTCGTTCCGAAATATCGCGGAAACAATAAAGTCCAATGGATAGGCTCGTCGATGGTGGTGATAGGGATGGTCCTCAACAGAATTGATGTGGGCGGTTTGGCGATGCTTGATTCCACAGCCTCCTACACGCCATCTTGGATGGAAATTGCCATCAGTCTCGGAGTTGTCTCGGCAGCCGTATTGGTCTTTCTGTTTGCGATCGAAAACTTCCATGTCTGGGATATACGCCCGGAGGATCCGGAGTCCCTTCCGCATACCCTGCCGTCATTTGACTACTCATCCCGGACCTGGCTTGGAATTCCCAGCGTGGCATCTCTGACAAAACATACGCTTGCATTTGTATTGAGCTTTGCCCTCGGTATGGCCTTGATGTCCGGAAATCGATTGCATGCCGAAGGAATCGATCAAATCACGGTGAAACCCGCAACCGTCGTCGATTCGCTGTGCGATACCTTGTGCATAAATGGCAACCGTGACGATCAGTTCGTCGAGTTTTCTCATGAGGGTCATATTTCCAGGATTGGCAAGGACAGTTGCCGGGTCTGTCATCATCTGAGCCTTCCTGGTGATAAGTTGAGCAGCTGTTGGGAGTGTCATACGAGTATGTATAAAGAAGTCGACTTCTTCAAACACGACTGGCATACATCCGCTTCCGGAGCTAATCTCAGGTGCGATGACTGCCACACCCCTGGTGTGACTCGGACCGCCCAATCGGCGAAGAAGTGCACTGCCTGCCATCCGGCTTACAAGTTCCTTGCCGACGAAAAGAACGCTACCGAGAAATACTACATACCTTCTTATGTGGATGCCATGCACAAGCTTTGCGTTTCGTGTCATACGGTCGAAGCTAAGAAAGTAAAAGATAAACCAAATCTTGCTCAATGCTCGACGTGTCATAGAATCGGCACTCCTCCCGAATTAAAAGCGGGAATGAAATGGGACGTTACCTTGCCGCATTTTGACAACGTGGTGTTGCCGGATGTTGGGCAAGCAGGGAAGTGATCGTCTGCCCGCCGATCCGGTTCATTTGAATTAATGACCGCGGCAGTTCCACTTCACCCACACTGTCATCCTATATGTTTTTAGCTGTGGTGGAACGACCCATCTTGCCTCATACTATCCGAAGTACAGATCAATTATCCCGCATCTCCTTGTCACTTTAGAACGCGGATCGCCACATCTGGTTCTACAGTTGACGGCAAAGTCTCTCTTTCATGGTACGCCGCGCAATGTGCCCCCGCCTTTCGTAGAAATAATTTACACGCGGTACTCTCAGCTGTTGTCTTGTTAAACGTTTTGCGTCGTGCGTTAAGAAGACACGAACCAAAAGATTACAGTTGGAAGTTCCGGCACAGAGATTGGACTATTAGCAGTTGGTCAATAAGAGAGATGCAGAAAATGGCGAACAGGAGTGTACAACTAAATCAACTTCGACCCTCGCAACACGGTACGGGAGTTTTGCCACATGAGCCATTGTGTTTATTGACTGTACTAATGGGCTGTTCGGGGCAAGTTAACCCATTCGGGCAAAGACAGGGAAGAATACATGACCTTACAATTATCAACTGCATGTTCGATGCTTCAAACCGATTTGGTTTGTCCTTTCTGTCACAGTTCAAAAGTTGTAAAACACGGAAAGACTTCCGCCAACAAGCTCCGTTACAGGTGTACCTGTTGCAAGAGAACCTGGGTTAAGAACGGCGTCGACCGGCAAAGTCCTGATTTTGGCGGACTGGCAGGAGCTTACCTCAGCGGAAGTTCCTACCGTGATCTCCGATCCGTCTACCGCAGTTCCCCGATCAGGATCAACCAGAAAATCAGGGAATACCTGTCCGGCTGCTCTTCGTGGGAAGAATACCTCGATGCGTCTACGCCCAAACATGATTCGCGGCTGATTCATCTTGTGGGAAAGAAGTTCAAGGCAAATGTCTGCGAAAGCAGGGAGCACTCGATGTATCTTGCGCTCGCGATCGATGCTCTTTCCACTGCGGTGCTGGGTTTCGAAATTGGTGAGAGTGAATCGGAGAACGTCTGGATGGCGTTGCTGGACAGGATGAATTGCAGGGGCTTTGTTTGTCCCACTTTCATGTCCTATGGATTTAAAGTGATAGAAGACGCACTGAAGGTGGTTTTCCCTTACTCAGAGACACTGCATAACTTCACTAGGACTTGTTATGACAAACATCTGAAAGATGAAGTTTTTCATTCTGTCGATACAAAAAAGTTGATTCGGGAAGCGATTAATGCCCACATGAATGATCACTCATGCAGGTTTGAAGACTACCTTGTAATATTCAAGGATAAAAGGATGAAGCAGATAGTTCTCGATTCGAGAGACTGCTTTGTTAAACGCCTTCAAGAAAGGATCAGTCAGCAGCCTGTTACGCGTTTTGAGGGTTTGCTGGGCGCTTTCGAGACGAGGTTCGAGAAATTTCATATGATCAAGTACGACCCCTATCCCATAATCAATGCCTGGATAGCGTGGTGGATGCTCGAGCCCTTACCGATAGGTTTCAGCAGACTTTCATTATACCTCCAATGCCCGTGTGAAACTCATTTCAAGAACTTCAACTGCGGCACTTTGCCGAAGCCATTAGGGCTTTCGATTGACAGTCCGGAGATGCGGACATTCGTCGTCGAGCTTGCCGTGAGGTCGCTTCAACTGCCCGTCAAGTAATTCATATCGATCCGGGGCGGTCCGCTCGGAACACGCCATCTGCCTTGTCGCATCCGGGCTATCTATTGCAGACGAGTGCGGTTCCGCGATTTTCTGCGTTTATTGTCCGGGAGAATCTACACAAGATAGTGACGCAGATCTCCGTTCGAAACAGAAACAAAGTCCGGATAACTTGTACGAACCTGTTTTGCCGATTATGACCTGATCCTTTTTCACCATGTCATCTGGTCGCTATTCCATAATTTCATTCCACTATTCCACTGTCCAATTCACACTCCTATTGTTTCCCATTCAACACTCAGAATACAAAAAACCCTCTGTTTCTTGTTTCCGCGCCGACTCAGGTTTATGTTTTCAATGTGTTCAGCTAAACAAAGGAGCAAAGATGCCTGAGAAAAAAAGGAAGACCCCGAAACTAGACGAGCTTGAAAAGGGTGCATGGCCCAGTTTTGTAAAAGAGATAAAAACCGCAGCGGAAAAGAATGCGATGGCTGACGATCTGCTCGGCCAACTCGAACGTTCGTACGAGGAAAAAATCGGGCACTGGAAACATGGCGGCATAGTCGGAGTCCTCGGATACGGCGGTGGTGTAATCGGCAGGTACTCTGATCTGCCGGAGGAGTTTCCAAATGTCTCTCACTTCCACACAATGCGTATCAACCAACCGGCCGGCTGGTTCTACACGTCCGACGTGTTGAGAAAGTTGTGTGATATCTGGGAAAAGCACGGCTCAGGCTTGACGAATATGCACGGCTCAACCGGAGATTTGGTTTTTCTCGGGACCAAGACTGATGAATTGGAGCCTACATTCAAGGAGTTGACCGACCTGGGATTTGATCTCGGCGGTTCCGGCTCCGATGTGAGAACACCGAGCTGCTGCTGCGGCATGGCTCGATGCGAATGGGCGTGCTATGACACGATGGCGCTGACTTACTTCCTGACTATGCACTACCAGGACGAGCTTCACAGGCCGGCTTTCCCGTACAAATGGAAATTTAAGATGTCAGGTTGCCCGAACGACTGCGTCGCAGCCATTGCTCGCTCCGATATGTCGATCATCGGAACATGGAGAGATGACATCCAGATGGACAAAGCCGCCGTGACAGAGTATGCTAAATCTGGCATGAACATACAGAAAGATGTCGTCGGTAATTGTCCTGCTAAGTGCATGGAGTGGGATGGGAAGGAAATCAAAATCGATAACAAAGCCTGCGTCAAGTGCATGCACTGCATTAACGCCATGCCCAAAGCGCTTTCTCCCGGCAAGGATCGCGGAGCTTGCATTCTCATTGGCGCCAAGGCGCCTATTGTCGAAGGAGCGCTCCTTTCTTCGGTGCTGATACCATTCATTAAGCTCGAACCGCCATATACGGAACTCATCGAACTGGTGGGTAAGATTCATGAGGTATGGTCCGAAAACGGCAAGAACCGCGAGAGAGTCGGCGAGTTCATTCAGAGGGTCGGAATGGGCAATTTCCTGGAGGCGATTGGCGTAGAGCCGATTCCAGAAATGGTCGCGCATCCCAGAGAGAATCCTTATGTGTTTTACGAAGAATATTTTGAAGAGGAGGACAATAATGGCTGAAGTGAAAGCGAAAAGAAAAACCGATATCGGTCCACCCCATTACGAAAAGTTCTTACCACTGATCATAAAAGAAAACTACGGGAAATGGAAATATCACGAGATCGTGAAGCCCGGAGTCATGGTAACGGTCTCGCAGAGCGGGGCAAGACTCTATACTGTTCGTGCCGCATCACCGAGGCTCCTGAGTATTGATAAAATCCGGACCTACGCCGATCTGGCTGATAAATATTCGAACGGCTACTTGAGATTCACCAGCCGTAACAATGTGGAATTCTTGCTGACCGATGAATCAAAGATAGATCCCTTGATAGCGGATCTGAGGGTGCTAGGTCACCCGGTCGGCGGCATGGCGAATTCGATTTCGAGCATCGTGCATACGCAGGGTTGGGTGCACTGTCACTCGGCGGCCACGGATGCATCGGGTATCGTCAAGTCGGTGATGGATGAGCTGGTCGGCTACTTCACCGACATGAAACTCCCGGCTAAGCTGCGGATTGCGCTGGCGTGCTGTTTGAACATGTGCGGAGCCGTACACTGTTCAGACATAGCGATCCTTGGAATCCACCGGCGACCTCCGAAAGTCGACCGGACCAAGTTGAAAGCAATGTGCGAGATTCCATCTGTAGTCTCGGCGTGTCCGACGGCTGCCGTCAGACCCGCTACCATCGACGGAGTTCCATCGGTAGAAGTCATCGAAGAGAGATGCATGTTCTGCGCGAACTGCTATACGGTTTGTCCGGCAATGCATCTGAACGATCCGCTGAACGATGGAGTCTCGATATGGGTCGGCGGAAAAGTCTCCAACGCGAGAAGCGAACCGATGTTCTCCAAGCTGGCTATTCCGTTCCTGCCCAATAACCCGCCGAGATGGCCCGAAGTTGTCGATGCCGTAAGAAACCTGGTAGAGGTCTGGGCGAAGAACGCGAGGAAGTACGAGAGAATGGGTGAATGGATCAACCGCATCGGCTGGCCGAGATTTTTCGAACTGACCGGAATCCCGTTCCAGAAGGAACATATTGACGACTTCAAGCATGCAGGATTGACATTCAAACGCTCCACGCATTTAACTCATTAAAGGAGACTATCATGGCAGAGCAAGCAAGTGTTCAAGAAGTCTCTGATGCAATGTACAAGATGATAAGAGACAGCATGGGCCAGAAAAAGTGGAAGGCCACTGATCTGACAAAGGCGGTGACGGAGTTGTTCGGCGAAAGATGCGATAAGAACGTGGCGAAATCCGCAATCAGGGACCTGATTGAAAGCGGGAAATGCGTCTACACATATTTCGGCGGAAGTTTCATCGAGATCCCGCACAAAGAAGGGGCCGAGAACTAACTTGCTACAAGGTCCAAGTTCCAGACATCGAGATTCGAACAAATTCCAAAAGCCAAGAACGCAAATGGAGCAGCTTGCAATGTGTTTTACTCCTTGTCAATTGGGATTTAATTGTTGTTTGGAGCTTACCACGATCAGGTCTAAAGTCCATGTTTGACGGTAATTATCCCAGAGTGATTGTCGCCGGTCTGTCAGGTGATTCAGGAAAGACGGTAATATCTTGCGGTCTTCTCAAGTGTTTCAGAGGCAGGGGCCTCAGCGTATCTGCCTTCAAGAAAGGCCCGGACTATATCGATCCCGCCTGGCTGAGTCTGGCTTCAGGCAAACCGGCCAGGAATCTCGATACATATTTGATGGGATTTGCTCCGGCGAAGGATTCGTTTCTGAAATACGCCGGCAAGGATGATGTCAGCGTCATCGAGGGAAACAGGGGATTATTCGACGGAGTGGACAGCAGCGGGACTCACAGCACAGCAGAGCTCGCTAAGCTGCTGCAGGTTCCGGTCATAATTGTGTTGAACATTTCCAAGCTTACGCGTACGGCGGCCGCGACAGTCCTGGGATGTGTGAAGTTCGATCCGGAAGTGAAAATTGCGGGCGTCATCCTGAATCACGCGGCAAACGAGAGACATGCGTGCGTCGTAAAAGATGCAATCGAAGCGACAACCGGTGTTCCTGTGTTTGGAGCAATTCCGAGATTGTCGGGAAAATCTATTTTGCCTTCAAGACATCTCGGACTAATAATGCCGGGTGAGTTTCAGAGGAGCCTGTGTTTTCTGCAGGAGGCAAAGAACGTCGTAGAGGATAATGTTGATGTAGCGGGAATCGTCGAAGTTGCTGAGAAAGCGCTTCCGGTAGAGTACGGTCCATCACCGGTAAACGACAGAACTATTCGGGAACACGGCGGAGAAGGCAATGGATTAAGAATCGCCTATTTCAAAGACGAATCTTTTTCATTCTACTATCCTGAGAACCTTGAGATGCTCGAGGCAGCCGGTGCAGAGTTGATTCCGATTTCTCCCAGCCGGGGGAAATTGAGCGGCGATATGGATGCACTCTACATAGGCGGCGGTTTTCCTGAGATGAATCTGACAGATCTGATCCTGAACAGGGAAATGATTGCCGGCGTCAGAGAGTCCGCCGAGAACGGCTTGCCGATCTATGCCGAGTGCGGCGGGTTGATGTACCTGGCAAGAAGTATTGAATGGAATGGAAAAGAATATTCGATGTCCGGTGTCCTGCCGATCAAGGTGTCTATGGACGATAGGCCGCAGGGTCATGGCTACTGCGAAGCTTCTGTGGATCGCGACAATCCGTTCTTCAGGGTGGGCACTGCGATCAAAGGTCATGAATTTCACTACTCTAAGATCGCTGACCAGGATACCGGGATTGAAACGGCTCTTTCTCTTTCTCTTTCTCGTGGAGTCGGGTGCTTCGATAAAAGAGACGGGTTGACATACAAAAACGTCTTCGCAAGCTACATGCACATACACGCGACTTCTTCCCCTGAATGGGTGAACGGGATGATTAAGTGTGCAAGCAAGTACAGAGCTTCAAAGAAGGCTGCTAACCTGGCTCTAGTGTGAGAGATGATACCACGAAAAGGTATGAGTAAGTTTTCCTTTAACAATATTGAATAGAGAATAGCAGATGGCGAAGGTTGTAAAGAGAGTATCGAAACCGTTAGGAAGTCTGAGGTCTCAATCGGTAGGCAGTTCTGCCGTGGAGACTTCGCCATTACGACCTGTTCAGGTCCCTAAAACGCCACCTTGCTCGAATGGATGTCCCAACGGTACCAACATCAGAGAGTTTCTCACCGTTATCAGTCAGTCTGAAGATTCCGGGAGAACTTATCAGGAGTCTTTTCAGAAGGCCTGGGAAATCCTCACGGAAAAGAACCCGCTTCCTTCGATATGCGGCAGAGTCTGTCCGCATCCCTGCGAAGACGAATGCAACCGAGGCCACAAGGACGGTGCCGTCGGCATTAACAACCTCGAAAGATTCGTCGGTGATTATGCGCTCGAGAACGGCTTTAAGCTCCGGCGGATTTCCGAAGCCGTTTTTCCACAGAAGGTCGCCGTCATCGGAGCCGGCCCGGCCGGCCTGTCTTGCGCATACCAGTTGGCGAGAAGGGGTTACCACGTAACGGTTTATGAAGCCTTCAGCAAACCGGGCGGAATGTTGAGATATGGTATTCCGAACTACAGACTCCCCGCTGACGTACTGGACAAGGAAATCAGGAGGATCGAGGAGCTTGGAGTAGAGATCAAATGCAACCGGATCGTCGGCAGAGATATTCCTTATGAGGAATTGCAGAGAGATTGCGACGCAATATTTGTCGGGATAGGTGCGCATAAGGGAAGATTGCTGGGTGTTCCCAACGAAGAAGCGGCGAACGTTTTCACGGGAACCGAATTCCTGAACAGGGTCAACTCAGGTGAGGCTGTCGAAGTCGGGAACAAAGTTCTTGTCGTCGGGGCCGGGGATACTGCCATAGATGCGGCGCGAATTTCGCGGCGCCTCGGTGCCGATGTGACTATCGTGTACCGGCGGACGAGGAACGAGATGCCTGCGATCAAAGAAGAGATTTCAGGCGCCGAAGAAGAAGGCGTTAAACTGGAATTCCTGGCAGCTCCGGCAGATTTCGAGAGAAATGGTGACAAGGTCACAAAGATGAAGTGCCAGCGGATGGAACTCGGTGAACCCGATGAATCCGGCAGAAGGAAGCCTGTTCCAATTCCTGATTCGTATTTCTATTTGGATGCCTCCACGGTCATCGCAGCCATCAGCCAGGAGCCCGATTTTACCGGCCTTGAGATCCTTCACGAAGGAAAGGACTGGATTAAGGCTGACGATGGCGGCACAACCGGGGTTCCCAATACTTATGCGGGCGGCGATGACCTGGAATTGGGGTTGGTTACCATAGCAATCTTCAACGGGAGAATGGCCGCGGAAACGATCCATAACAGGTTTCAGAACATTCAACCTGAGCCCGAACAGAAACCGCCGGTCATTACTCATGACAAAGTCATTCTAAGCTACTATGAAAATAAGCTGAGAAACGAAGCTGTAAAGCTCTCGCCTGAAGAACGACTGTCACGAAGTGATCCCTTCGGGAAAGGATTGAATCTTGAAATTACTTCCACGCTGACCCAAGAACAGGGAATTGATGAAGCAAAGAGATGCATGAGCTGCGGCTCATGTTTCGACTGCGGAACCTGCTGGAGCTATTGCCAGGACCAGGCGATAGTCAAACCTGTCACGAAGCACGGCACTTACAAGTTCAAGCTGGACTTCTGTAAGGGTTGCAACAAGTGCGCGGAAAATTGCCCGTGCGGCTACATCGAGATGAGGTGATTACGGAATAATGGAATCGGGGAATTGTGGAATAATGGAATCGCTGACGTGCAGGAAGATTCAACTCTACCATTCCAATATTCCATTACTCCACTGTCCAGCTCATCTATACCGGTATGGGCCTGTGAAGATCAAATAATCATCAACAATTGATAGGATAACACAATGCAGACCTTTGAATATGGAAGCGTCAAGATTGAAGTCGACGAAGACGGTTTCATGCAGAAACCGGAAGAATGGAATGAAGAAGTAGCCAAAGCGCTTGCCACGACCGAAGACGTGAAAGAGATGACGGAAGCACACTGGAAGATCGTCTATTATCTCCGCGATTATTACAAGAAGTACGGAATCGCGCCGATGGTCAGAAAGGTTTGCAAGGAGACCGGCTTCTCACTGAAGGAGATTTACGATTTGTATCCGTCCGGTCCCGCAAAAGGAGCCTGCAAAGTAGCGGGTCTTGCAAAACCGACCGGGTGCGTTTAGTAAGTCCCGGACTTCATCTCCTAGTCTTTCAGTCGATCGCCCGCAAAGGAAGATACAGCCGGTCTGTTCTGCCGACGGGCAAAAAGAGTGGCCGCCACATACATCTCACTGCCTGAAATGGGAATTGGGCGGCACGAAATCCGAAATCCTAAACGAACCATGGCATTGTTTGTGACCGCTATGCTACGAGAACTATTGGTAAAGAAGAAATCAGCAATCGTCGATAAATGGGTTCAAAGAATCCTCGGCTCTTACCCGTCAGAAAGTCTGAAATTTCTGATTTCGCAGAAGGATCGGTTTGCGAACCCTGTCGGTTACACGATATCCAGCAGCGCCGGAGCAATATTCGATGAGCTCATCGGTGACAGCGACTCCCGGGTAACGGAGACACTCCTGAAGGATGTTGTCAGGATCAGGGCCGTTCAGGAGTTTTCACCGTCTCAGGCAATCAGGTTCGTCTTTGACTTGAAAGAGGTCATTCGCAACGAGATTGAAAAAGAAGCCGGTGAGATCTGTTCCAGTGATGAACTTGCGGAACTTGAATCCAGAATCGACAATCTGGCTCTGATCGCCTTTGACTCGTATATGGATTCGAGGGAAAAACTCTTTCGAATTCGGCTTGACGAGGTAAAGGCGAGATCGCGGCAGTCGACGGCGGAAAATGGTGATATCAGGAACGACGAGCATGTGAAGCGCGATGGTTAGGCTCGCGATTCGGGAGTTCAATTCACTCACAGCTCTTGAACAACTTCCACAAAGCCTGTGAGATTTGCCGGTGAACCTTTTGCGGTGAAGGGAAAAATCAATGGATGTTATCTTCTCACTCTTTGCAGTCCTCGTAATCATAGCAGCTGCCCTCCTGGGAGCGAGTGTCCCTCGGTTGGATTTTTTCTTCGGCGTCGTCTTTCCGTATGCGGCCATGAGCGTTTTCCTCGTCGGCATAATTTACCGGGTTATCAAATGGTCGACCTCGCCGGTGCCGTTCCATATTCCAACTATCGCGGGACAACAGAAATCTCTTCCGTGGATCAAGGACAGCAAATTGGAAAGCCCTCACAATACACTGGGCGTTATCGGCAGAATGGCGATCGAGATATTGTTCTTTCGGTCGTTGTTCAGGAATACGAAAATGGAACTGAAGAACGGGCCGAAATTGGTTTACGGCAGCAGCAAGTATTTGTGGCTCGGTGCGATTGTGTTTCATTGGTCGATGTTGATTATCGTCCTGAGACATCTCAGGCTGTTCATGCAACCGATTCCTCCTTTTGTGCTCGGGCTTGATGGGATTGACGGTTTCTTCCAGATAGGTTTGCCTGGTCTCTATATAACGGATGTCCTGATTTTGAGTGCGTTAACGTTCTTGATTTTGAGGCGCCTCACCGTTACCAAGCTCAGATATATCTCTCTGTCATCAGATTATTTTCCGCTTTTCCTGATTTTCAGCATAGCGACTACCGGAATCCTGATGCGCTACTTTTTCAGAATCGATCTGGTAAATGTGAAGGAGCTGGCGGTTGGATTGTTCTCGTTTCATCCTGTGGTTCCCCAGGGAATCGGAGTCTTGTTCTATGTCCACTTGTTCCTGGTTTGCGTGCTCCTTGCATATTTCCCGTTCAGCAAGCTCCTGCACATGCCCGGAGTGTTCCTCTCGCCGACGAGAAACCTTGCGAACAACAGTCGCATGAAGAGGCATGTCAACCCGTGGAATCACCCGGTGAGAGTTCACACTTACGAAGAATACGAAGATGAATTCAGGGAAAAGATGAGAGAAGCGGGATTACCTTTGGATAAGGAATAGAAATGTCCGGATCAAAATTAAAACCTGAAGAATTAGCCAGCAAAATCAAGTACAATCTTCCGCCCAAAGGCTGGATGGATCAGTCGGTCGATTTTAAAGAGGGGACATTCAACTACAGCGGGAATCCGAAGAACATCGAATACCTGGAGCTGCCGAATCCAAGAAAATGGCAGCCGACCGATCCCGACTGGAAGCTGCCTGAAAACTGGAAGGAAATCCTGCTTGAAGGACTCCGGGACAGGCTCCACAGATTCCGCTCGTTGCAGATATTCATGGACATCTGCGTCCGGTGCGGGGCATGCGCGGACAAATGCCATTTCTTCATCGGCTCCGGAGATCCGAAAAACATGCCGGTCATGCGGGCAGAGCTCCTCAGGTCGGTTTACAGAAATGATTTTACGCTTGCGGGAAAGATCTTCGGCAAGTTTGCAGGCGCACGTGAGCTGACACTCGATGTCGTAAAAGAATGGTTCTATTACTTCTACCAGTGCACACAGTGCAGGCGATGTTCGGTTTTTTGTCCGTACGGCATCGACACCGCCGAGATCACTTTGCTGGTCCGTGAGCTGCTGAATCTCATAGGAATCAATATCGACTGGGTCGTCACACCCGTTGCCAACAGTTTCAGGACAGGCAATCATCTCGGCATCCAGCCGCACGGCTTCAAGGACAGCATCGATTTCGCCGTCGATGAGTTGGAGTCGATAACGGGAGTGAAAGTCGAGGCCCCGATCAACAAGAAAGGGGCGGAGATTCTCTTCATTGCTCCATCTGCAGATTACTTCGGGACACCTCATTATTACACCCTGCTCGGGTACCTTGCGCTGTTTCACGAGATAGGTCTGGATTACACATGGAGCACGTACGCGTCGGAAGGCGGAAACTTCGGGTCGTTTATCTCACATGACCTCATGAAGAGTCTCAACGCAAAGATGTATGCTGAATCCAGTCGGCTTGGCGTCAAATGGATACTCGGCGGCGAATGCGGTCACATGTGGAGAGTGGTGCATCAATATATGAACACGCTGAACGGCCCCGCAGATTTCCTGGAAGAGCCGGTCTCTCCGATTACCGGGACGAAATTCCGGAATGCCAGATCGACCAAGATGGTACATATATGCGAGTTCACCGCAGATCTCATTAAGAACGGAAAGATTAAGCTGGATAAGAATCGAAACAACAACAGGCGGGTGACTTTTCACGATTCATGTAACCCCGCGCGGGCATTGGGCCTGATTGAAGAACCCCGTTACATAATCAGGAATTCGTGCAATCATTTCTTTGAGATGCCGGAGAACACGATCAAGGAACAGACATTCTGCTGTGGAAGCGGCGCCGGGCTTGGGACTGACGAAAATCTCGAGATGAGAATGAGAGGCGGACTGCCGAGAGCCAATGCAGTCAGGTTTGTGAAAGAGAAACACGACGTCAATTTCCTCGGCTGCATCTGTGCGATCGACAAGGCGACTTTGCCGCCTCTAATGGAATATTGGGTTGGAGGCGTGGAAGTCGGCGGAGTTCATGAGCTCGTCGGCAACGCGCTTGTCATGACGGGCGAAAAGCAGAGGGACACGGATCTCCGTGGAGAGCCGTTAGAGGGGCAGTGCGAAAAAGCGGAATGATGGAATGCGGAGTGATGGAATAATGGGATTCTGGAATGATGGAGTCTGAGATGGATGGCAGTCAACTACATTCAGCAGTAAACCGACATGCGAATGACTTGGAAGAGAGAGCTTTCCAGTTCTCCAGGGCTGTTAGACTTTTCATAAAGAAGCTGCCCAAAACGGTCGCGGTTGTCGAAGATGAGAAACTCTTTGCCGG
>JAMCXB010000059.1 GCA_023480735.1 Bacteroidota bacterium | reverse complement strand
TCCCGGGCGAATACAACAAGCAAAACGCGGACTTGTCTCGTGAAAAGCTTGATCGGGTGTTCATACGGGCGGGGGCCGGGTTTATGTTTATACTGCGAACAAATAAGAAAGACCGGCAAATGGTCCCAGTTTCGTTGCATAAAAAGAGGGGGTTACTTAACTTTTGAATTATTAATCTTCAAAGGAGATGTCGATGGCTTACCAACCTAAACCGCCTGAAGGATGGCTTAAAACCAATTTAAAGTATTATAAGCACTCCGGAAGCTGGGCCTGGATACTTCATAGAATCACTGGACTCGGTCTTACAGCTTATATTTTTGTTCACATTTACGCGCTGACTTCACTCACTCAAGGGCCGCAGGCTTTTGATAACGAGATGAAGCTCTTTACGACCCCCGTCTTCAAGGTTCTTGAGTGGTTGTTGTTTTCGCTAGTGCTCTATCATGCTTTTAATGGTGTGAGGATAGTTCTCGTCGATTGGGCAAGCGGAGCGAGAAATCACAAGAAGATTCTTACGGTCGTATATGGACTTGGAGTAGTTCTCTTCATTGGAATGGGAGTTCTGATGTTCAGAGAGCCACTCGCCAACATGTTTGCTTCAATAAGGTGAGGTGAGAAATGTATAAACACACAGGATCTCGCGGAAGCGGCGCCCCTTCGTGGGTGCTTCAGAGAATTACAGGGCTTCTGCTCGTCGTCGTCGTAATCGGACATTATTTCGTTATGCATGCCAACCCGGCGAGCGGCCATACATATGCCGCCGTCCTCGAAAGGATGCATCAACCGTTCTGGAAAATGTTCGATCTCACATTCATTACCGTCGGATTGTGGCACGGGCTGAACGGCACATGGGGAATCTTTAGGGACTATAAGATGAAACCGGCTGTCAGTCTGACGATCTACGGAATCATCATCTTGTCGGGAATAGCATTCTGGGTTCTCGGCGTTAACACGATTCTTTCTTTCTAATATTGAAAAGGAATTTGTAATGATCACACATCAATACGATGTATTAATAGTTGGAGCGGGAGGAGCGGGGCTGCGGGCCGCTCTTGAGATTCCCGAAGGATTTAGCTGTGCCGTCCTCTCCAAAGTTTTCCCGACGCGCTCTCATACGGGGGCTGCTCAGGGCGGAATCGGGGCCGCTCTCGGGAACGAAGAGGAGGATAGCTGGGAATGGCACATGTTCGATACTGTCAAGGGAAGCGATTACCTGGGGGATCAGGAAGCAATTGAAATAATGACCAAGGACGCCAGCCGCGCCATAATCGAGCTAGAACATATGGGAATGCCCTTTTCAAGGACGCCCGAGGGAAAGATAGCTCAGCGCAGGTTTGGCGGCCACACGAGGCCTGAGGATCCCGCTGACCCGGATTCGAAGCACATTGCGGTGAAACGTTCGTGCTACTCTGCCGACAGGACAGGGCACGTCATGCTTCACACACTCTATGAAAACTGCATAAAGCAGAAGGTGCATTTCTTCTCCGAATTTTATGTGACTGAATTGATAATGTCAGGGAATGCCTGTGCGGGAATCGTTGCGATGGACATCGCCACGAGCGAGGTACATGTTTTTCACGCGAAGGCGGTAATGCTTGCAACCGGAGGCTATGGCAGGGTGTTCAGGATAACTTCGAATGCTCATGCCGGCACGGGCGACGGTTTTTCCCTCGTGTACAACAGCGGTTTACCGCTGCAGGATATGGAATTTGTTCAGTTTCATCCGACCGGTTTGTGGAAGCTTGGTATCCTGATTTCCGAGGCAGCCCGCGGTGAAGGGGGAATACTGCTGAACAATAAAGGCGAGCGGTTCATGGAGCGCTACGCGCCGACGGTAAAAGACCTTGCACCGAGAGATATGGTATCCCGCGCCATCATAACTGAGATTCGCGAAGGCCGCGGCTTTAAGGGGAGTGACGGTACGTATTACGTCCATCTTGATGTCTCTCACCTGTCGAAGGAAGTAATCAACGACAAGCTTCCTGAGATTACTGGATTTGCAAGAACCTACCTCGGCGTCGAACCGACGAAGGAACCGATTCCTATCCAACCCACAGCACACTATGCGATGGGCGGAATCCCAACCACTCCGAATGCAGAAGTGACCAAGGACAAGAAAAACACAAAAGTTCCAGGGTTGTATGCTGCAGGAGAGGCCGCATGTGTTTCAGTGCACGGCGCAAATCGCCTTGGAACGAACTCGCTGCTCGACCTGATAGTGTTCGGCCGCAGAGGCGGGAAGGCAATTGCCGAGTTCATCAAGGAAGCTGATTTTGCTCCTCTGCCAGCCGATGCAGCGGAAAGGACCCTTTCCAGAATCGACAAGATCATGAATTCGAAGGGGACCGAGAAGGTCGGCGCGCTCCGCACCGAACTTCAGGATAAGATGATGGACAAGGTCGGAGTCTTTAGAAATGAAAACGATCTGAAAGAGATGACTTCGGAGATAAAGAGCTTGTATGAGCGTTATCAGAACGTCGCGATCGATGACAAAGGGAAGATATTCAATACCGATCTGATCGAAGCCATAGAACTCGGGAGTCTGCTGGACACTGCCGAGCCGATAATCTACGGGGCTCTGGTCAGACAGGAATCGCGGGGAGCTCACTCACGCGAAGATTTCCCGAACCGCGACGACAAAAACTGGCTCAAGCATACTCTTGTTTTCAAGAAAGATGGAACGCCAAAGATAGACTACAAGCCGGTGTCCATCACTCGTTTCCAGCCGAAAGAAAGAAAGTACTGAAAGGAAAGGCGGAAAAATGAAAGTCACTCTTCGTATACAAAAATACAACCCAGAAAAAGACTCGGAACCTTACTATCAGGAATTCGTTCTTGAGGCGGGAGACGAAAAGGAAAGGATTCTCGATCTTCTCCACCAGGCCAAATGGAAACATGATGGTACTTTGACATTCCGCCGTTCGTGCGCGCACGGCGTTTGCGGTTCCGATGGAATACGGATCAATGGAAGAAACAGGCTTGCCTGCTCGACTCTCCTGAGAGACGTCAACTATAAGAAACCAATTGTGATAGAGCCGCTTCCTTCACTGCCGATTGTCAAGGATCTGATAGTCGACATGTCGGATTTTTACAAGAAGTACGAGGCGGTAAAGCCATACCTCGTAAACAACTCGCCGCCGCCTGAGCATGAGCGCTTGCAGAGCAACGAAGACGCAGAGAAGCTCTTCGAATCTGCCAAGTGCATCCTATGCGGCTGCTGTACTACATCATGTCCGTCATCATGGTCGGACGAAAACTACATAGGGCCGGCAGCTCTTCTGAAGGCATACAGGTTCGTGTTTGACACACGTGACGATGCCGCAGATGAAAGGCTCGATGTGATTGACACTCCGGACGGCGCCTGGAGATGCCACACCATTTTTAACTGTGTTGAGGCGTGTCCGAAGGAAATCAACATAACCTGGCACATATCCCAGCTGAAAAAGCAGTTGGCCCAGCGGGAAATGTAGTCGAAAGAAAGTTGAATCTAAGTAAATCGGCGGGTACTCTCGTGCCCGCCGGTCATTTTAGGCACCACGCATAACCCTCCCCGCTATCCGTGTCGATTATAGACGGTGATCTGTGCTGCCTCAATGATGCATAGGGCCTGAAAGGGTTGCGGGTGTCTTGCGTGGTTGAACCTCAACTCTCCAGAATCAAAACGATCCGGGTCGGGATCGCTCGAAATGGCAATCCAGTCGGGAGGTCTTTTGGCTGCATTTTTTGTATGGGAAGTCTCGAGTGAAAAATGCCATCCAGGAAACCTATTCGAGCGTGGCACAAAACATTACGATTTTTTCACACGCCAGTTTTTCCCTTTCTCGTTCCTCCATAAGACTTTATATTTAAGCATGTTCAAAAAAATCCTACTGATATTCGGTGTTATACTGGCGCTGAGCCCTGCGCTGTTGGCACAACAGAGCCAGGTCAGCTCGGACCTGCAATTTGGAATGGAGTTGTACAAGAACAAGATGTACGATCTTGCCGAAGAGCAGTTCAGCAAATTCCTGCAGCAATATCCCGCCTCTCCGTCGGCATCCCAGGCAAGGTATTATCTTGCAATGTCGCAGCTTCAAGAGAAGAAGTTTTCCGACGCAGCGACGAATTTCCAGGCTTTTGCGGTTCAGTATCCGAACGACCCGCTTGCCCCGACCGCGTGGATAAACGCGGGAGAGTCTTTCGCAAGGGTAAAGGAATATGCGAACGCAGGTCTGGCGTTCGAACGACTTCGGGTCTTTTATCCACAAGATATTCATGCACCCGGAGCGCTGCTAAAGGCCGCGAAGTATTTTGAACTTGCCGGTGATACGACCCGGGCCGAAAATTCGCTTCTGACGGTCGTGCAGGATTATGCCGCGACATCCGGCTATTTCGAAGCCACACTACAGCTCGGCAATCTGTATTTCGATTCGGGTCACCTCCTTAAAGCGGAGAACCAATACAGATCACTCTTGACTTCCAACAACGACTCGGTCCGGGTGATGGGGCTCCTTGCCCTCGGTAAGCTGAACAAGATGCGCGGCATGACTCAACAAGCCGAGGGATATCTTGACGACGCAGCTCAATTGAACATCGCCCCGCAGAGCTTCGATGCGGTTCTCGAGAGTATTGAAATAGACTTGGAGGCCGGAAATTTCTCGCTTGCTCTCCAGCGTGCAGGGCAGATAGACACGAGTAATCTGACGCGGGATCAGGACGAAAGACTTGAGTACGAGAAGGCGTATTCTCAAATAGGTTTTGGAAATACACTCGCCTTCGAAAACAGGTTCGGAACGTTGAGAAAACTGCCGGCTGATTACAGAATAAGACTGGCCGCCTTTCTCCGCACAAAGATGATGTACGGGGACGGGATCACCTTACTTAGAAATTTACCGTCCGACTACGTTACTAATGAGACATTGAGCCTTTATGCCGAGTTAGCCTTCAAAGCAGGGAAAATGAATCTTGCGGACTCACTCCTCGCACTCTCGATTGAACGATCGAAGAATCCCGAGGCCAGAAGCGTTGTGGAATTGCTGAACATCGAAAACGCGTACCTTAAAAATCCAGAGATGGTTCGAAGAACCTTCACCCTGTATCAGAACACATTGAGGAACCGACCGGACGCATTCCTGTATTATGAGGCTCGGTCGGAAGAGGGCGACGGTAATTATCGGGACGCCTTGAGAGACCTAAACGAAATTTTAGACGAATATCCGTGGTCGGATTATGCCGCCGCATCAGACAGCCTCTCCGCCTACATTTCAGATTTCAAGGACATCAACTACAAAACAGCGATCGTTACGCTGGCGGACATAATTTCCAGCCAGGCGTTGTCCTCCGGAAATAGAATCGCGGCGCTGATTCATCTCGGAAATCTCTTCAGAAACGAGTTGAAGGATTACGGGCGGGCGGCTGAGATTTACAAGGAGCTTGCCTCCATAGCCACCGGCGACACCGAGAGAGTTGCTGAATTCTTGCTGGCAGGTACGCTCGAAAAGACGACGGGCGGAAAAAACGGTGAAAATTCTCCCTCCTATTCGATTTATCAGAAATTGGCTTCGGGCCTGACCAACGACTCCATTTCCGAGAAGTCACTCTATCAGGTGGTTCGATTACAGGACGAATCGAGAGACTCAATTTCCGCTGAGAGCTCCGCCTTGAGCTTCCTTAAGAGATTTCCCAATTCCATTTACGTCCCGGAGGTCTATTATATTCTTGCAAGGACCCTATACAACAGCGGAGCGTATCATGAGGCTATTGCACAGGCGACACTTGCCGGATCCCTGCCCAAGGCACAGCTTATTCTCGCACGTGCAGAGATTGGCCTCGATTCTCTGAGCGACGCACAATCAACATTGCAGACCCTCCTCTCTTCACAGCCAGCTAAAAAGTATTTGCTCGAAGGGCAGCTGCTGTACGCACAACTTCTGGCGGAGATGAATTTAGATGCCGGACAATCTTATTTCCAGTTGCTCGGAGAGCTCGGTCCATCCCGTTACAAGAATAATATTGCGGCGCAATTTGCCAATTATCTGTACACGACCGGCCGTTTCGACAGTGCTTATTCCATATATGCAACGATTGGCGCCGATCAGCTGTGGCATACTTCCGATCCTGCAATAATTTATAGAATGGCTTACTGCAAGTTGAAGGCCGGGGACCTGAAGAGGGCGGAAGACCTCTTTCAGGAAGTCGCGACTAATTCCAGTGATTCCTCAAAGGTGGCTGAGTCATACTACCAGCTTGGAAAGATTTATGCGGCACTGGGGGACAAACGAATGAGCGCGTCGTTCTATGAGAAGGCGGGTTCAGGCGACATGAATGGACTCCTGGATGCGGCCGAGACATATTTCAAGACACGCGACTATGCTGACGCAAAAAGAGTGTATCAGCAAATGCTGAATGCTTCTTCGTCGGATACTCTTAAGGCATTTTCGGCGGCCAGATTGATTGACATAGATTATTTGACCAACAATGCGAAGGATGCTGATTTGGAGGCTGCGAAGTTCAGGGAAGCTTATCCAAACGCGGGGGACAGGTACCTCGCGCGATTCCTCGTTGACAAGGCTGAATACCTGATTCGCGTCAAGAGTTATACGGAAGCCAGGCGATTCCTCGAAAAGGTGAAGAGTGATTATAATAATACCCCCGCGTATCCCACGGCTCTGCTCGACGAGGCAAGAATCCTTGTAGAAGTAGGCGATCTGGCAAAAGCGCAGCAGAAGCTAGAGGACCTGCTCAAGAAATATCCCGGGAGTTCAGCCGCGCCGGAGGCCCATCTCCAGCTAGGAAACATTTACTATGCCCACGAGAAATATCAGGATGCGATCGATAATTTCCGTGCGATTTATCTGGATTCGCTGGCAGATCGGAGTGTAATGCGCGATGCGATGAGCAGGCTCATAAGTTCGTATGAGTCGGTGGGGATGTATGAAGGGGCACTGGAAGTGGACAGGAAATTCATTACAATGTTTCCTGAAGATCCCTCCATTATGGACAAGAGGATACAGGTAGGGATCCTATACGAAGAGATGAATTATTTGGATCAGGCGCTGCTTACGTTTCAGGACCTGGTGAAACAGGCAAGTCGCGATCACCAGGCTGAGCTCCATTATTATATCGGTGCCATCTATGATGACAAGGGAGATTACGCAAACGCGATTCTCGAATTCTTGAAAGTTCCTTATCTCGTTTCGCCCAATCCGGCTGTCGATTGGGCTGCCCAGGCTTACTACATGGCCGGGAAGTGCTACGAAAAGCTGAACAAGCCGAACGAGGCCATTGCAATGTATCAGAAGATCATACACAAGCCGAACACGGATGCTACTTTCATAGCCGGAGCTGAACGAGAAATAAACAGAGTGAAGGCATTGCTGAAATAATGTTTGAAAAAGAGATTTCCAACTACGCGTTCAACATCACGAAGCGTTATACGGGCGATCATGTCTCGCTCAGCGCATTGATGACCGATGTTGAGCTTCCCGAGAGCTTCAGGAAATTTGCTGAGGCCGAGGTGAAAGAAATCATTGATAAGGAAGACCTGGAGAAGAGCAAGACGGGGAAGTTTGATTTCTCCAGGCTGGAGATCAAGAGCCTGCTAAAAGAGATCCGTCATGTCCTGAAGAATTCTTTCGAGTTCTCGCGGGAGGAGTTCCTGGAGCTGACAGACAGGGCGTCGAAGTTCATTTTTAATTACGTCATTCGTCCGAGATGGACGTTAGAGAAGTTCCTGTTCAAGGGCGAAATGAAGGTGAACAGGGAAATCATCGAGAAAACGTCGCGTTTCCTCGGTGATTACTCCTATTATCCGAAGGGGATACTTGAGTATCTGGAGTTTCACAAGAAGGAAGTGCTCGATATGGAGACCTGGAGGCAGCTCCATGCAAAGATAGACGAACACCTTCTGGGTGCCCTTCCCCCGAAGGCTGCCAATCTTACTTCCGCGATTTTCGATCTATTTAGATTCTCGACCGGGAGCGACCGGGTTCCCACGGATGCCCTCATACTTTTCTTTCGTGACAAGATGTCTCCCGAGATTGTCGACAGGCTCGAGTTTGCCAAGGAGCTGAAAAACATCCAGTCCCTCGATAGTGCCACACTTTCGATGATCCTTGAGGCGACCTCTAGGGATGTGGACCAGAAGATTGCGGTTCTCAAGAATCCGGAGGAACCGCCCAAAGAATTTCGTACTTTCGAGAGACAGACGGTGACGAATCCGTTCATGCCGCAGGAGGTAGAAGTACCAGGCTTAAGCGAGGAGGCCGGAGAAAAGCAACCTGAAGCGGTGCCGGTACCGTCCGGGCTTCCCAGCGCAGAAGCGAAACCGATGGATCAACAGCTATCGGAAACTGCCGAACCTGCACCCAAGGAGCCGAAGAGTACAACTCCCTCGATTAGAACCATCATGTCGGCAAAATTGGAGAGCAAAATAGTTAAAAAGATTTTTCACGGAAGCAGATCGGGGTATCAAGTTGCAGTACACAAACTCGACGAGAGCCCCAGTTGGGAACGGGCGTCCAAGATTCTCGAAGGGATTTTTATCGACAACGAGATCGATCCTTTTTCAAAATACGCAGTTGCTTTCACGGACGTGGTCAGTGCCAAATTTCGCGCGGTGAGGAATCCGGGGGTTAAGTTCTAAGTGCCCGACAGTCGGACGGATGAGAAAATGATAGAGTCGAGGGAGGCACTGTGATGCGAGGGGAACAGATTATTGTTAAGTACACTCCAGTTTCATGGCTGGATAAAAGCATAGTCAGGCGGTCAAATTAGAGATGGCACATTTTGTCGACGAGGCGGTAATTCACGTCAAGGCTGGTGACGGAGGTAACGGATGCGTTAGTTTCAGGAGGGAAAAATTTGTCCCGCGGGGTGGACCGGACGGCGGCAATGGCGGAAGGGGAGGAAATATAATCCTTGTCGGGGATAAGAGTCTAACTACACTTCTGGATTTTCATTACCGCGCCTCGTTCAAGGGTGCGAGAGGGCAGCACGGTCAGGGTTCAAACAAGTTTGGCAGGGGAGCAGATGATGTGGTAATAAAGCTCCCTGTCGGCACCGTTGTCAGAGAAGCCGAGACAGAAAAACTCATAGTGGATATTGTCGAGGACTCACAGGAGTTTGTAATCGCGAAGGGTGGGAGAGGCGGGAGAGGAAATGCGGAATTTGCGACACCCACAGACCGTGCTCCCAGACGGGCGGATCCAGGCGAAATTGGAGAGGAAAGAACGCTGAAACTCGAGTTAAAACTTCTGGCAGACATCGGCCTTGTCGGGTTTCCGAACGCGGGTAAATCAACTCTTCTGTCGGTAATTTCTGCAGCCAAACCGAAGATCGCAGATTACCCGTTTACAACTCTGTCGCCGATTCTCGGAATTGCCAAGTTCAAAGATCGATCATTTGTTGTAGCAGATATGCCGGGCTTAATTGAAGGAGCGAGTCACGGAAAGGGACTCGGAATTTCCTTCCTGAAACATATCGAACGTACGAAAGCCATCGCTGTCTTGATTGAGTCCACTTCACCTGACCCGACGTCTGATTTAGAAAAACTCGTGGACGAATTGCAGACCTACAGCGGCGATTTACCCAAGAAAGTCAGGATGGTTATATTCACGAAGACCGATCTGCTCGATCAATCTCAATTGACCGAATTGAGGAGAATAGAATTCTCCCGCAAGTTTAAAAGGCACTTCATCAGCGCCGTCACAGGCAACGGGATAGAAGAACTCCTTGGACTTTTCTCGGCCGCGCTGAAGAAATAGGGGGTTATCACTTCAGTAGTCCCACCATGTAACTATCCGCTTGATCCGCCACACAGGACTGTGTCTCACGCCGCTTTTCCCCTCTCCTTGATTTTCGAGAGTATCACCAGTATCTTTGTCTGTCAGGACGATATGGGCAGGTGCGGGTTAATGCGGGCTTAGTTGCTTTCTGTTAAGCGAAGCAACCTCAGCCGTTCCGAGCCAGGCACGTCCAGTTGGTCGAGCAACTCCATGTGATTCCAATCTCGCAGCGAAACGACGCATTGCGAAAGCACCATGTGATCGGACAAAGTGGAATGCTATGAATCTTAATTTTCCATTTAGGGCTCTTATATTATCCCTTAATGGGGAGTCGTCCACCGAAGGCTGGCAGCCGGATGGTTCTGGCTCTGCCATGGATGAGAGCGGACGTATTTCCCGCCTGCAAGGGGCTCTGGCCAAAGTCAATCAGGCGCTGTTGAGACTGCGTTCACGCGAGGAACTGCTTGAACAAGTCTGTGATGTGATGGTGCGGCACGGTGGTTACATAATCACCTGGATGGGGTGGCTGAATCCTAGAACCCACATCGTAGTCCCGGCTGCATTTTCGGGTCAAACCGCAGAGAAGTATTTGATCGGCATAAGGGTCACTGTCGACGAGGATGCTCTGGGGAAGGGCCCGACCGGAACTGCGCTCCGCGAGGGTAAGTCTTTTGTATGCAACGACTTCCGGTCGGATGAACGCACGAGACCCTGGTGGGAATCGGGTAAAAAAGCAGGCATCCGTTCATCGGCGGCTTTCCCATTTAGATGCAAGGGAGAGGTGTGCGGAACCCTGAACGTCTATTCAGGGGAGGCAAACGTGTTCGGGCAGAAGGAGGTATCGATTCTGGAAGAGATTGCCGTCGATATTTCGGTTGCACTCGATCGGATAGACGAGGACACAAGGAGGCTACAATCGGTCAAGGCTCATGAGGAGGGAGAGGAGAGGTTTCGGGGATTCGCCGAAGCCTCAGAACAAGTATTCTGGATATCGAGTCTTCACCCGGAGTTAATTCTGTATGTCAATCCCGCCTTTGAGCGAGTGTGGGGAAGGCCGGTTTCCGACCTTTACCGCAGTCCACGAATCTGGACCGACTCTATTTATATCGATGACCGTGCCAGAATCATAGAGGACTACTCCAATTGGACTCTAGGCATTCCCGGCTCCAAGTACGATGTCGAGTATCGTCTTGTCAAACCGACCGGAGAGATTAGATGGATAGCCGATCACGGATTTGTGCTTCGCTCGGAAGAAAACAGGATCTTACAGGTCGGTGGAATAGCCGAGGACATAACCGATCGAAAGCAGGCCGAGGAAGAACTGCAGAGATCCGAGGAGCGCTTCCGTCAGGCTCTTGACAATATGATAGAAGGATGCATGATCATCGGTTCTGATTGGACGTATCTGTATGTTAACGATGCAGCGGCCAGGCATGGCCGTCAGAAGAAAGAGAATCTTATTGGGCATACGATGATGGAGATGTACCCCGGCGTCGAAGACACCGAGGTATTTGCCAGGTATCGTAGCTGCATGCTGGAGTCGATTCCACAGGAATTTGAGTCGAAGTTTGTGTTTCTTGACGGAACAATTAACTGGTATGAGTTCATTGTCAACCCGGTCCCCGAAGGAATCTTCGTCCTAAGTCTCGACATAACCGATCGGAAGCGCGTGTTAGAGGCATTGGTGGAGAGTGAAGAGACATTGAGGGAAGCTCAGAATCTTGCTCATCTGGGTAATTGGAGGCTCGATCTGCTGACGAACAAATTCAGTTGCTCTGATGAACTGCTTATGATTCTTGAGCTCGAACCAAACGAGTTCATCGGTACATTCGACGAATTTCTGGGTATGATTCATCAGGATGATCGGCCTTCTGTGGAGCGGATATATAAGAAATCGATTGATGACAGAACGTCAAGTCACATTTCTCACCGTATGCTGCTGAGAGACGGAAGGACCAAATTGGTGATGCAGCAATTCACCACTTTCTACGACAACACCGGGCGTCCTATTCGCTCAGTCGGGACTTTGCAGGATGTTACTGATCGTGAAAAGTCATAGGAGAGGTAGTATGGGAATTCTCAAGCGGGTGACGGAGAAAGTTCGATTGTTTGGTTACGGGGGGTGGTCGGGCACAACCCTGCTTAAGGCAAGACTTCTCATCGGATTTGGATTGATAGTTGCCCTTTTCATTGCGGTTGTTGTATCGGCTTATTCCGGGATTCATGAGGTTCAGGTTTCTGAAAGAGCATTGTTTGATGAAGTGTTCGCGAACGTCATAGATCTGCCTGCTTTGAAATCCAATCTGAACGCAGAGAGGCTCGATATTGCAATGCTCCTGGAGAGCGACAGTTCGGAATGTGATTTGTGGTTGGAGGATCTTGGACAGAGGACCAAGAGTGACTATGAAATTATCAACAAACTCATTCTCAGACTTCGTAACGACCCTTATGAATCCGCTAAACTTGGCGAGTTCATCGATTTGCGGGACCAGTATCAGAGGGAACGAGACGGCCAGATTGTGCAACTTCGGGATCAAGGCCGAAAGAAGGAGGCGAGAAGTGCGTTCCTCGGCATTCAGGAAACGCGGTATCAGAGGATGCGCGTTATCTTAAACGAACTTGAAGACGATGAGATATCTCAGGCCAGAGAGATGGTCAGACAGACTGAAGAGACAACTCAGGCTCGAATAAGGACGTTTGCAGTATTTGGCATCGTCGTCGTGCTCTTCTCAGTTGCCCTGGCGAGTTTCGTCAGCGGAACAGTTTCAGCTTACATTTACAAGGCGAGGCTTGAGGAAACGGCACTCGCACGGGCCAATCGTTCACTTAAGATGATCAATGCATGCAACAATGTCGTGATACGCACGACAGAGGAAACACAGCTCTTGCATGAGGTATGCCGGACGATTGTTGAAATGGGCGGCCACAAACTTGCCTGGGTGGGCTATGCCCAGCACGACGAGCAGAAGAGCGTTAAGCCTATTGTCATGGCAGGCACGGATGGCGATTATGTGAATCACGCCGACATCTCCTGGGGCGATAACGAAAGAGGACGGGGACCGACGGGGACAGTTATTCGGACGGGTCAGCCCGTTATTGTGAACGATACGAAAACATAGCCGGGGTTTGATCCGTGGCGGTATCGTGCGCTGGAAATGGGGTTCCGATCATCCGCGACGTTTCCTCTGAAGAATGGTGCAGAAGTGTACGGAGCCCTGATGGTCTACTCGAAATCATTAGGAGCTTTCGACGAAGAAGAAAACCGACTGTTGGGAGAACTTGCAGATATCATGGCTTTTGCCACCATTGCTCTGCGGACAAGAACGGCAGAATCTGAAGCGGAGAAAGATACGCACGCGACACGACTGTATGTCCGGAGCCTCATTGAAGCGAGTTTGGATCCGCTTCTTGCCGTCAACCATGAGGGGAAAATTATTGACGCGAATAATGCCGCCGAGAAGGCTACGGGGCGAACCAAGGCAGAATTGGTCGGTACAGACTTCGCCGATTATTTTACAGAGCCGGTGAAGGCCCGTGCGGGGCTAGCGGGAGCACTCTCCAACGGATTTGTCGGAGACTGCCGGCTTACGGTTAACAGTCGTTCCGGAAATCAGACCGATGTTTTGTGTAACGCCTCAGTCTATCGTAATGAATCGGGTAAGCCTCTGGGCATCTTTGTATCGGTGCATGACGTCTCATATAAGAAACTCGATACTTGAAAACCCGGGATTCTCTCTGTAGCGGTTGACAAGAAACGTTAAAGCCGCAGTTCGGAAGTACTCGAACCGCGGCTTTATTCGTAAAACGATTCCCTAAGTCGAATTATGTCAACTTGCGCTCATCTCAGCAAGCGATTCTCTTATAATGCCAATGCCTTCATCGACTTCGGATTTGCTCAGGTTGAGGGGCGGTCTGAAGCGAATGGTTCGTTCGCCGCACCCGATAAGAAGGAGATCCTTCTCAAACACTCTCCGACGCAGTTCGAGTCTCTTGTCAGGTGAAGGAAGATCAAAAGCGCAGAACAGCCCGAGTCCGCGCGAATTGGCGACCAGGTTGGGAAACTCTGTTTCGATCTCTCTCAGCTTGTTAAGCAGGTAATCCCCGACTTTAGAGGCATTGTCCACCAGTTCTTCCTCGCGGATGATCTGCAGGAACTTTGTGAAGCGTACCATATCAACCAGGTTTCCGCCCCAGGTGCTGTTGAGCCTGCCCGGGGTATTGAAAGCATTTTCTTTGACTTCATCGAATTTGTTTCCGGCAAGTACTCCGCAAACCTGTGTTTTCTTCCCGAAGGATATTGCATCCGGTTTTACATAATGCTGGTGCGCCCACATCTTGCCGGTCAATCCGACCCCTGTCTGGACTTCGTCCATAATCATGATTATATCATTCTCGGAGCAAATCTCCCGGAGGCGTACGAAGAATTCCTTACGGAAGTGATTGTCACCCCCCTCGGCTTGAATTGGCTCGATTATCAGGGCGGCAATGTCATTTCGAAATTCGGCTATTGCCTGCTTTATTTGGTTGAGTGCTATTTCTTCTTCCTGTTTGACAAACTGGAGATTTTCATCCGTGAGCGGGAATCGGACCGAAGGATTGTGGATTCGCGGCCAATCGAATTTCGGATAGTACTTTGTTTTCGTCGGGTCCGTGTTTGTAAGAGAAAGCGTGTAGCCGCTACGTCCGTGAAAGGCTCTCCTAAAATGGATGATCTTCATCTTATTCTCATCCCTATCCGAGATGTAATAACCGCTTTCCAGATTCTTCCTCATTCTGTAATCGAAAGCCGCCTTCAACGCATTTTCTACTGCCAGTGCGCCCCCCTCGATCAGAAAAGCATGTGGCAAATAATCAGGGATGGCAATTTTCGAGAAAGTGTCCATGAACTCCGCCATCTCGACTGTATAAGAATCGGAGCTGGAGGGCTTGGACAATGAAACATAAGCAAGCTTCTCCATAAATTCCGTCGTCGTCATCTTTGGGTGGTTGAAACCAATGGGGGAGGAAGCGAAAAAAGTGAAAAAATCGAGGAAGTATTTCTTCCTTTTCGAATCGAAAACGTATGATCCCCTGCTATTCTTCAGGTCGAAGATTACATCAAATCCATCGACCAGCATGTGCTTCCTCAGGACGTCCATGACCTGATCCGGCTTGATTTGAGAAGAATAAGCCAGGTCGGCGATGCCGGTTGTACGTTCTTTTGTTTCCTGAGCTTTGATTATTGTCATATCACACCTTAAAAGAGTTTAGTTTGTGGCCCCTTCGGGATCCCGATAAGTGTCTATTTGTGCTCGCTGCAGCTTGTCGCTATAATCAACATAGACTGTCTTAGTCTCCGTGAAGAAATCGAATGCGCTTGCACCGCCCTCCCGATGTCCATTGCCGGTTTGTTTCACACCTCCGAAGGGCATATGGGTCTCGGCGCCTATTGTTGGGGCATTGATGTAGGTGATGCCAGCCTTTATGTCACGAATTGCCGTGAAAGCATCGTTTATATTTCTGGTGTATACGGCAGAGCTCAGTCCGTAAATTGTTCCGTTGAGTACTTCTATAGCATGCTCGATCGATCTTGCTTTGAGCACCGATAGAACCGGACCGAATATCTCTTCGCGGGCTATCGTCATGTCGGGTGTGACATCCGCAAAGATCGTCGGTTTGTAGAACCACCCCTTGTCGAGTTCGCCGCCTTTTGCGAACTCACCTCCAATTACCAGCTTTGCGCCTTCCTTCTTACCGATCTCCGTGTAAGAATGCACTTTTTCTCGTTGAGCCTCGTTGACGCATGGCCCGATCTCCACAGACTCATCCAATCCGTTACCCAGTTTCAAGCGGGAGACCCTTTCGGCAAGCATGTCCAGGAACTTATCATATATTTTTTCGTGAAGTATCAGTCGGCTCGTCGCGGTGCATCGCTGTCCCGTTGTCCCGAACGCACCCCAGAGGATTCCATCGAGCGCGAGTTCTAGGTTGGCATCCTCCATGACGATCTCCGCATTCTTTCCGCCTAGTTCGAGTGATACGCGCTTGAGAGACTTCGACGCAATTTCTGAAATCTTCTTCCCGACCGCCGTTGAGCCCGTGAAGCTGATCAGTTCCACATCCTGATGCTCAACTATCGCAATGCCGACCTCGTTGCCGCCGCCGTGAACGATATTGATGACTCCGTCCGGCACGCCCGCCTCGACGAGAATCTCAACCAGCGTCGCAGCAGTCTTCGGGGTATCTGAGGCGGGTTTAAATACGATCGTGTCGCCAGACACCAGCGCAGGGAAGATCTTCCAGGTCGGAATTGCCATTGGAAAGTTCCACGGGCTTATTACTCCTGCAACTCCAACGGGGACTCTCATAGACATCGTGAACTTGTTCTGAAGTTCGCTCGGTGCTGTTACGCCGAACATTCTACGCCCTTCACTTGCAGAGTAGTAAGCAGTGTCGATTCCTTCCTGGACGTCGCCGCCTGTTTCGAGAAGAACCTTTCCCATTTCGCGTGTCATCTCTCGGGCAAGTTCTTCCTTCCGTGCCACCATGATGTCGCCAGCCTTCTTTACGATATCGCCGCGCTTCGGTGCAGGGTACAGACTCCACTCCCTGTATGCCTGCCTGGCAGCATCGACGGCCGCATCTACGTCGCGTTTATCGCTCTTCGGGAATATGCCGACAACTTCGCTCCAATCGGCAGGGTTTCGATTTTCAAACGTTCTTCCCAATTCGGCGTCTTTTTCCTTTCCGCCGATGAAATTTTTGAAAGCTTTCGCCATGATGGTCTCCTAATTTGGACTGAAGAAGAGAATGATTGACAGAATTAGAATTAATATTGGGAGCAGGGAGAAGAACAAGATGTAATGCAGCGGTCTGCTCAGAAGCAGCTCATCTTCATGAAAAAGATGCCTGCTGACCAAATGAGACCCGGCCGCAGACGACCCCCCGGCAAGAACTATGAGTGTTATGGACTTTATCGGACCCAGTGAAAACTTGAGAAAGGTTATCTGTGCCGCCATTGCAATGGTCAGACCTACCAGGAGTCCGTAAAAACCTCCGAGCCAGACCAGGAACGATTTGTTCTGCAACAGCGAAGATGTCTTCACTCTTTGAGTCCCAGCATTTTGTAGACGTAATTGACGTTCTTTAGAAGAGCACTTAGATCAAATACTTCTTCCAGCTCGCGACGTGTTAGTCTTTCGGCTACTTCACGATCGTTTGCAAGAGCGGTCAGGAAATCTTCTCCTGTTTCCCAGCAATGCATGGCGTTTCTCTGTACCAAAGCATATGCCTGCTCCCTGGTCAGGCCCTTCCCGATCAACTTCAGCAGGACGTCTTCTGAGAAGAAAAGCCCGTGCGTGATATCCAGGTTCTTCTGCATCTTTTCGGGGTACACGACGAAGCTCTTGAAGATCTTCTGGGACTCTTTGATCATGAAATCCAATCCGAGCGTAGCATCGGGGAATATGACCCGCTCTACCGAAGAATGTGATATGTCTCGTTCATGCCAGAGCGCCTGATTCTCGAGTGCTGACATGGCGTAAGACCTGACGAGGCGGGCCATCCCGCAGATTCTCTCCGCGTTGACCGGATTTCGCTTGTGGGGCATTGCTGAGGATCCCTTCTGCCCCCTCGTAAACGGTTCTTCCGCTTCCAGGACCTCGGTCCTTTGAAGATGCCGCACTTCCAGCGCCATTTTCTCGACCGTACCCGCAATTACTGCCAGCGTCGTCATGAACTGCGCATGCCGATCACGTTGAATGACCTGTGTCGAGGCTATGGAGGGCTTGAGCCCAAACTTTGCAGCCACGTATTTTTCGACTTCGGGTGAAATATGCGAGTAGGTCCCAACGGCGCCTGAGATCTTCGCCACGGATATTTCTTCATTGGCGTCCTTCAGCCGGTTCACGTCTCTCCCGAGTTCATCGAACCATACTGCCAGCTTCAATCCGAAAGTTACCGGCTCTGCGTGGATCCCGTGCGTTCGCCCTATCATCGGAGTGTCCTTATATTTCACGCTCAGTTCGCCGATCATTTTCTGGAGGTCGACGAGATCTTTCAGTATGATCTCTCCGGCCTGTTTCAGCTGGATTGCCGATGAAGTGTCGAGTACGTCCGAAGAAGTCATCCCGAGGTGGACAAACCGCGCGGCAGGCCCGACATTCTCGCTGACGTTTGTCAGGAACGCGATTACATCATGTTTTATCGTCCGCTCGATTTCTTCAATTCTGTCGACGTCGAACTTCGCCTTTGCTTTCACCTCTTGCACCGCCTCATGGGGAACTCTGCCCAGTTCGGCTTGTGATTCCATCGCTGCGATCTCAACGTCGAGCCAAATTCTGAATTTATTTTCTTCACTCCAGACGGCGCTCATCTCTGCCGGTGAGTAACGTTTTATCATTTCTTATTCTTCACCTTTCTTCTCGACTGTCAACGAGAATGGTAGTATTCTGTTTTTTCGGAGGACCTCAAATTTTACCCTCTGACCCGGGCGCAGATCATCCAGCAAAGACTGAAGCGCGGCTGCGTTCCTAACGGGCATTCCTTGATATTTCAGTATCAGGTCGCCCGGTTTAAACCCGCTCTTGTCTGCCGGACTTCCTTCTTCTACGTTACTGACCAATGCGCCGGTCGGGTCGCTGAGCCCGAAATACTTGGCCAGTTGCTGATCTATTCTTTGAATTTGCAATCCGATCCAGGCATCGTTCACCACCTTGCCGTACTTCCTCAATTCTCTAACGACTCGTCTTATCTTGTTGGCCGGGATTGCGAACCCGTAGCCTATATAGGAATTACTTACGCCTCCGGTATATATCATGGTGTTCATTCCAATGACTCTGCCGTCCGCATCAACAAGCGGCCCGCCCGAATTGCCAGGATTGATGGCCGCATCAGTTTCGATCATGTTGCTGTAGTTCCTCGATCCGATTTTTGCCAGGTTCATCCCGAGCGAACTGACCACGCCGACCGTAACCGTCGGCTTGTCGTTGATATTGAATAACCCGAACGGATTGCCGAAGGCAATCACCCATTCGCCAACGAGTATGCTGTCGCTGTCGCCAAGCTTGCAGTAAGGCAGCCTGTCACCGTCAATTTTCAGGAGCGCAATGTCCGCCTGGTCATCATGGCCTATGATCTTCGCACTTCGTTTGCTGCCGTCCGTCATTGTAACGATTATCCTGGTGGCGTCTTTCACCACGTGTTCGTTAGTTACGATGTACCCGTCAGGCGAGATTATGAAGCCGGATCCGAGGCTTTGAATCTCAATCTTTTGTGGACCCAGCAACTGGTTAAGAAATGGATCGTTCTTGAAAAATTGTCTGAAAAAAGGATCATTGAACCCGAGCGGATTCTGTTGTTCCTGAACAGCCGTTACGTTTATTCCCACGACTGCCGGGCTGATTTCCTGGACTGCTCTCGTTATTGCATTCCTGCGGCTTGCTGTGGGATCATTTTCGGGCGAGTTTGAGATTTGAGCAAAAGCCTTGTTTCCCCACACACCAAGAAGGGTAAGAAGGATCGCGGCAACGGTGTGCTGCATCCACTTTGATGAATTGGCCGCCCTACACGAGCTTGAATCAAATACTTTTATATCCCGATATCCTCTAAACATTATCAGACTCGTCTTTGTATTGTGTTTGGATCATTTTAGCTGAAAAAAGGCGTATGGTTTAATAAGCAGAATATCTTACAGGTCATCTACAAGTGTTGCAAAATTCGATGTTTTCCCCTGGCACCTGTCGGAGAAAACGAATGAGGCTTGAGATGCCCCTCGACATCTAAGGTTCTTCTTAGACCCTCAATTCTTGCTTTCGAATGCATCGACCGTTTTCCTGAGATTTGGCTCATTTTCGATCTTTCGGATGAACTCCAACAAGAACTTGCGCATTTCCACTACTTCTGCCGCTTCCGTCCATTCGCGCAGAATCACTCGAAGAAAGAACTATACCACGCCCTGGATGGTACTGTTCCCATTCGTGCGCCATCAGAAAGGAAAAATAGATAGATCGCGATGGCCGGGGCGAGGCTTAACACTAATCATTATAGCCAAAACCCGGCACAGTTTCAATGAAACCACCGGGGGTGAGGTCAATGGTCTATGAAGCGACGGAGAAGGAAACCTCTCAAGGTATCGTGTTAATCACGGGCTCCGTCATCAGAGAGCAACGCCCTCGGCATAAATCAAGACGGTCCTTCACTTGGAAATCGAAATATCAGGGCGTCATTTATGAGAATTGCATTTGCATCCAAAGGCCTGTCGCATTGGAGGCATGAGACGTGTCAACAACCCTTGATTGTTGGCGCATGAATATTATGAAGGCTGACAGGTTCTCAAATCAAACATCTTCTGGATGCGTCTATGCTCTTGGTCCCGCGAAGGAGCGGGCAGGCGGGGGTCTGCTAGAAATTCAGGAGTATTTTGTCGTTGGAGGGATACCTCCTGACGAGCTTGAGAATATTCTGCATGGCGTCGCGCGGGGACATGCGAGCTATCGATCTTCGCAGCATCTGGTACTGCTGTACGTCTGCTCCAAACAGCAACTCTTCTCTTCGTGTCCCTGACATCGAAAGATTTATCGCCGGGAAGATCCTCTCATTTGCGAGATCTCTATCGAGCACAAGCTCCATGTTGCCGGTGCCTTTGAATTCCTGGAATATCAGTTCATCCATCCGCGAGTTGGTGTCCACGAGCACGGTGGCGACTATGGTCAACGATCCGCCGTCTTCGAGTTTTCGCGCGGCGCCGAAGATGCGCTTTGGAATTTCCAGCGCCCGGATGTCTACGCCCCCGGACATCGTACGTCCGCTGCTTTTCTGATGGGTGTTGAATGCACGACCGAGGCGGGTCAACGAATCGAGAAGCAGGACGACATCCTTGCCTGTTTCGACCTTTCGTTTGGCATACTCCGGAACGAGCTGTGCTAGCCGCACGTGACTGAGGTGGTCGCTATCGTTGGAACTGGCAAAGACTTCACCCTTTATTGATCTCCTCATATCGGTCACTTCCTCGGGCCGTTCATCGATGAGGAGGACTATCAATTCTATTTCCGGATAGTTCACGTTTATGGCTTGTGCGATTTGCTGAAGCAGAACGGTCTTCCCGGCTTTCGGGGGGGAAACTATGAGCGCGCGTTGTCCTTTACCGAGCGGGCAAAACAAATCGACGACCCGCATCGCCGGATCAGAGCCTGGGCCTTCAAGCCGGATGACCTCGCTTGGCGAAACGGCTTCATGTCCCGAGAATTCCCTCACGTTCTTCCACTTTTCGGGATCCATTTCGTTTACTCTTTCGATGAACCTGACCTCAGGGCTCATTTTATTGCGATTGGACCTGTCCTGAGATGGGATTATAGCCGTACCCGATACGAGGGCCCCCTGCCTTAGATTGTACTTGCTTATGATCGAGGGTGGGACGAAAATATCGGACTTCGTAGGGCTGAGAGTCAGCGAAACCGACCGGACGAACCCGTGTTTTCGTCCGTGCAGACCCCGCTCGAGCCGGGGTTGTTCTATTTCAAGAATACCTGAAAATGATGACATGGTCAGACTTTTACTCTGTGGTTAAATTCTAAAATTTGGGTGCCTAGTATAATAGTTGTGAATGTAAGAAGAGAACTGCTTATGATTGCTGCTCACCCAACTGAGCTATGACGCCCTGTACTCTTCAAGCATGAAAATTTACCGCAGTTTGCAGTCTATATCAAGCCAGTTTTCTACACTACTCGTTTCTCCGCTGCCAAACGTTGTTCCTATGAGTTTTCGGCAGAGAATTGAAAGATAGACTCTTGGGGAGCATCACGGGGTGGGGTAAGATCTTCGGCGCCAGCAGTTGCATCGATAGTCATTAAAGAATATTTTGTTGAATGCCAGCAGAGGTGAGAGAGGACCATAATGACGAAGGTAAGACGGAACGCTTAGGATTGCCGGATCACGCCATCATTGTCATATTAATTGAAAAGTGAGGGAAAAGTGTACCAGCCTGATGAACACCGATATGAGAAGATGAAATACAATCGCTGCGGAAGAAGCGGGATCCAGCTCCCCGCGATTTCTTTGGGACTGTGGCATAACTTCGGGGGAGTCGATACGATCGAAAATGCACGCATTATGCTGAGGCGCGCTTTTGATTTGGGCATAACGCATTTCGATTTGGCGAACAATTACGGTCCCCCCTACGGATCCGCCGAGGAAACCATGAAGTGCGTGTTGACGCGCGACCTTTCTCCGTACCGCGATGAGTTGATCATATCATCCAAAGCAGGGTATGATATGTGGCCCGGACCTTACGGGAATTGGGGGTCGCGAAAATATCTGATGGCAAGCCTGGACCAGAGCCTCAAGCGAATGGGGCTGCGCTATGTGGATATTTTCTATCATCATCGTCCCGATCCCGATACACCTCTCGAGGAGACAATGGGGGCTTTGCATGATATCGTGCGGAGCGGGAAAGCGCTGTATGTGGGCGTCTCGAACTATCCTCCGGAACTAACAAAGCAGGCGGAGCAAATTCTGAGCTCTATGGGAACTCATTGCCTAATTCATCAGCCTAAGTACAGTATGTTCGACCGGTGGATAGAAGATGGTTTGCTGACCGTCCTGAGGGACAAAGGTATTGGATGCATCGTCTTTTCGCCTCTGGCTCAAGGACTCTTAACGGATAAATATCTGGAAGGGATACCGGAGGGGTCACGCGCTGCAAAGCCTTCGGGATTCCTGAAGCCCGACCAGGTTACTAAGGAGAAAGTAGTGAAGATTCGCAAGCTGAACGAGATGGCAAAGGCGAGGGGACAATCGCTGGCCCAAATGGCTTTGGCATGGGTGCTGCGCCACAAAGAAGTCACATCCGCATTGATCGGAGCCAGCAGAGTCGAGCAAATCGACGATGCTGTGAAGGCGACGAAGATTGTGGCGTTCAGTTCGGAAGAGCTTAAGGATATCGACTCTATCCTCGCATAACGACAAATCGACTTTCAGATGACATCTCACGGTAAGATTTCTGATAACAAAGCGGGATATCCGCAAGGACAAACTATCCCGGATAATCGTCTCGCGGCAGTATTACTGTGGTCGTGCCCGGACAAAAAAGGTTTAGTTGCACGTATTTCTCAGTTCCTCTTCGAGCGAGGAGGCAACATTATAGACCTCGATGAGCACGTGGACCGCAGCGAACAAAACTTTTTCCTTCGGGTTGAATGGGACATGAGAGTCATACTCAAACACATAAATCAATTTGCGGGAACATAGTTGGCAGACTTCATTCCGCGTCCGTACAAACTTTTCAATAAGATTCAGCACTATGATTGGGGAGCAAGAAACGAGAACGCCTTTATTCCGAAGCTTCTCGGAATAGAAATCCAGCCCGACAGACCGTACGCTGAACTCTGGATTGGTGCACACCCGAGGGCGTCTTCCGAGATTGAGTTGGATGGCAGGCTGGTCCCCTTAAATGAAATCATCGCCGGGCATTCCAAAGACAGCCTGGGCGGATACGTGTTGAATAAGTTTTCCGGCGCGTTTCCGTTCCTATTGAAAGTCCTCTCTGCTGGCAGGGCTCTTTCCGTCCAGACTCATCCGAACAAGAGTCAGGCCGTACGCCTCCATGCCTCAAGTCCGGAGAACTATCCCGATGATAATCACAAACCCGAAATTGCAGTGGCTATCGATTCGTTGACCGCGCTTACCGGCTTCAGACCGGCGGCAGCAATAGCCTCAAGTTTGAGGATGGTTCCGGAGCTAAGCGAGTATGTAGATGCTCGCCTGTTCGACAGAGCGCTCGCTGCCGGGAACAGTCCGGACCTCGAGAAATCGGTGAGCGAATTATACGCCGATATTATGCGGCGCGCCAAAGAGAGAGAAAAGCTCGCGGCGTGCATTCGGAAAATCCGTAGTCGGTTGTCTACCAAGGAAATGCCCGCTCCAGAAGAAGCGCAGTTCCTCGCGCAATACGATATGTTCGGTCCCGATGTAGGACTCTTTTCGTTTTTCTTCTTCAATATGGTTCAACTAAAGCCGGGACAGGCAATCTTTACGGATGCAGGAGTCCCGCACGCCTACTTGTCGGGAAACATTGTAGAGTGTATGGCCAATTCCGACAACGTCGTCAGGGCTGGACTTACGAACAAGTTCAAAGATGTGGCGACTCTCCTCAATATTGTGAAGTATGATTTTGCGGAGTGCAGGGTGATAAACTCCGAACAGAAGATGGACGAGGTTACTTACGAAACGAAGGCTGAAGAATTCAGGATCACTCGTTTTCACAAGCGACAGGGTTCGAACAGAAACTTCAGATCCAACGGCAGGCCGTCGGTCTGCCTCGTCCTTGAGGGTGAAGTTGAAGTCCGCTGGGCTGAGGAAGGTAACGACAATGCCCGGCGATTCTCCAGAGGCGAGTCGTTCTTTGTCCCGGCGTTCCTCTCTGAATACAATGTCTCCTCGGTTATAAGTGCCGATTACTTTGTTGTCGAGATACCGTGATTCCAGCGCGGAATTGTGCGTTGTCTTTGTTTGGCTGAACTTCATGTTTTAGGGGTAAAAGGCAAGCCAGTTGGAGACAGTTGCACTCGTGAGCTTTGTTATGCAAGTGCCTTAAAAGATGCGCCGGCCGGTTATATGTCTTGCCTGGCTGAAATTGCGTAGTGTGGGCGGTTGCGCCAGGTCAGGGGTCTGCGACAAAAATATAAAACACATAGGCACATAGGGCACATTAACGAATAAATCTATGTTTTCTAATGTGCCTATGTGGTTAATCTATTGCTTTTTACAAATTTGTCGCACACCCCCAGGTCAGTAACTTCTTGTTGGTCAGAATACGCTTGATTATCTTTGACTCACTATGACGGTAAAAGATAAATGAAGGGTACGAAGAAGCTGTATTTTGTCTCGCTTATTGCGACCTTCATTTTACTCTTTCTATTCATCCCGTTCCTCCGGTACAAACCAATCATCGTCTACTCATTCATTTACATTTCCGCCTCGCTGCTATTTATCCTGATTTGCGGTTTCATATTGAAGCACGAGATTCCGTCCAGATACATCTGGGTGACACTGGGAGTCTCGGTGCTCTTGAGAATGTCGCTTATTGCCGTTAACCCGACAGGGTCCGACGACTACTACCGCTATCTTTGGGACGGCAAGGTAATGGCAAATGGAATCAACCCCTATAGATATGCGCCCGATGATCCCGCACTTGCAAGACTCCATTCCGAGGTTCTGCCTGCGCGCGTAAATTTCGCCGATATGAGGACGATGTATCCACCGGTAGCGGAAGGGCTATTCTATGTTGCGTATAAAGTTGCCGGTGAAAGTTTCTTGGGGATCAAAGCTCTCCTTTTCATATTCGAGATGATGACGATTTATGGTATTTACCTAATCATTAAGAAGCTGAAGCTGAGCAGAAAAAATATCCTGATATATGCGTTATGCCCGCTCCCGTTGTTTCAATTCTTCGTCGACGGTCATGTGGATGGGTTTGGAATCACCCTGCTTGTATATTCGATTTTCTTTTTTCTTGACAACAAGAAGATGCTAAGCTATGTCTTTATCGCCCTTTCAATCTGCGTTAAGCCGACTGGTTTGATCTTGATTCCCTTGTTCTTCTTCATAGAAAAGGATTTCTATGAGCGTATCAAGGTGGTGCTCATCCCTGTTGGGATCTGCGCGTTGGCTTATGTCCCGTTTGTCTTCTCGGGTTATCCTTTCCAAGCTCTATTGAAGTTTACGGAGAACTGGACATTCAACGGAATCGTTTTTGACCTCCTCAACGCAATCATACGCGACAACCAGATATCGAGGTCGGTATGCGGCGTGCTGTTCATACTGGTTTTCCTGCTCGTTTTGTTCAGCCGTAAAGACTTCCTGACGAAGGTTTACAATTCGATTTTTCTCCTCTTGATATTTTCTCCGGTAGTTCATCCATGGTATCTCAGCTGGCTGGCAATACTACTCCCAATCAAAGCGAGATGGAGCGGTATCCTGTATGTAAGCCTCGTAAGCCTGACGTTGATTACAGTCGCGAATTATCAACTGACAGGAGTTTGGAAAGAATATCCGGTTGTGCTTCTTCTGGAATACGTCCCCGTACTGGCGGTTTTTGTCGTTGAACTCACAGGAATGCGGTACAACAATGATGTCGAACGGGCATGATGCGTTTCTCTCTTCGATGTTATTTTTAGTGCTTTATGGTCAGGCTTGGAACCGACAATTTGACGTTTGTGTTTTTAATCGAAAGAATGAAATGATACGATTGTTTGCGAACGAGCTTTGCGAGCCGAGGGCCTAATGGTGATATCTTAGCAAGGGAATCTCTTTTACTCTTCATCTCTTGTCTTGATGGCCGGCTGTCTTGAGCCTCGCGGGGCGGTTTGGGTATGCCTCTGATCTGCCCAAATGAAATTTAACTTGAAAGGAGTGTTGAAAACATTGAGTGACATAACCTTGTCAAGAGCTGCCCGTCTGTGCGTTTCGACTACGCCGTCGTCTATAAATGCCCATGAATTTGCGAGCCTACGACTATCTAACTCATATCCGGTGGAAGCAGGACAGGCAGACGAATGGGGACGGGGCATAAGAAGTAGAGAAGTGATGTGATTATACACATAAGTGAGACGCTTCGGGATTGAATCAAGCCTGAGAAACAAGCCAAACAGGGTTATATGTAATGAATAATTCTTCTGAACTCAAAAGTACCGCGATCAAGTCGCCTTTCAATATTGGCGAGTGGATAAAAAAGGGCCTAAATTGGAATGAATATCTTGCCGGTTGCAAAAAGAATGTCGAAAGAATGAAATCGATATACGGGCGGGTCACAGTGCCTGAAAAATCAACGGAATTCTTCAGGGAAAAGGGGCCGATGACAATCGTTTGTATTTCTGAGGACTGGTGTCCGGATTGCGCGCAAAATGTGCCGCTGATAGTCAGGTTGACCGAGCGTTTGCCTGGAACGAGTGTCCGGTTCTTCTTCAGAGACCGCAACGGGGCTCTAATGGATCATTACCAGACGAGCGGCAAGAGGGTAGTTCCGACTGCCGTGTTTTTCGATTCTGAGTTGAACGAACTGGGAAAATGGGCCGGCCCGAGCAGGAAAGCGAAAGCGTGGACGAACGAGACGCTGATAAGGGGGAGACAAATAAGCGAGATTCCCCGCAAGGAACTTGAAGAGTTCGGCTCTCTGTATGATGAAAAATTCCTGAACGAATTTTATCTTGATACGCTCGATGAATTAAAGTCGGCTTTAGGATAGCCGCAAGAATCGCGTCTGAGCCTGTTTGATCTATCGACCGGTCGGTACGCGACGTAACCTTCTCCGTTTCTTTTCAGAGGGTACCGGGGGAATGCACGAAGTATCGAACAAATCAGGCGGTCTTTTTGTTTTACATCTAATACCCGGCTTTGCCAATTTCACTTTTAAAGCCGTTGTCATCCGAAAATTTATTTCCCTGCAGAAATTGATGAATCATGATGGAGACCGGTAAAGATTCGCCGGAAAGGAGGAACAGATTGAACCGCGAAGAAATGTTAAGAGAGGAAACATGCCTAATCTAAAGGAACTGCCAATCGGTGAAAATGCACCCGAAGAAGTAAATGTTGTAATTGAAATACCGAAAGGGACACACACTAAGATAGAATATGACGCCAAACTCGAGGTTTTCAGGCTGGACCGCGTCCTGTACTCCGCAGTCCACTATCCTACCGCATACGGGTTCATACCGCAGACGCTATGGGACGACGGGGATCCTCTCGACGTTTTGGTGTTGAATGAAGAGCCGCTTCAAACGGGGCTCTTACTGCGCGCGAGGCCGGTGGGGGTCTTGGTAATGACAGATGAGAAGGGGTCGGACAGCAAGATACTCGCGGTTCCGTCCCTGGATCCACGGTACAATGATGTGACTGAGATAACAGATGTTCCGAAACACTTCCTGCGCGAAGCCGAACACTTCTTCGAGACTTATAAGGAACTGGAAGGTAAATTTGTGAAAAGCTTCGGTTGGGAACCGAGCCACTCGGCTAAGCAGGCCATCATGAAATCAGCTGGGACATACAAACTGGCTCACGAATCAATGGTATGAACATCGGGGCAGGCCCCGAACCCTGTCCCGCCGCAAGCGGCGGGGAATCACACCCAACCTTCTCGTTCGCCGAAGCGGAACGCGAAGGCGGATTGAAGCCGCCCATTCGGGCTTAATCAAGGATGGCAGCGAGGCGAGGGTCACTATAGCTTTGATTAGCTTCAAAACTATGCCCACAAGACCGAATTGAAGCATAAGGCCCTCTATGAGGAGGCTCTGAAGGCCCTCGAAGCCGGTAAGGGCAATAATCTTGCGCCAAAGTATCAAGTGTGCACGACCTGCGGGAGCACTTATGAAAAGGAAGGGCCGGCACGTTGCGGCATCTGCATGACCAGCAAGGATAGGTTCATCACGGTCGAGTAACCGTTTCGAACGGTGGGATTTCAAACAGGGTACATGAGGCCGGTACGGATGAAAATAGCAATGCAAACGGGTCGCAGCTGGACCGTACGGTCTACACCGCTGAGATCGAAATGCGGGGGGATGGATTTACTGTTATTCCGGAGGAGAAGCTCGATGAATGTGTGAGGCTCCTCGAGGAGTATCCCGACCAGGCGCTGCTTGGGATGGAGCTTTATAGGAAAAGGAGTGAATCAGATAATTCATCGGTGAGGGCAATCTTGGTGAATGTGTGAAGCTGTACCGCGACAGCAACAGCATGGAGAGCCTACCCGAAATCGACCGCGACAAGTGAAAGATCGGCGTGCTGGCAAATGACATCATGACGTCTCTTGCGGACCGCGGATTCATGACGCCGTGGCGGGTTGAGGAGGACGAGTAAGTAACCGGTCGTTGAGATGTGCGGGCCTCTCGCCCCACGATGTGATAGTCCCGGACTTCGTCCGGCGAATTAACAGGCCGCGCCGGGTGATTCCGGATCGCTCGGAATCAGAAGAGTCGTGGGGTGGTCGTGCGCCGGCATTCAATCTCCAAATCTATCTGGCGGGCAAGCGCTGGAGTTTTGCGTTCTTGAAATCGTCGTCGCACGTCAGGACGAATCTGCCTTGTATTCCTCCGGATGTCACAAATCGCTGCAGCAACGATGCAGGGAACTGGATTTTCAGCCCGCTCGCAAGATGCACGACCGCTTGTTTTGCCGTGCCGCGATAGTAATTCAGAAACTCTTCAGACGATATGTCCAGCTGAAACTCATAACGTTTCATGATCGGTCTGCTCCGCAAGTCTTATTGATAATAAGTTAGTGCACAATTCCGAATCAAACTCAGAGTATCCACACACGACAGCAAAATATGGAGTCGGTGTGCCACTCCGCGTTGTGTTTATTAACTTGAACTAATCAGAAGGCATTGGAGGTATAAGTGAATCTTGTAACGAAAGGGGTGCTTGCCGATGATGGCGGCATAATAGCAAGGGCGATGGACTTTGCTGTAAACGAAAACTTCTCGACTCAAGCGTCGAGGTATTTTTCTGTCATGCCAGCGAACGCCGGCATCCAGTTTCTGGATTCCAGCTGGAGTTCACCCCGCCCAAAGAGGGGCCGGAATGACTCCGCCATGAAGTGGTCCTTCGGACAAGCGGCGGAGAATTCAGACCTGAGTAATTAAACACTTTCTGCTATTTCTTAAGAATCCCGAGATGATGATATTCAAATTTGCGGTTTCAGGAAACGGCGTAAGGGGTCGAGTGGCGGAGAATTGTGGGGATTATTGAACTGCGGTCTCACTTGACTTCGCCCATGTTGATGCATAAATTTTTCCTGTCGAGTCGGGCCTTGAAGCATCCAGGCGAGTTGTCGAATGTGGTGGGTACTGCAGCACCAGCAATGATTTGTCAGGAGGAAAAGATGAAATCGATTAAACACTGGATCGGTGCTCTGCAGCACGCTGCCGGTCTGACGCTGTTGTCCCTCATCCTTCTTCTGGAGACGGCTTCGGCCCAAATAGTGCATCGTTTCCCGGCAGTGGACACGATCTCAATCGTGAGCGGATGTACTTCTCCCTTGGTTGTCTTTTCCGTCGATACCAGCCGGTGCTTCGTCGACAGCGTAACTGTTTCAGCTGGATTTAATACCGGTATTTACATCCCTGACTCGCTCGGTCGGACAGCATACATTGGATGGGTATATTTTCTGGTGAGCGATTCGCTCCATGTTTGCGATTTTGACTTGATGCTCACGAATATCGCGTCACACGATACTGAGTTCATACCGTGCGATACGATTTGGCAGCTCAAAACTGATACATTCCATCTTGTTCTGGTCGTTCTCAAGAACGGGAGCAGAGTTGATTCCGCAAGTTACACGGCGATAGTGAGAGAGGTTCCCTTGGCCGTTAAGGGGAGACGCGGGCAGGAATCTTCGCTGACATCTCTTTCAGTCTATCCCAACCCCGCCGGGAACTATGCCTTTATAACTTATCACTTGCCAGTCAACTCGCAAGTCTCTGTTATCGTTTACGACCTGCTCGGTCGGCGAATGAGAAAATTGCAGGATGGAAGTCAAATGATCGGTGACCATGCCGTTTTCTGGGATGGAAAGAGCGATTATGCGAGGGATGTCGCGGCGGGAGTTTACCTTGTTATGGTGAGAACCAAGAGCACTCGCCAGACAGCGAAAATAATCATCGAAAAATAGACTGCGCGAAGCAGTAGCCGTTGCGCGAAGAATTTCTAAGGAGGTTTCACATAGAGATAGGTGATAACATGTCCATCGGATTAGAGTCCCGTCCCTTCGGCAGCACCGGAATCGGCGTCGGGCCGCTCGGCATGGCGGCGACTTATTGGCCGGGAAAGAAGGCCGTACATACCGCCTTCGAAGAGGGAATCAATCTCTTCTTCGCATTCGGCATCGACAGGCAGATGACACGTGCGCTGAGTGGAATCATGTCGACTAACCGTGAGCGGGTTGTACTCGCGACCGGTGCGTACAATTATGTCTGGCGGCCACAGGATGTTCGGAAGACCTTTGAGAAACGTCTGCGTCAGTTTAAGACGGATTACATCGACATCTTTTTGTTCCAGGGAGTCATGAAGCCGGAACAGTTTACCCCAAGGGTTTATGAAGACATGCTGAAGCTCAGGGAGGAAGGAAAGGTAAGAGCAATCGGAATCTCCTGCCATAACAGGAAATTTCTCGGGAGGCTTGCCTCGGATGGCAGTGTGAATGCACTCATGCTGCGCATCGCGGGGCAGAAGAGGATATCTTCCCGTTCCTCGGCCTGCACAATCCGGGCATCATCAGTTATACCGCCACGCGCTGGACTTATCTTCTTCGCCGTCCGCGGAATATGCCGAAAAATGTGCGGGTGCCGACTGCGGGCGAATGTTACCGGTTCGTCCTCTCTAATCCGCATGTCCACACTGTCCTCACGGCGCCGCGGAATGGACGTCAGTTGCGCGAGAACATAGAGGCGGTGCGCAAAGGGCCGCTGGATGAAGATGATTTGAAGTTCATGAGAGAGTTTGGCGACGTCGTGCACAACCAGCGGAAGTGGTTTATGTAGCATCGCGGGAGCCCACCGGCTTGAGTTAACATAAGCTTATTTGTGATTGCCCTTTCCATTCGACAGGCGAATGAGGGATCGCTCGGATCATATTCAAATCCCATCAGGTTTTATTTCACCCCATCGGTAGATGCAAAGACGATTTCGTCGAATGCAACGGTATTGACGGATTATTTGCACATGATGGTTCGGGGATAAATTCTCTCAAGGACCTGAGCGGAAAGAGCTTCGCTTATATCGACCCATCCTCTACATCGGGTTACATACTTCCGAAAGCGTTGTTCGATAGTTTGGGGATCACGCTCAGTTCGACCGTTTTTGCGATGCAGCATCCGAATGTCGTTACGATGGTGTATCAGCGCCGCGTCGATGCAGGGGCTTGCTACTATGCTCCGCCTGATCCGAAGACGGGTGCCATACAGGTGCCGGCAAGAGCGCTTCGTCCGCTGATTACCAGGGCACACACGGTTGTCGATCGCAGCCCCTGGCCGATAGTTCCCCAGGTGATACCATCATCTTCCAGTGGAAAAACACCGAATACAACCATGCGCTGATGTCTCCGCTGTGTAGCCCTGTTGTCCTTGCCTGCAGCCATTGCGCCCTTACATTTGTGATGCAAGAACTGATAAGAAGAGCTGAAATTATGAACGAGTTCGAGACTCTCATTAATAATCCTCCGTTATCTTGATGCCAGCACATCACGCACCTTTTTAGCGAGGGTCCGCGGCGTGAAAGGTTTCTGTATGAATTCTATCCCTTCATCGAGCATGCCGCCGTCAGTTATGATATTTGCCGTGTAACCTGACATGAAAAGGGTCTTTATACCGGGCGTTATCTTTTCAACCCTCGATCTCAGTTCTTTTCCATTCATTGTGGGCATGACGACATCGGTGAGTAACATGTTAATTTCGTCCCGGTACGTTCCGCAAAGTAAGACCGCTTCGCCGGGAGATAAGGCCGTGACTACCTTATATCCGAACGACTCCAGACTGTTCCTTGCAAGGTCAAGCAGGTCTGCCTGGTCTTCGACGACAAGAATCGTACCTGTGCCGGAAAGAGGCTCAGGCTGCTGCTTCTGTTCTGCCTCTTTTCTTTCTCCGACGAAGCGCGGCAGGTAAATTCTGAAGGTAGTCCCTTTTCCAGGCTCACTGTAAACGTTCAAATTGCCGTTGTTCTGTTTGATTATCCCATAGACAGTGGAAAGACCGAGTCCGGTACCCTCGCCCTTCGGTTTCGTCGTGAAGAAAGGCTCGAAGATCTTTCCCTTCGTCTCCCGGTCCATCCCTTTTCCGCTGTCGGTAAAAAGGAGCAGTACATAATCGCCAGGATTGAAATCCATGTGGCCGTGGACAAAACGTTCGTCTATCGTAACGTTTGAAGTCTCGATAGTTATTGTTCCAATGTCATCTATCGCATCTCGTGCATTTGTTGCAAGATTGATAAGTATCTGATCGAATTGTGTCGGATCGATCTTTACATCCCATAGATCGTTACATGGCGTAAAAGAAAGCCTGACATTTTCACCAATGAGTCTTTGGAGCATTTTCTGAATGGACTCAATGGATGAATTGAGATTGACAACTTTTGGCGATACAATTTCTTTCCGAGCGAAGGCGAGAAGCCTCCTGGTCAATTCGGTACCGCGATTAGCCGCACTTATGATCGCCTCCATTTGGTGGTAGAGCGGGTCTTCCTGCTGAAGCCTGCCCATCACCAATTCACTATATCCGAGAATGACACCGAGAATGTTGTTGTAGTCGTGTGCCACTCCTCCCGCCAGCCTTCCGATACCATCCAGTTTCTGCGCCTGAATGAGCTGTTGTTCCAGCGACTTCCGTTTCGTCTCATCGATGAAGTATTGCTTGATTTGAATCAGGTCGCCGTTGTCATTGAATACCCCCGAAAAGTTTGCCCTGACAAAGGCTGGTGATCCATCGCGTTTTCTAAGCTCCAACTCGTGATCGGAGAGAGTTTTCCTTTCTTCCAGCAGACCTATCATCTGTTCGTACGCATCGCTGCCGGGGTAAATCTCCATTACCTTTGCGGCGAGCGCCTCATCACGCGATCTGAACCCAAACAATTTGACAAAGGCGGGGTTGCAAGCTTTTATTGTACCATCAGGGGACGCTGTCATTACCGCGGTAACGTCCTCTTCAAAGAATGTCCTGTACTCTTCCTCGCTTCTCCTAAGAGCTTCTTCTATTTCCATTCTATAAGTAATGTCTTCAGCGGTGCCTTCGTAGTACATGACATTTCCGGTGGTGTCCTTTATCGCGCGTGCGCTTTCGCGGACCCACACGATTGACCCGTCCAATCTCCTCCAGGGACTCTCAAGCCCGACGACTTGTCCGTTAGCCCTGATTGTGTTTATGAAATCTGTGCGCAAGTGGTCTGGTCCTAGATTGTTCTCTCTCAGATTGCTTTTCACAAGCGTGTGGGTATTATCGTATCCCAGCATATTTGCAAGGGCGGGGTTGGCATTCAGCACCCTCCCGTCCGGTGTGATCTGGTATACACCGATAACGATGTTTTCAAACATTGCCCGAAACCACTCTTCAGCCTCCTCAAGCGCCAAGTCGGCGCGTTTCCGTTCCGTGATGTCATGCACGAACGATACGGTGAATCTCTTTCCGTTGTATTCATGTGCCCCAATCGATACTTCGACTGGAAAGCGAGTCCCATCCTTTCGCTGGTGTACTGACTCAAACGTCCTTAATCTCACCATGTCGGCGGACTTTCTCAGATCGGCCCAAGTATCCGGAGTAAGCATCGTATTGATTGCGAGCATATCCATCCCGCAAAGCTCCTCATAAGTGTAGCCGTGCTCCCTGCATGCGAAGCCGTTCACGTCCAGGATCCGTCTGTCATCCCCGACTCTGAAGATACTCACAGGTGCATTATCAATTGTGAACCTTGCGATATGCAAATGTTCATCGAGCGATCTGTTGATTCCGGTCCCCCGAGACTCGTATTCGGAGTAGTCTTTCGAACCAGGCATTAATACCTCAATCATTTCTTCCCTTTTTTTGGTGATACCATCACTCGACTACCCGGTAGGAATAGACCTACCCTGCGTTGTTGTGTAGGTAGTACGCAATTTTGAAGGAACTATTCTTCTTCGTGAAAATTCCAGGCCTCCTCCCGCAGTGTGGACTTGTGCAAGAACCGCACTGCATCTGAAATTGATTAAAGTTATGAAGGGATCGATCGTGAGACCATTACCGGAACGTTAAGACATCTTTAAAGAATTCTGCCGCAATTCCAGGATGGTTCATGACTGCATGCGTGGCTCCGGCAGGCTCGGGTCTGTGAGAAATTTGCTACTATATGAGGAAGCGGGACGGGGTCGCCTGCAATATGTCACGGCACCCGGAATCTCAAGATTACTTGCTTCATGTCATTGCATTTTTGTCGCACGCCCTCCAGGTTCAGGCAGTTTGCATTATCTTCTGCATTACCTTAATCTTGGTCGTGAGCGCTCCGGCGACTGCAAGCCTGTGCCGGCGTTTATTGGATTTGCTCGGTAGGCAATCGCGAACATCCACTTGTCAGGAGGGACCAAAATGACTGAACCTGATTTGACGCGTAGGGCCGGGAAACGTGGCGATGATGAGGAGCCGCGTAATGTAGTGACTCCGAACACATCCGGAAAAAACTGGCCATTTGATGTAAGAAAATTAGAATACTCAAAAGAACCTGCTTACTTCCTCAACATGACTGATGACTGGGATTTGGAGAGGTTCCCAGCCGTGTGGACGATCGGCAATGCCGAGATCCTCAAATGCAAGCTTCTTGCACTGTTCTGCTCCAGAAAATTCCCGGGAATGGTTCTCAGGAAGAGTCACGACTTCGCCGCCGATCTCCGAAAAAATGGGACTCCGATCATCGGCGGCTTTCAGACTCCGGTAGAGAAAATGTGCCTGGAGATTTTCCTGAAAGGGGAGCAGCCCATCGTCATCTGTCCGGCGCGCGGGATTCAGAACATGCGTGTGGAACGAGAATGGGCGGTGCCGATCGAAGAGGGGAGGTTATTGCTTGTTTCTCCTTTCGGTGCAAGACAGAGGCGTCCGACAAAGAGCACTGCCGAAACGCGGAACAAGTTTGTCGCTGCCGCATCAGACAGACTCTTTATTCTCCACGCCGCGGCAAACAGCCGAACGCTCGCCTTCGCAGATGAGATCCTGGCGGAGGAGAGGGAGGTGCTGACTTTCGACATCAAAGAGAACGAGAATCTCAAGAAACTCGGAGCGACAGCATGGCATGCCAATTAGCGAGCTCGTGAAATCCATATCTGCTAAGGCATGCCAGAACTGGCCGGTCCAGTCTCCGTTCGCCGTGATCGTTTCTTGAAGAATAAGAGCGGATATGTTAGGATAGTAGAGAGTTCGGAGAGTTGATTTTCATGAAGACGATACGCGAAGAAAATTCCCTTCTGATAAAGAGCTGGTGCGGCGAACCAGAGGAGGGGGCCCTCGAACAGGCGAGGCACTTGGCGCACTTTCCATTTGCGTTCAAACAGGTGTGCCTCATGCCCGATACACACCAGGGCTACGGGATGCCGATAGGCGGTGTGATCGCGACGGAAGAAGTCATTATCCCTAATGCCGTTGGTGTCGATATCGGCTGCGGAGTGTGCGCCGTCAGGACTTCGCTGACCGAAATCCGGCGTGAGACTCTCAAGGAAATAGTGTCGGAGGTCCGGCGGGCCATTCCGGTCGGATTCACTCATCACAAGGACGCACAGGACCAATCACTTATGCCGGAGGTAAAGGGGAAGAGCCGTATCGTGGAGCAGGAATACAAATCCGCTCTGACGCAGATCGGCACTCTGGGAGGTGGCAATCATTTCATCGAGATCCAGAAGGGGGATGACGGCCGCATCTGGATAATGGTTCACTCGGGGAGCCGAAACATAGGCCTGAAAAACGCGGAGTTTTACAACAAACTTGCGATTGCGTTCACTGAGAAGCACGCCCCGGCGATCCCGAAGGGATGGCAGCTGGCTTACCTGCCAGTCGACACCGAAGAAGGGGATTCATATAAGCGTGAGATGCAGTACTGCATAGAGTTTGCATTTGCGAACCGAAAGCTGATGATGGACAGGATAAAAGGGATTGTCCACGATTGCACTTCGGGGGCCGCCTCGTTCGACGACATGATAAATATTGCTCACAACTACGCCAGGCTTGAGCGTCATTTCGGAAGGGACGTCTGGGTGCACAGGAAGGGGGCGACGTCCGCTTACGAGGGGGAGATCGGAATCGTGCCGGGTTCACAGGGAACCCCGAGTTATATCGTAAAAGGGAAGGGTAATCCGGAGTCGTTCATGAGCTGCAGCCATGGCGCGGGAAGAAAAATGGGGCGGAATGAGGCGAGAAGGTCTTTGAACCTCCATGAAGAGCGGCGCAAACTTGAAGAACGAGGGATACTTCATGCCCTCCGCGGAGTAGGCGATCTCGACGAAGCGAGCGGTGCATATAAGGATATAGATGTGGTCATGCGGGAACAGGAGGACCTCGTCGAGCCGATCGTCAAACTCGAGCCGCTGGCGGTGGTGAAGGGGTGACAAGTCAAAAGTAAAAAGTCAAAAAAGGAAGAAGCGGACCGGGAGAGCCGGCTATGCGCGCCGTGATTTTTTCTGAATAGTGCCCGGTCCACCTGCCGCCGCCTTTTGACCCCGGCGCGTTGTCAGTGCGACGGTTTCTTTTCCAGCAGACCTTCAAGCTGTGCGATTCTCTCGTCGATCCCGCGCGCGTTGTGAAACACTTCCTTTGCCCGCTTGAGGAGATCAATAGCCTCACGGTATTTCCCTTCCATATCATAAAGGCCAAGAAGAACCGCGTAAGGGCTCGTCCCCTCCTCTTGGCCGGACGGATCGGAGGCCAATGCCTCAAGGGCGTCCTTCTCGCTCGCATCGGCGTACATTCTAAACATGGCCGAGTCGCCAGCAATGTAATAGAGTCTCGCCACGCTGCTCATCTTCCCGTAATCCATGGGCAGTGACGCCAACGGAATTTTCGAGGTCATCATGTCGAGTGTAGATACGCACTGTTTGTTCTTTCCCAGGGACTGGTAATCGGAAGCCAGTATGAGAAACGAATCCCTGATAACGGATATGATTCCTCTTGTGTTATTGTCATAGTACACATCAGGCTTGTCGAGCCCTTTATATATGAACCCGTAATGCGGTTTCGTATAAATTTTATGCGTCTCGTTGAACACGCACTCTTGGGTTATGGGGACATCGATGCTGGTGTAGTAATAATCGCTGTGAAATGCAGGGGTAAGCTCATAAACGAGCCCTTCTCTCATAAGGTATCCTTGAAGGCCTACCATATCCGACGGGGCGACGGTGGCGGCAAAGCAGATAGGCCGCTGCCACTTGTTCGTCTGAACGATGTTGTTGATCACCACATCCTGGACTCGCAACGCTCTAAAGTTTCCCTGGCCGAGCGTAGGATTGACGGTGTACCGGACATAGCCCTTGTCGGCGACGGCAGTGTCCGAGATGCCAAACTTCTCGTAAACTTCCTTCGGCACATCGAGTCTCATGGCTCTGGGAGTCCACTGCACACCGCCGGCTGCAGCAATCTCCCTTATCTCCCTGTCCGGCAGGCTGATCGGTACTTCCATCGCCTTGTGTGGTCTCTCATGCTTGAGCTGGAGAAGATACCAATCCGTGTTCGCGAGGCTGAGGCAGACTATCCGCACGTCGGTTCTCACACCAAGGGCCTCCTGCAGATACCAAAGAGGGAACGTGTCGTTGTCTCCCCCAGTAAAGAGGATGGCGTTCGGCTTGCATGATTGCAGGATGTCGTAAGAGACATCGAATGGCGCATAGTTGTCATGCCTGTCGTGACTGAACAAGTTCTGGTGGAACATGTTGAACGGCACCGCTGCGAGAATTCCCAATGCGGCAATCCCAATACCCGCGGGCTTCAGCTTCTTGTTCCGAATAAGATCGGTCGCATAATCTATTATACCCGAAGCGCCGATTCCCACCCAAAGGGCAATCGTAAAGAACGCCCCGACGAAGAAGTAATCCCGTTCCCTTGGCTGCGGGTCCGCCATATTGAAATAGACGACAAGAGCAAACCCCATGACGACGAAGAGCGTCAGGAACGCGAGCGCGAACTTCCAGTCCCTCTTGAAGTGATAATAGAGCCCGATGAGCGCGACGATGAGAGGAATCGCGTAATATCTGGCTGGGAAGCCCTTCTCGCCCCCCGTCCACCGGGCAGACGATCTGAACATCGCAACGGGTGCGTCCTTTATGTCGCCTGACCTGCCGATGAAGTTGAACCCGATATAACGAAGGAACATGTGACCAACCTGATAAGACCAGAAGTAATCCCAGTCGGATGAATACTTAAAGTAATTCTTCCTGGCGTTCGGATCAGGGCTCCACCTTCTTGGCCAAAAGAGCGGCTGCTTGCCGTATTGTTGTCTGTCGAGATAGCCGGCGAGATTTTTCAAGCTAGCAGGGTCATCTTCATTTATGGCGGGATGCGAGTTCGAACGGATGTATACGAGTGTGTAAGTTGAGTACCCAAGAAGCACGAGTGAACCAGCGAGGATTGCGGTGCTCAATACCCATCGCCTCGCTTTTTCCGCCTTGTACGCGGAATATGCCGCCGTGGCGATTGTTCCGAACGTCATCACCTTGACCAATGGGCTGTTGTTCAGGCCGATTGGACCAAGACTGAATTTCCCCGAGAGGCCGACCACAAGCCACTTGACAATTCCCGGGTAGACCACCATGAACCCGAGAACTGTCACGATGGCGAACTTCAGGAATCTCTTCCACTCGAACTCGTAATATCTGAAATAGATAATGATCGCGACGGTGAAAAACGGAAGCAAGCACAACTGGTGAATTCCAATCGAAAGTCCCAGGAGGTAGGCGATGAGGAGAAGATATTCGTGAGCGCCGCCTTTCCCGGAATTCTCGAACCAGACAAGCGAGAGCCAGAGGACAAGTGAAACAAAGAACATGCTGGAAGCAAAGAGACTCGATTCGACGGCGTCAAACCAGAACGTATCAGTCACCGCGTAAGTAAGTGCACCGATCGCTACGGATCCAAATACTAACATACTGCCTGGTGAATCAGAGGGGAAGCCTTTCCATCTCGATATGACCCTGACTCCTATTAGATATAGGAGCATTATCGTTAGGGCACTTGCCAATGAAGAAAGGAGGTTGTACGCGAATGCCGGGTTGCTTAGGAAGGGCACCATATCGGAGATGCGTCCGGCGAGCGTGAAGAGCGGAGCGCCGGGCGGATGTGGAACCTCGAGAGCAGGTGCAGTTGCGGCGTATTCGGCACAATCCCAGTAGGCTACAGTTGGCTGGGCCGTCATCGAATACAGGCCGAGCGTTAGCAGGAAGATCCCTGCGGCGATATACCTGTTGATAGTCTTGCAGTTCATAACTTTTCTCCAATCTGCATCCCAGTGATCCGGGGAATGCCGGTCAAAACGTCTTGGGTTTGCTGATAGTTTGACATGAGGGAATCCGTCCTAAAAGAGAGAAGAGAATAAGCTCTCCGGGTTCCCTGATCAGATGTTAGGACCGCAGACTATTTCTTTGATTCGAGGTATTTGCGTGAATGGGAAGGAGGATCTTCCGTATTGTATGAGACAAGAGGCGCGACGTTAAATGACGCCGGGGCAGGGGTAGTGACGGCAGCCGATTCACCCTCGGAAGCCGGTCCGGCCCGATGGTTGTCCGAGATGACGGCGAGTGTTGGAGTTGCGGCTTCAATTTCGTCGCCCCTCTGGTTCGGCATTTCGTGCCTCCGAAGGAGACCGTCGTCAACGACAACGAAAGTATAATCACGCTTTGCTTCGCTGAGAATTGCGTATCGCAGTGGAATCTCTCCGCCTTCTAAGGCGGCAAGGTTCGGAACGTGACTTTGCTGATATCCGACCGGATGGTGGCCCAATCCTTCGTGCGGACTAAGCCTGAGATTTGTCCGAGGCTCTCGTGCTGAGGAAGGGACCGCCAATAGGACTAAGGCAAGGAGCGAAAATAGAGCCGACGCGGACTGTCTGTTCATATACCTTTTTGTTTATTTTACGGGGACGGCAGCCAGAAGTCAAGCCTACTGCATCCGGCACTTGACAGTATATTACTAATTAGTTATATTAGAATTCGAAAGGTATGAATTAGGGATACTTCAAATGACGACGACGAGGAAATACGGCAGGAAAGCGGAACAGGCGCTCGACTTATGGGTGAAGCTTGCAAGGGCGTCAAACACGATGTCCACGCTGACCGTGCGCGATATCGCCACATACGGCCTAACGGAGGCTCAATTCGGCGTTATTGAGGCGCTCGGACACCTTGGCCCGATGAAAGTCGGCGAGCTCTGCTCGAAGAACCTTTCTTCAGGGGGGAACATGACCGTAGTTGTGGACAACCTCGTCAGGGAGAGCCTGGTCGAAAGGAAGCAGGCGCAGGATGATCGGCGTGCCTACATAGTGGAATTAACCGACAAGGGGACGAAACTTTTCGATGACATCTTTATACGCCACGCGAAGTTCGTCACAGATCTGGTCTATTCTGCCTTATCGGACGAAGAGATATCGAAGCTCGCCGCACTCCTGAAGAAGTTCGGTCTCACGCTCAAAGAAAGGCTCTGAGTTTCAAAACGCACATATAAGAGGATAAAACCAATATGAGAGATGAAATACATTTCGTAGGGATTTCGGGAAGTCTAAGAAGAGGGTCATTCAACACGCAGTTGCTGAACTCGACGCTTGACCTGCTGCCGGATGGTGTAACCATGGAAATTGCCGGGATGGGCGACTTGCCGTTGTACAATGCAGACCTGGAGACGGATGGGCTGCCGGAATCGGTACGGAAATTCCGGGAAACCCTTTCCCGCGCCGACGCCTTTGTCTTCGTGTCGCCGGAATACAATTACTCCGTCCCCGGCACGCTCAAGAACGCCATCGACTGGGCGTCACGGGCTAAAGACTCACCGTTATCAGGCAAACCGGTGGCCCTCATGGGGGCAACTCAGGGAATGTGGGGGACAGTTCGGATGCAAATCGCTTTCCGCCCTATATTCCAATTCCTGAACATGACCCCTGTGAATAAGCCTGAAGTACTCGTGGCCCAGGCACAGAGCAAGTTCGACGCGAGCGGCCACCTCGCTGACGAACCTACGATAGCCATCGTCCGCCAGCAGCTCGCCGAGCTCAAGAAGCTGGCGAAGCATACGAAAATTGTAAAAGAATTAACGACAGAGAATAACTAACAAATAAAAGGATAAACAAAATGGCAGTCTGGAAGATAGATCCGGTACATTCCGAGATTAAATTCAAAGTGAGGCACCTCGTTGTCTCAAGTGTAACAGGACAGTTCAATAATTTCGACGCGACGGTAGAGGCAGAGAAGTCCGATTTCACCGACGCGAAAATACAATTTGAAGCCGATGTTAACAGTATTAGCACAAAGAACGACCAGAGAGACGGTCACCTGAAGTCAGCCGATTTCTTTGACGCGGCAAACTATCCGAAGATTACGTTCGTATCACGGTCCGTCACGAAGAAGAGCGACGAATATGAAATCGTCGGGGACCTGACGATCCGCGGCGTCTCAAAGCCGATCAAGCTCACCGCGACTTACAACGGAACGGTGAAGGGTTTCGGCGGTACGGAAGTTTCCGGTTTTGAAATCAGGGGGAAAGTCAACCGCTTCGACTACGGTCTCCATTGGAACGGATTGACCGAAGCCGGCGGCGTAGTGGTCGGCGAAGAGGTGAAGCTAGAGATCGAAGCCGAGCTGAACCGCGCGCAGGACGCAAAGCAGGCCGCCTGAAAAACATCACCAAATTTGTCCGCCCGATCGTTTGCAAACCGGGTGGGCGATCAATCATAGCTCCGCCCGTCTGTGCACAATGCAGGCGGGCGGTACTCCCTTATATACTGATTACTGAGCTGGATGACAACGGGAGTCTCGACTCCGGGTGTGCGACAAATTTGTAAAAAGCAATAGATTAACCACATAGACACATTAGAAAACATAGATTTATTCGTTAATGTGCCCTATGGTGCGCCAAGCAAGCTTGGACAGTCTAGCAAGATGAAAGGTTCTTGTCATGATAATTGCCTGTAGGTCATGTAGCCGAATGAGCGTGGCTTCGAGTAATCGGAGTTACGAAGCCTCATTAGGCGA
>JAMCXB010000033.1 GCA_023480735.1 Bacteroidota bacterium | reverse complement strand
ATGTGCTTGGCAGGGAAGTGGCGACATTGGTGAATGAACGTGAGAATGCGGGAAGTCATGTTGTGACATTTGATGCGAGCAGGTTTGCAAGCGGAGTGTACTTCTACCGATTGACGGCGAACTATTCCCAGGGAAGTAATAGACGAGACATCTATACTGACACAAAGAAAATGATGGCGGTGAAATAATCCGGTGGAGAACTTGCGGTTCGTCGAACCAAAGAATTTGGTGGTCGTTCAACTTGGCACAGATCAAAAGGGAGCAAAAAACGATGAGGAAAGAGGTAACAGTGTTTAGAGCTATCATTTCTGTCCTATGTATGGTAGTCCTGCTGATTTCATTCATGGGGAGTACTGCACGGGCCGCCAGCTCAAGTATCAAGGGATCAGTGAAGGACGCGCAGACGGGTGAGGCGCTTCCTGGAGCAACCGTGATGCTCAAAGGCACCAGCATTGGAACATCGACCGACCTCAATGGGAACTATGTGGTCAGAAACGTACCGCCGGGCTCGTATACGATTCGAGTGATTTATGTCGGCTATGAACAGCAGGAGAAGCGCATCGAGATCAAGGATGGAGTGAGCCTTACGCTAGATTTCAAATTGCGAGCAGTAGGTGTACGAGGTCGAGAAGTTGTTGTTACCTCGCAGGCGAGCGGCCAGAATGCGGCAATCAACGAGCAGCTCTCTTCGAACAAGATAATGAACGTGGTTTCTGCGGCAAAAATTCAGGAACTTCCGGATGCAAACGCCGCTGAATCAGTCGGCAGACTACCGGGAGTCTTTGTTCTTAGAAGTGGGGGAGAAGGATATAAAGTGGTCATCCGAGGACTTGCGCCACAGTATAATGAGATAACGATCAATGGTATTCAGATGGGTTCGTCGGATCCAAACAATAGAAGCACTGACTTAAGCATGATCTCGTCAAATATGCTTGCGGGAATACAGGTGTCAAAGACAGTGACCCCCGACATGGATGCTAATGTGATTGGAGGCGTCGTCAATTTCGATTTGCGGCAGGCACAAGTAAAGGAGCCAGGAGTGCCACAATATAGCCTGCTTGTCCAGGGAGGTTACAATAATCTTTCGGACGCTTATAACAAGTACAACAATTACAAGTATGTCGGGAGTGTAGAGGATAGGCTGTTGAATGACAAATTAGGTGTTTTCGCACAAATAGATGTTGAGAGAATGAACCTCACCTCAAATGAGTTATCAAGCTCGTATACCCATTTCGGGAATAGTACATCGCAATACGTCATTTCAGGTGTGAGTCTTTTCGATATTCCTAGAGACAAGATGCTTTACAACGGTGCACTTGATTTAGATTATGAGTACTCTGGAGGGGCTCTTAAACTCATGAATTTCCTAAGTTCCGGCACCACTAATATCCAACAACGGTCAGAGTCTTTCAGTATCGGCGGCAACATGCTTTATTACGGGGTGTCAGGTTCAAGCAATATATTGAACACGATTTCAAACATCCTCGATTTTCAGCAAAAGCTGCCTATTTTTGATTTGGATATAAAACTAGGTCACACATACTCTGAAACCAAGTCGCCCAACAACTGGGCAGTCTCATTTTCGCAAACATCCGGAGGTCTTAGTCAGTTCAGCAGTATGCAGAATGTTAACCCTCAGGCGGTTGTAAGTGCTGCTGACCGCAATTTCTCTGAGACTTATCTCTACTATCTTAATAACACCAGCAGCATGTCCAGGTCGCGTGCGTTCACGGCATCACTTGACTTGAAAACTAACGTGGATTTGTCGGATGCAGTCACCGCCGTAATAAAATTCGGAGGGGAATCCCGGTATGTGACGAGATCATATCTCTTTGATGAGTATGATACTGCCCAACTGCTTAACTCCGGTAGTGCGCTGTCTCTTGATAACATGATCAATTCGTACTTCTCGTTCCCGACGGGTAATTTTCAAATACCAATCACGAACTTTCTCGATCCAACGTTCAGCTACGGTGAGTTTCTCAACGGTAACTACACAATGGCTGCACCAGTGAGTCTCGGCATGATGTCCCAGTTGGCAGGATTCCTGCGAAGAAATGCACAGGAGATTGCGCAGACCATCGGTCCGAGTAATTACGGCCACGATAACTATCGGTCGACCATACCGAACTATTCGGGACATGAAAATCCTAACGCAGTTTATGCGATGGCGACTCTGAATGTTGGTCCTCAAATTACGGTTATTGGTGGGGCAAGATATCAAACCTTTCAGACATCCTATACTGGTGTAGCCGGTGTTACGAGTCCTGAGTCGTATTATGCGTACAACCACTATGATACGACCATCACTCAGTACCGTGGCTATTGGCTGCCTGACATAACTTTAAGATATAAGCCGCTATCGTGGGCAGACGTACGGCTTTCTTACACGAACACTTTAGCTTATCCGAGCTACAGCGCTTTCGTCCCGAAAATAGATCTGTCAGGTATTTCAGTCGGGTGGAATAACAGTGGATTGGTTCCTGCGCATTCAAGGAACTACGATGCCTATGTTTCCTTCTACAATAACACTATCGGATTGTTGACTGCTGGTGTGTTCTTAAAACAGATTAGCGATATGATATATTCGTGGCAATTCTTTGTCAAAGGGGCAGGTGCCTTGATGTACTTGCCTCAGAATTTGGCGAATTTTAATCCTAATGCCACGTATCAGGTATATACTTACGAAAACAACCCTTACCTGAATAAAGTTTATGGGCTGGAACTTGACTGGCAAACTCATTTCTGGTATTTGCCCGGGGTCCTGTCTGGATTAGTGCTTGATGTCAATTACACCCATACAAAATCAAAAGCTCAATATCCGTATGTGTATTCCGTATCAACTGGTCGCACTATCCAATACATTGACACATCCTTTACAGACCGGCTTGTAGATCAACCCGATAATATATTTAACCTTTCGCTTGGATTTGATTATAGAGGTTTTTCAATCCGCGCCGCGATGGTTTATCAAGCGGACATTTTTACTGCGGCAAGTCAATGGCCGCAACTGAGAGGGTACACTGCTGCATATAGGCGTTGGGACATTGCCGCCAGACAGGAGCTGCCATGGCACGGGATCGAAGTATACGGCGATCTCAACAACATCAATGGCGCAAACGACATGCAGGTGATTCAAGGGGGTCCTCCCACTGCAATCGAGGACTATGGATTTACTGCTGATCTTGGACTTCGCTGGAGATTATAACCTTATCAACTTGATTAACCCAACTCTTAACAGAAGGAGGAATAACATGAGAAGATTACTAGCCACAGCGGCAGTAATAACATTGATCGTCTTCCTAGGTCTTTCGAGCGAGACATTGGCAGGCCTGCGTGCCGAAGGGCACTTCAGCCCGCAGGCAGGCGGCAACGACACGCTTGTCGTGTACGCAAATGGGCCGACTATTGACCAAGTAATCAATAGTGATACAACTACTAGTGGCCAGCAGGCTCATAGTGTGTATAAGCTTGTTTCGTTGGACACGACCTACGTATTCCTGGGACAGATTACACCAAGGTCCGACGTGACGTTCTTGGGAGTATTAGGCTCAGACGGTCGCCCACCATGCGTACAGCCGGGTGTTCTGAACGACGGTTCGATACCGAAAGTCTTGTTCAACCTGAATCGAAAGGGGTTAACAGCGACATTTAAGAATCTCTACATCGAGGATTTATCAACAAATAGTTCTAATTCTGCTGGCGGTCAGGATATCTTGGTTATGGCTGACTCCGTGAAAGTCAATATGGACAATGTGATCTCTGACGATGACCAAGGGGTTGAAGTCGGCTATACCGGCAACTGGGATGATTTCTTCATTACGAACTGCAAATTTAGAAATGGTGTTAATCCACCAACCTGGACCGGTCTGGAGATTCTTGCACCTATTTGGCCGGCCGTGCCTGCCGTCGATTCGATTGTTATGAAGTACAACACGCTTTTCTGTGACAACGCTTACGCAGTTGTGGCAAAACCGCCGGCGCGGTACGTCGACTTCTCTCATAACAGCATTGTGTTTTCATTCCTGCAGCCCTTCTTTATTTTCGCTGCTTTCCATGCAAAGATTGATAACAACATCCTCTATGGTGCATTTGTTGGAGGTGAGACGAAATCAGAATATCCATGGTGGGATGAAGAGTTCTCGCCTGCGCCTCCTTCAATCATAGACTTTGATACCATGAATGTAGCTAGTGATAAGGTGTTTGATCCTGCCGATTCAGGGAAGTCGAACTGGAGGATGCTGGCTGAGGGAAAGAGAACCGTTGAAGTCGAAAACAATGATTTTTTCGAGCCTCAGGCGATTACAAATTTCTGGACCGCCTGGGATGACACTGCTAAAACCGGTGACTCTCTCTATACTCCACCCTGGATGAATGCTCGCACCACGCATATGTTTAATGACCCGACAGATTGGCCAGGTTTCAAGGCGTCAGGCAATATGATTGGTGTTGATCCTGGATACGGCCCTTCATTTGCAAATGTACTTCAAGGTGGCGGCAACTACGGAGTTGGTTTATTGCCGTACTTTACCATGATCAGGACGGCGCAGTCGCCGACCATTGGATGGGGCTATCAAATACAATCCATTCCAAGCGGTAACACTAACTGGATCCCGTACTGGCCGCTCCCTGAGGCTGCTGACATGCAATACACTAATGCGTCGATGAGGACGGGGGGTACTGATGGAAAAGCAATAGGAGATCCAGGCTGGTTTACCGGAGGTATCACAGCGGTCAAGCAGCAGATTGCGTCGATTCCAACGGAGTTTTCGCTGAGCAACAACTATCCCAATCCGTTTAACCCATCGACAGTTATCAAGGTCAGCTTGAAGGAGGCCGGGATAATGAGTCTCGACGTCTACAATGTACTGGGACAATTGGTGAAGGTGGTTGATCAGGGCTACAAAGCCCCTGGTGTCTATAGTTATGATGTCAATATGAACAACTTTGCCAGTGGGGTGTATTTCTATACGCTCCGACAAGGTTCCAATATGATAGCAAAGAAAATGATTCTGCTTAAATAGTATCAAAGTGCGACTCACTTATCCTAAGTGAGTCGTACCTACTACAAAAATCTTACTCGTCGTTCCAACCCTTAAAGAAAGGAGAAATACGATGAAGTTGGTATTGGTTGCAGTGACAGCAATTATCGTGGCTGTCTTCTTTGGCCTTCCAAAGGAGACATTCGCGGGGGGAAACGACACGCTAGTTATTTATGCAAGTGGGCCATATCTCGACAAGGTTATTAATGATGACACCACTTCCACAGGTCAGCAGGCTCACATCGTGTATAAACTTGTTTCGTTGGACACGACCTATGTATTCCTTGGACAGATATCTCCCAGGGAGAACTTTACAGTCCTGGGAGTATTAGGCTCAGATGGCCGACCACCCTGCATACAGCCTGGCGTTCTGAGCGACGGTTCGATACCCGGTACCCTGTTCAACCTGAACCGAAAGGGATTAACGGCAACATTCAGGAATCTTTACATCGAAGGCTTGTCCACAAATGGTTCTTTTACGGAGCCTGGATATAGTATCCTGGCTTCTGCGGATTCGGTGCGGGTCTACGTCGATAATGTTGTCTTCGACTATGTCCACGGAAGCATAATTGGATACACCGCGAACTGGTGTGATTTCTTCGTTACAAACTGCAAGTTCAGAAACGGGGTCGATCCTGCAACCTGGACCGATACAGAAACATTCGCTCCCGTGTGGCCGAGCACCCCCGCCCTCGACACACTTGTCATGAAATACAACACCCTCTTCTGCGACAATGGTTACGCTTGTGCGCCGGAAACTCCTACGCGGTATGTAGATTTCTCTCACAACAGCATAGTATACCAATTTATGCAGCCTTTCTGGATGTTCGCCGTATACTCCGCAAAGATCGACAACAACATTCTTTATGGTACATTTGTCGCAGGTGAAATGAAATCGGAATATCCATGGTGGGACGAGGAATTCTCGGCTGAACCTCCTTCAATCATATCCTTCGATACGATGAATGTGAAGAGTGATTCTGTCTTTGATCCTGCTGACGCTGGAAAGCCGAATTGGCGGGTGCTGGCAGAGGCAAAGAGGAATGTTGAAGTGGAAAATAATGTTTGGTTTGAGCCGAAGGCGATCACGGATTTCTGGACCCAATGGGATGACACAGCTAAGACCTCAGACTCTCTCTACACACCAACCTGGATGAACGCTCGTACTGCACACATGTTTAACGACCCGACAGATTGGCCAGGTTTCAAGGCGTCAGGGAATATGATTGGCACTGACCCCGGATACGGCTCCTCATTTGCGAATGTACTTCAAGGTGGCGGTAACTACGGAGTCGGCTTGCTGAAATACTTCACGCTGATCAGGACAGGACAATCACCCACTATCGGATGGGGGTATCAAATACAATCCATTCCAAGCAGCAGTACTAACTGGGTTCCGTATTGGCCGCTTCCTGAAGCTGCGGACATGTGGTACACTAATGCAACGGTAAAGAACGGTGCCACCGATGGCAAACCATTAGGCGATCCCGGTTGGTTTACAGGGGGTTATACTGGTGTTCGGAATGCACCACGACAATTGCCGAGCCAGTTCGCACTCTCTAATGCCTATCCGAATCCTTTGAACCCGTCGGCTCAGATTGAATATTCGGTGCCCAAGGCCGGCTTCGTGACGCTGAAGGTTTATAACGTGCTCGGACAAGAAGTAGCGACACTGTTTTCAGGAATGAGTCAGCCGGGCAAGTTTATTGCCACGTTCAACGGCGACAGATATGCTAGCGGTGTGTACTTCTACCGCTTAGAGTCAGGCAACGTCTCTATCACCAAGAAGATGGTCTTGGTAAAATAGTGCTACAATTCAACGATAATGGGCTTATTACGCAGATGTTTTGTCGTTTTGGTGAGGGAATGCTCGTTACCTGGCTTTCACTATTTCTTACCGTATCCATCTCGCTTGCGCAGAAGAATGATGTTGCGACTTACGTCAATCCAATGATCGGCACCGCCGCACATGGACACGTGTTTCCCGGTGCGACGATGCCATTCGGCATGGTTCAACTGAGCCCTGATGAGGAGACGACCGGAGGGGATTGGTGTTCCGGGTATAATTATTCTTCGACTTCCATCATGGGATTCAGTCATACTCATCTCAGCGGCACTGGAGCGATGGACTATGGGGACATACTCTTCATGCCGACGGTTGGGAAGGTACAGGTAGTGCCCGGCACAAGCGCCGATCCATATGAGGGGTATCGTTCGCCGTTCAGCCACTCGACTGAGATAGCATCGCCGGGTTTCTACAGCGTCCTTCTTCAACGATATGACATCAGAGTTAATCTTACTGCTACAGATCGTTGTGGAATGCACAAATACATTTTTCCAAAGTCCGACAGCTCAAATGTGATAATCGACCTTCAGCACGGCATTGGAAACACCTGTACGGGTGGTTGGGTGAAAATAGTAGGCGACAGATGGGTCGAAGGGATGAGACGTTCACACGGTTGGGCGGATCTTCGGTATGTGTACTTTGCCGCCGAGTTTTCAAAGCCGTTCAGGAGCTTCGGGACGGCTGAAGGTGATGTGATTACACAGGGTGGCAGGCGCGCAGAAGGCGATAGCGTTAAGGCTTACGTATCGTTTGTCACAAAGAAAGGTGAAGCGATCATAATAAGGGTTGGAATTTCTGCGGTCAGTTTGGAGGGAGCTAAGAAGAATCTTGCAGCGGAGATGCCGGACTTCAATTTTGATAAATACAGAATGGCTGCTCGCAGGGCCTGGGACAGGGAACTTGGAAAGATTCGCGTGGAGGGTGGTACACACGCGGAGATGATAACCTTCTATACCGCACTCTACCACACCATGATAGCTCCGAATATATTCCAGGATGTCGACGGAAAATATTTCGGAACGGACCACAAAATACACACAGCCAGGGGATTCACCAATTACACTACTTTCTCCCTGTGGGACGTATTCCGTGCAGAATTTCCTTTGATGACAATACTTGATCCGAAGCTCGATGAGAACTTTGTCCGATCGTTAGTCGAAGAATACCGCGAAGATGGTTTCCTGCCAATGTGGCCCCTTTGGGGCAATGAGACCTATGGGATGATCGGGTATCCGGCGGCCTCCGTAATATTCGATGCATACATGAAGGGACTCAGGCATTTCAACGTCGATACTGCGTTTGCCGCCATGAAGCATAGTGCCGATCTCGACTGGCAAGGGTTGAAGTATTATAAAGACCGTGGCTACATACCTGCTGACAAAGAAGACGCGTCTGTCTCCAAGACATTGGAATATGCTTATGAGGACTGGTGCATTGCCCAGATGGCGAAAAAGCTTGGGAAGACGGATGATTATCGAAAATTCAACTATCGTTCCATGTTCTACGAGAATGTTTTTGACAGCGCTGATGGGTTCATGCAGGGAAAAATGTCTGACGACAGATGGACGACGCCGTTTGATCCTTTCGCGTTCGAGGGAGAATATACAGAAGCCAACGCATGGCAGTATATCTTCTTTGTTCCCCAGGATATCGGTGGGCTTATCAAGCTGTTCGGTGGAAAAAAGAAATTCGCCTCGAAGTTGGATGCCCTTTTCAGCGCGCCAAGTCAGGTGACTGCCATAGAAAAGAACTACGGTATCACTGGAATGATTGGGCAGGATGCTCAGGGAAATGAGCAGAGTCATCATGTGCCATACCTTTATGACTATGCCGAACAGCCATGGAAGACTCAGCACATGGTACGGGAGATCATGGCCGAATTGTATACCGATAAGCCGGATGGACTCTGTGGGAATGATGATTGCGGGCAGATGTCCGCCTGGTACGTCTTCAGTGCTATGGGATTTTATCCGGTCACACCGGGCCAGAATACTTACGCCATTGGAAGCCCATTGTTCAGGAAGATTATGATCAGGCTGGGCGATGGAAAGAGGTTTGTGATAGAGGCTAATCGCGCTTCCGATGAATATAAGTACATCCAGTCTGCAACGCTCGACGGCAAAGCGTATGATCATGCATACCTGACACAATCTGACGTGGCAGACGGTAGCGTTCTGCATTTAGTAATGTCCAATACGCCGAACAAGAAATGGGGAGTGAACAATCCCGGTCTATTCGCCATGGCACCGGACCATGAGGTTGTTCCGATGGTCTCGGTACATTGTAATTCTGAGACTTTCTATGATACGACAACGGTGGATTTAAGCTGCCCACTCCGCAACGTTCGAATTCACTATACTCTCAACGGGGCTGAACCGCAATCCAATTCTATGCTCTACATGAAACCGATCATCATTCAGAAAACCTGTGTTCTGAAGGCGGCAGCATATCTAAACAACAAACGCAGCATGACCACTGTTGCGAGGTTCGTCAAATCAAAATCACTCTACCCGCCGGCTGTGTATGCACACCCGTTCAGCTATCGATACACAGGTGGTGGCCCTCTTGCCCTTACTGACGGGGACACAGGGACAACGGATTACCGGGCGAAAGAGTGGCAGGGATTTGAAGGTGTCGATCTCGACGCAGTCATAAATCTTGTAAAAGAAAGGAAGATCAACGAGGTCTCAACTGGCTTTCTGCAAGATACGGATGCATGGATATTCCTGCCAGAGCATGTGGAATACTATGTCTCTCAGGACGGGAAGCGGTTCAAGAAGGTTGCGGAGATTAAGAACGACATAGACCCCCGAAAGCCGGGTACTTTGATTAAGCATTTTACCGCCGACCTGAAAGGAGTCGAGGCGAAATACCTGCGTGTATTTGCCAAAAACATGCGTGTATGCCCGCCTTGGCATCCAGGTGCAGGGGGAAAAGCATGGCTGTTTGTGGACGAAGTATCAATAAGACCGCAAAACCACAAAGCGCTCCAGATAGTCGCGCCGAGTCACTGACCGGGTGTATCCGGAATGGCACGGAAACAGAAGTGAATTTAAGGAGGAATCTGAATGAAAACTGGATTATGCATGGTTCTTTTGTTGCTGTCTTTTTCATCTCAACTCATGGCAAGGGACCTGCCTGATCCGGAATCGAGAGGCGTCTGGGTTACTGGTGATTACCTCACGGGAGGTACCAGTGCGATCGAGAACCTGGTCGGGAGCGTAAGCAACGCGCATCTTAACGAGATATACATTGATGTATGGTATCAGGGCTCAACGATATATCCGAGCAGCGTTGACTCAAGCGCTGGCGGTCCATTGCAGAATCCCGCCTTTGCCGGCACGGACCCTCTGCGTACGCTGATCGACATCGCCCATAAACATGGGATCGAGGTCTTTGCCTGGTTTGAGTTTGGTTTCGCTGTCGGGCAAAGCAATGACTCGGCCAACATTCCACCGATCTTCAAGGCGCATCCGGACTGGGCGATGTTGCAGCAGGATACATCCAAGGATTTCGAAAACGATCCCTATGGTTATTTTTTCTGGCTAGACCCGGCTGTGCCATCGGTTGAGGATTTCATGGTCGACTTGTATAAGGAGTGTGCAGCGAGGTACCCGGACATCGACGGTATCGAGATGGATAGAATGCGTTACCCCGGTTATCAGTACGGTTACTCGGCCGAGGCGCGGCAACGATACAAGGCTCAATTCGGCGTTGATCCGCTGACCTTAAGTGATACCAACTTGAATTGGGCAAATTGGCGAAGGGAACAGGTTACAAATGTTGTCAGAGGAATTTATCAGGCCGTAAAATCCGTTAATTCGAATTGTGTCCTTTCAAACGCAGCTTATATGCCATGGACAAATGACGGATTGCTTATTGACATGCTCGAGCAATGGGAGGTGTGGGCAGATAGCGGATATGTTGATGAGATAGAACCGGAGTTATATTTTACCCTGCCCGACTTTAACTCGACACTTCCATCATTGAACAACCTGGTCCCCACAAACTTTTACCTTAATCCGGGCATTTCAATTACCGCTATCGGAGGCATCGAAAACACAATTAGTGCAATTAAGAGTGCGAGACAGAGGGGGTTGCAGGGAGAAACGCTCTGGTACTATGGATATTTGCAGGGTAATGGTTATCTCGGTTCATTGAGGAATTCGGTTTACCAGTCGGTTACCTTGCCGAGTCACGATGACATTTTAGTTGACAACGCAACT
>JAMCXB010000042.1 GCA_023480735.1 Bacteroidota bacterium | reverse complement strand
TAATAGTCACGAGCCGTAGACTCGATGATCTCACAAAAAAACAGCAGGATCCATCTAATCCCGTTAACCAGCTGGCATCCTGGTACAACTCCCACGGTACAAAAACACTTGTTGTCGATGGAGCGGAAGTGTATGACGATTTCAATTATGGAATAAAGTCCCCTTATGCGATAAAGAACTTCATAGCTTATGCTTATCACAACTGGTCCGTTGTGCCGCGCTATATACTACTTGCCGGAAGCGGGACATGGAATACGAAGACGGCCGGTGACAGCCTGAACCAGGTGCCGGTTATGATGGTACAGACATACAACTTCGGCGCTACGGCTGCCGATAATTTCTATGCTTGTGTAGATGGAGACGACCCGATCCCCGACGTAGCTGTGGGCAGGATCCCAGCGGTGAATATCGGCCAGATGAAGGCTGCCGTTGACAAGATACTTTCGTATTACTCCAATTCGAGCTTCGGATGGCAAAACACGGCGCTGTTGATTGCCGGCGAAGAGGAGGAGTTTCATATAGAGACTGATTCCGTAGTGAGCTCCATGCTCCCGCCGAGTATCTTTGTCAATCGGCTCTACACCAGCATTCAGAATCCTGGTATCGATACAAAATACTACGGCGTGACCCAGGACTTGCTTAAAGGGTTCAACCAGGGTGCGGTGCTTGTAAACTACATGGGTCATGGTGGCGGCGCGATCTGGGCCGACAACGGAATCCTGACTAACGACGAAGTCGCTAATATGTCGAATGCCGGGAAATATCCGTTTGCAATCAGTATGACATGTTTCACCGGGGCCTTTGATGGCCAGATAGGTTTACCACTCGCATCGACGCTCCTTTTCGCGAAGGAAAAAGGTGTCGTGGGGGCCCTTGCGTCGGCAGGGCTGGGATGGATGTATAACGACTTCTTCATGGACAGCGAATTGCTTCCCATTATCTTCGATTCTGCTACATCCGGCAACAGCATCGGCTGGAACGTCGCCCTTGGCAAGGTCAGTTACTATTCGTCGTATTTCTTCTGGCCGCAGGCGGTAACCATGGTGAACCAATACAATTTGATCGGTGATCCGGCGCTTAAGCTTCAGCTACCGCCTAATAATTCCATCGTTAAGCTGAACTCCTATACTGCCGCACCCGGTCAAAATATCTCTGGGACCGTCTCGAACGGGCCGAGCGGAGCTTCAGGTACGATACAAATCACTAATCTCGCCGGAGATGTTGCCGCTCAGTCAAATGTCACCCTCAGTAACAGTGGGGCGGGTCAGTTCAGTGTTCCTTTCCGGGATGGCCTTTCCGGAGTATCGCACGTCAAGGTATACACCTACAGCAGCACGGTTCAGAGCGCATCAAGCGTCGATTTGTCAACAGGTAGTTCTTTCGTACAGATAAGCAGTCTGGGGATTACGTCAAACGGGAATGGCTTTCAGCTGAGCGTGGTTGCGCTGGCGAGTTCAGATTCAGGCATGATGTCGTTGAGCTTTGTCGGAAAAGTCTATCCCTCCGGCGTCCCCGCATCGGGCCAGCTCATCGCTTTGCTCGATGTTCCGCTATCAGCTTACGCAGCTAATGAGTATTCGGCAACGTTCTCATTGTGTGGAGATACATTGCAGCCGGGCTATGTAATAGTCGGCGGACTGCAAGCGAGCCTTTTGGACGGAAACACGTTTTCGAGTAGACAGGTGACATACACGGTGCCCGGCGCAGCAGACCTTTCCGCATTTTCCCGGCACGGGTACACAAATGTTAATTCATCTATCGGGGTTGTTGTCGACAGCGTGGTGAGGTTAGAGGGCACAGTCTACGATTGGAATTCTGTACCTGCTAAAGATATCAGGGTTGACTTCTACGATGGAGCGCGTGGGACGGGTACGTTTCTGGGGAGTACAAGAGTAAGCTTCGATACTACGACGCGGGCTGTTGCGAGTATACCGACAAACCTGCTGCCGGGGAATCATATGGTATACATGTATCTCGTGTTTGACAGTTTAAGTGTCGGATACGATCTTCATCCGGAAAACAATTACGCCTCTGACAGGATCAGTGTCGATTTTGCAACCGCTGATTCTTCCGGTGTTGTAAAGATAGATTCGTCGGCGTCGCTGTCGGGTGCATCTTCGGGCGAGGTCTTCCGGGTAAACAGAGTCTCACCCGCTCTGTATGACCAGCCGTTCATTGTCACTGCAAAAGAGACGAATGGGAGCCCGCGGTTCTACCAGTTTGTGCCCCTGAGAAGCGGTCAAACCGGTACTTACACAGTCTCTATCAGGATTTTTGATCCCGATTCAATGACACATGCCAACCTGTCGGCCCTTCACCTTTACCTCTACGATCCGAGGACGCGAACTCTGAATTTGACTGGCGGCAATTATTCGGGAGAAATTGTGAGTGGTACGGTTTCAGATTTCGGCATTTTCACCGCCGCCTTTTCGACAGACCGGACCCCTCCGGAAGTCACAGTCTCGGTCGGCCATCAGTTCTTCAGTAATGGCGATTTCGTCCCACCGACCCCGCGTTTTTCATTTCTGATCCATGATGAAGATGGCGTGAACCTCAGCAGGAAAGCCATGGACATTGAGCTCGACGGTCAACTTGTCGATCCAAGCTTAATCACCGTGCCGGACACCGTGTCTAATCCAACTTCTATTACGGCAACAGTGCAGTTGCCGGTAAAGACGGGATCGCACACACTTCAGGTGACTGCCCAGGATGCAAACGGTAATATCTCTAGTCCGGTCTCTGCGAGTTTTGTTGTACGGTCTGATTTCAGTCTGAGAGTCTATGGCGCGTACCCGGACCCGTTTGTCGACAAAACGTTCATCGCATTCGAAGTCACTTCAGGAAATCCGATTGATGCGGTCGCGGTTAAGATATATTCAGTCAGCGGACGGCTAGTGAAGACAATTCGCTACCCCAGTGGAAATCCGATGGAGACGATCGGGTTATTGGAGGGCGGTACGGGCTCTCCGACAGCCGTCGGATACCACGAGGCATGGTGGGACGGCACAGATAATTACGGCAATCAGGTTGCAAACGGCGTATACTTTTACAAAATTACTGTCAGCAGCGGTGGGAAAATGTTTGAAGACATTGGAAAAATGGCGAGGCTGAGATGAGAAGGACCGTCTTTGCGATTCTTCTCTTCGGTTCCATAGCCTTCGGCCAGACAACTAGATATGCAGGGAGCTTCCTTGAGATTCCGGTCGGAGCTAAGGCACTCGGCATGGGAGATGCCTTTGTCTCGCTGGCGGACGATGGGACAGCGTTTCACTACAATCCGGCGGGAACTGCCTTCATAGACACGAAAGTTCTCTCCATGATGTATTCCTCCCAATATGGCACGCTGTTCGCACCGCTGTCCAGTTTTTTTTTCATAGGTTACGCGCAAAAACTGCAGGACCTCAGCGTCTCAATTGACTGGGTGAGACTCAGCGTGGACAACATACCCGCAGAACCTGATCTGACAGTGTATGATTCACCGGCGCAAAGAGAATTGCTGGTCAAGACAAGTTCGCCCACTGGATACTTCACCAGCGCCGATGATGCCGTATACCTCAACTTCTCGAGGATGTTCAACTTCAATCTCGACATGGGATGGTCACTCTTCAAGATACCGGTGCAATTGCCGATTGGAATCAACTTCAAAATAATCCATCGGCTTCTCGGTGGCCGTGCAGCATCGGGCATCGGATTGGATGGAGGCTTCATGCTTCGGTTTCCTTTTGGAGCCTTTGACAATAAGATGAAGACCGGAACATTCTCTTTCGGCATGAACGTCAGAGATATGACAAATACCCGGATCGCCTGGGATACACAAAGAAACGAGACTATACCACACAGCCTTGTCTGGGGAGTCTCTTATCGTGTACCCGTCACGATTCTCCGCGGAGACTTGGAGTTTGCGTTCAATAGAGATTCGCGATACGGTGATTACTTGTTTGGAGCAGAGTATCTTTATGACAAATTGCTGTCGGTCAGGGTTGGCTCCGACGCGTCCAGTCTGACAGCCGGTGTCGGAATACTCTTGAATTTTCTGCGTGTTGATTATGCTTTTCTGGTCCAAGATCTGGGAAATGTGAACAGGATAAGCGCATCAATTTATCTCGACAGGATTTTCAAATGAAGAAGTTTATTGGGATTGTTCTGGCCAGCTGGCTGACTGCAATAATCTCTGGCTGCAAGATGGGCGGCGCGCCGATACTTCAGTTCGGGACGCCCCGGTTTGTTGAGATGTCCCAGCCGGATTCACTTGTTGAAACCGGAATCGGACAGGACCCGAAGACGGGCGGGATTTATTTGCAGTGGTATTCGACTATCGGTGCGTCGGGGTACAAGGTCTTCCGGACGGATTCGCTCGATATAAAGGGACTCCCGACCGGTTTTGTGGTCGTGGGCAACGTAATATCGTCGTCCGCATTGAACGACACTTCGATGGTCGACGTAAGCTTTGTAATGACAGGCGTGAAGTATTACTATTATATCAGGGCATACGCCTCCGACGGAAGTCAAAGCACCGAGTCTGACACTATAAATTATACCTTGCTTGACCGACCGAGTTTATCTTATCCCGGAGTGAACGCTGCGGTCGGTAAGAATGGTTTATACTTCAGCTGGCACGATAACACCGGGGGAGGCTATACTGTAATCCGTGTAGAGGACGCAAGCGTGATCCCTTCGAACTGTGTCTGGGTCTCAAAAAGATTTCAGCTATTTGGTACATCGGCCCGGAAATCGTTCAACTTCGACAGCGCTGCCGTTGGGCAATTGGTCAACGGTCATCCTTATCAATGGCGGGTGGACAGGTTTAACCCGGGTGCCGATGAAGGCGCCAGATCCATCTGGCAGATTTTCATGATCCAATAGAAAGGGAATAAATGCTAAAGAACTTACTTAACATTCTAACAGCTGGTACTATTCTGCTGTTTGCTGACTCTGTCTTTGCACAGGGGTTGTTCGGTAATCAAAACGTCCCCATCGGATCCAGTGCCGCATCATATTATTACCTGGGAGGTAAAGAAGGGCTGACTATCTCCGTCAACCTCTGGGGGTTTGTGAAGAATCCGGGAAGGTACGACGTACCAAGTTCTACCGATTTAGTGCAGCTGATTTCCTTCGGCGGGGGGCCGCTCGAACACGCTCAACTCGATGGAGTAAAAATCATAAGACAGATAATGCAGCCGGATTCTTCCTACAAGACCGAAGTGATACCGGTAGATCTGCAGAAATTCCAGCTGACCGGACAGAAGACGCCGCTCCTCTTGCCGGGCGACACAATTATCGTTCCCGGTTCGACTTTCGATGCGATTCAACAAATAGTGGCTTTATTCCGCGATGTTGCGCTGATTTTCTCGGGTGTCGGCACTTTGGTCCTTGTCCTTCGTCAACATTGAATTCAATGGGCGCCGTTGCTAATTTTAACAGGTAGACGAAAGAGAAGTCAATTTCTTAATTGTGCCGATGATGCCCGCCGGGCATTTGTCCGAGCGGTATCCGGCGAAAGGATTTGAACAATAATGAACCACGATCTAAAACACGATTTCCCGATCTTCTTTCATTGGGATTCAAAGGGGAAACCGCTCATTTATCTGGACAGTGCTGCAACGACGCAGAAGCCGCGTCAGGTGATACAGGCCATCGACGACTACTATTCCAAATACAACGCAAATGTTCATCGCGGGACTTACGAGCTGAGCCAGGTCGCAACGGATTTGTACGAAGAGTCGAGGACAGAAGTGGCCCGATTCATAAACGCTCATGAGTCCGAATCGATAGTCTTCACGAGGAACGCCACGGAATCGCTCAACCTGATAGCGTATGCATGGGGGTTGAATAACCTTCATGAGGGTGACGAAGTGATCCTGAGCGAGATGGAACACCACAGCAATCTTGTACCCTGGCACATAGTCGCCAGGCATACCGGCGCCGTTCTTAAATTTATTAAGATGGGCGGAGACTTCCAGCTTGATCTGAGTTCGCTGCGAAAAAACCTGACGGCCAAAACGAAGATTGTTTCGGTTGTACATGTCTCGAATGTTCTCGGGACGATCAATCCTGTCAAAGAGATTGCGAGGCTGGCACATGAGGCGGGCGCTATGGTAATAATAGACGGCGCGCAGAGCGTCCCGCATATGCCCGTCGATGTACAGGATATCGGGTGCGATTTCTTCGCCTTCAGCGGACACAAGATGTGCGGTCCGACCGGAATTGGTGTGCTCTATGGCCGCCTTGAAATCCTAGATAGAATGGAGCCTTTTCTCGGCGGCGGCGAGATGATAAACGAAGTCTTTCCGACGACTTCCAACTATGCGAAGCCGCCGTACAAGTTCGAAGCTGGCACACCGAACATCTCAGGCGCAATTGGCCTGAAGGCTGCAATCGAATATCTCGAGAATATCGGCTTACAGAACGTAATGGCCCACGAAATAGAATTGGGAAACTACGCCGCGGAAAGACTGGGCGCTATTGAAGGGATTCACATCTTCAGGCCTAAAAAAGCCGGGACGGGAGTCATATCGTTCACTGTGGATAACGTCCATCCGCATGATATATCCACCATTCTTGATTCGGAAGGAATTGCGATCAGGGCCGGTCATCACTGTGCACAGCCGCTGATGAGAACGCTGCAAGTACAATCGACTGCGCGCGCGAGTTTCTATGTTTACAACGATAAGCAGGATGTGGAAGCACTGGCAAAGGCCCTTGAAAAGGGAGTGGCTATATTTAAACCAAGGAAAAAAGCAGATGTCTTTAAATGATCTATTCACCGAGATAATTCTTGACCATTACCAGCATCCGCACAACCATGGCGTCATCGCCAAGCCGACCATGAGCTCGCGTGGATTCAACGAATCGTGCGGCGACGATATCCAGGTTTCGGTGGTTGTTCGGGACGGAGTGATCGCCGAGGCGAAATTCTCCGGAGCCGGGTGCTCGATCAGCCAGTCTTCTGCCTCGATCATGACGGATCTCGTAATCGGGAAATCGGTAGACGATGCAAAGAGTCTTGCCGCCAAGTTCTACGAGATGGTGAAAGGAAACGATGATAATTACGGGGAAGAACTCGGGGATGCGATCGCTTTTCAGGGTGTGTCTAAATTTCCTGTGCGAGTGAAATGTGCCACCCTCGGGTGGCATACGCTTGAAGAAGCGTTCAAATCGGGGGAGAAGAAATAGAGCTTCCCCGTCTCAAACCTTATTACCTCGTTTCCAATGGGCTGCGGTTCATTTTCTCACGGCCTTTCCCTTTGCAACTGAGTCGCATTTACGTTCCGCCAGTTGGTCCGCTGATAGTGGTTGCGTTCAATGGAGGGAAGTACGCGAGCGGGACGTATTTCTGCAGGCTGGTGGCTATTCCCGTTGAGCAAAGGAGCATTGGCGGGAAACAAGGGCAGACATTCACCGCGGCGAAGGAGATGCTGCTGGCTAAATAAGTTTCCGTAAACTGCAACTCACTTTTCCGGCGGGGATTGCTCTGTGTAAGTGAGTCGCAGTTAGAGGGTACCCCCACACTTATGGTTTCTCGCCAAGCCGCAAGCTCGCAAAGCGAACCGCTCGTCAACATTTCTTTGCGTTCTTGGCGCCTTTGCGAGAGAAATAACCCTTTCAGTGAGGCATTACGGTAGAGGTTTTCCAATCTGTTGAGCAAGCCCCAATCTTTTTTTAAATTAATGCATGTTTTGTCGGATGGTACTTCGCGATACTCTATGCCAATCCAAATGGAGTGAATGAGAATGAAGTTGATTTTTTGGGACGTCGATACACAGTATGATTTCATGATGCCGGACGGCAAGCTCTATGTCCCTGGCGCCGAGTCTTTGATTCCTAACCTGACCAGGCTTACGGCCTTCGCCCGCTCGAACGGGATACGGATATGCGGGTCGGTCGATTATCATGTCATGGGCGATACCGAGATTTCTAACGATCCAGACTTTCATGAAACCTTTCCGCCGCATTGCCTGCAGGGAACGGCCGGCCAGGAAAAAATAGGTGCCACCAAGCCGAAGAACCCGCTGTGGATCGATGGCAACAGATATGATCCGGGCCTGTTGAAGAGGCTGCTTGAGAATCATCGTGGTGAAATCATCCTTAGAAAGCAGAAGTTCGACGTTTTTTCAAATCCTAACATATCTGATGTGCTGGATTTTCTCCGGCCAACAGAAATCGTCATCTACGGGGTCGCACTCGATGTCTGCGATGCCCATGCAATTGAAGGTTTCCTGCGTCTTAATAAATACAACTTGTATCTTGTAACGGATGCGGTAAGGGCAATTTACGAGGACAAAGGCCGGGAACTCATTGAGTCCTGGACCCAAAGAGGGGTCAAACTAATTAGTACATCAGTAGTGGAACGCGGGACTTTGCTGGCCAAAAACGAAAAAGGCTGACAGCCGAATGCTGGAAGCTGCTTAATCCGAAAGGGACAAAAATGGAATATCGAATCGAGAAGGACTCGCTGGGAGAACTGAAGGTCCCGGTGAGCGCATATTATGGAGTACAAACTCAACGGGCGGTTGAGAATTTTCCAATTAGCGGCCTGAAACCTCACGCGGACTGGGTGAAAGCCACGGTTCTTGTTAAGAAAGCGGCTGCGATCGTCAATAACAAACTGAACCTGCTCGACAAGAAGAAGATGGACGTGATTGTCCAGGCATGCGACGAAGTCTTGAGCGGCAAGCATGCGGATGAATTTGTCGTGGACGTCTTCCAGGCCGGAGCGGGCACCTCGCACAACATGAATGCAAACGAGATACTGGCGAATCGTGCGATAGAAATCTTGGGCGGCAAGCGTGGCGACTATTCCATCATAAGCCCGAATGACGATGTCAATATGGCGCAGTCGACAAACGACCTTATCCCCACAGTCATCCGGGTGTCGGCGATTTTGCTGGTTGACAAGTTTCTTCCTGTCCTGGATAAACTGGGAAAGTCTTTCGAGAAGAAGGCGAAGGAGTTCGATCACGTGATAAAATCGGGGAGGACACATCTCCAGGACGCGACCCCGATCAGGCTGGGCCAGGAGTTTTCCGGATATGCCGCTTGTATGCGGGGTCACATCGAAAGAATAAAGGCTGTGCGCGAAGACTTGACATATCTCGGGATTGGCGGGACTGCAGTCGGGACAGGTGTTAATGCAGATCCGAAATATCGCGGAATGATGCCGAAGGAGCTCGGCAATTTGACAGGGATTGATTTCAAACAGGCAAACAACTACTTCGAGGCGATGCAAAGCATGGCGGGCGCGGCGTCACTGAGCGGGGCACTCAGAAATCTTGCCCTCGACATAACCAGAATTGCCAACGACCTGCGTTTGCTGAGCAGCGGGCCTCGGACCGGTTTTGCGGAAATAAAGATTCCGGCGGTTCAACCGGGGTCGTCGATCATGCCGGGAAAGGTGAACCCGAGCATTCTCGAAATGGTGAACATGGTCTCATTCCAGGTCATCGGTCTGGACACGACCGTCGCGTATGCGACTCAGGCGGGTCAGATGGAACTCAATGTGATGATGCCTGTAATCGGGTTCAACATTACTTTTGCGCTCGAGATTTACAGAAATGCTCTACAGGTTATGCGCGAAAAGTGCGTCGACGGTATCGAAGCCGATGAGGCGGTATGCAGAGACTTTGCCGAGAAAAGCGTAAGCATAGTCACCGCTTTGACTCCACACATCGGATACCTAAAGGCTGCGGAAGTTGTTAAAGAGGCTGTCGGGAAGAACAAGACGATACGAGCCGTCCTTCTCGAGAAGAAACTGGTGGATGAAAAGCTCTTGAACGAGATACTGGATCCGTACAAGCTGACGGAAGCGGGCAGGCACTAGACTTTGTAAACTGCGACTCACCTCCTTATGTCATTACTCTCTGCAGGTGAGTCGCTGTTTCATAAAAAAAGTCCGCCGCGAGGCGGACTTTCCCGAAGAACTCTTCGGGCAACCTAGGGGCGTAAACAGAGGGACTTTACTTCTTCGGTGCCTTTTTCTCTTTTTTCATTGCCATCTTTTTTGTCATTACGTGTTTCTTAACCGGCTCCCTTTTCGTCGTTCTCATCACTTTCTTGTGCGTCGCGCTCTTATGAACGACCTTTCTCGTCGTCGCCTCTTTCTTCACACGTGATTTAGTCCCCTTCTTCATGCTCATCTTGTGGGTCATTTTCTTAGTGACTTTTTTTGACATTTCTGTCTTCGCCACTTTCTTTTCCTGCTTCTTCGTCTGCTGAGCATATGCAGATCCGAATCCGAAGGCCATGAATGATGCCATCAGCATCACTGCAATGAGTCGTTTCATTCTCAACTGTCTCCTTTTTGTTCTTAAGTTTGTTAGTGACATAACATACTCCACGTGCTCTATGAGAGGCAATTAAAGGGAGATTAAAAAAAATTAATTGCGAACGGGGTTGTTCGCCGGCAGAACAACAGTAAATTTCGTACCTGAACCGATTTTACTTTCGGCGAATATGCGTCCCCCATGCGCTTCGGCTACCCATTTTGATATTGAGAGTCCCAGCCCCAGACCGTCCGGCAGACGGCTCCTGCTCTTGTCCACCCTGTAGAACCGATCGAATATTTTCTTTAGGTCTTTCTCCGGTATCCCAATCCCGGAATCCTCAACCGAGAACCATACATCTCCGTTCCGCCGCGCCAGCGAAAGAGTCACCGCGCCGCCTTCCGGTGTATATTTGATGGCATTGTCCACAAGGTTCAGCATTAATTGGCGCAGCCGAATAGGATCGCCGAGAACGGTGGATTCATCCAGTTTGGAGACGGACACGCAGATTTTCTTTTGCTCGGCAAGGACTTCGGCGTCTTCCTTTATCTCGCTCACCAGCAAGTCGAGCCTCATTGGCTTTTTGTCAAGCCTGGCGGTGCCGCTATCGGCTTTGGCAAGCAAAATCAATCCTTCAACTATGCTGGTCATCCGGATAACCTCGTCAAGAAGGCTCGCCAGTGTCTCTCGATGAGATATCGCCGTTCTATTTTCCTGCAGCGCCAGTTCGATTTCTCCTCTCATGATAGTGAGTGGTGTGCGAAGTTCATGAGAAGCATCCATCGAGAACTGTCCGACCTGTTCGAACGAGGTTTCCAGCCTGCCTATCATATCGTTTAGAGTCTCCGTGAGCCTGCCGATTTCATCCTTCGGGTTCTTCACGCGGATCCGCTGTTTCAGGCTAGTCGCCGTGATCTTCCGGGTTGTCTGCGTGATCTCGTCGACCGGCTTCAGCGACTGTTTGGCGAGGAAGTATCCTCCCGTCACGGAAATCAGAAGAACGATGGGAATCAAAAAGAGAAAGATAGAAAAGAGATTTCTCAGGACTTCATTAATCTCCTCCTCCGGATATGCAACCCGGATTCTGTAGAATCTCGTGTCCATGGCCGCAAGGAGAATGTTTTGATCTGCCAATTTGGACTTGACTACGGAAACCTGGTAGGGCTTCAGGCCAGGCGGGGTAGGAAGCGTATCCTCGCGAAGATTAAAAGATTTGTAGAAGACTCTTCCGCGTTTGTCGAATATATATACAAATTGCTTCTTCGAGTTTACGAGAGAGTGTTCGTAAATCTTATTCCATATAGTGAAGTCTTCTGCCGATTCTCCGGGCCCCTCACTTTCTGAACTCGTATCCGCCTCCGACGGCGGATTGAAAATGTCGCTCCGTAGATGCCGCATCTTGCCGCGTGCATTGTCAAGCTTTCCTTCGAGAATCTCTCTCAGCCACTCGGTCTCGTTCCTGAGAGATATGTTCAGGTTCTTAGTCAGTGTCTCTCCGGTGTATAGGTATGCCGTTACTCCGAATGTCCCGAGTGCTATCAGCAAAACGAGCGAATACCAGATTGTGAGCTTCAGCCTGATAGATATGAACATTATTCCATCTTCATCATGTAACCCGTGCCGCGGATAGTGTGGATTAGTTTCGTCTCCGCATCGGAGTCAATCTTGTTCCGGAGCTTATTGACGTATACTTCGACTATATTTGTTCCGGTGTCGAAATTATATTCCCAGATATGTTCGGAAATTACCGTACGGGTCAGCACCCGGTTCACGTTTCGCACGAAGTATTCCAGCAAGGCATATTCGCGGTTCGTTAACTCGATTTCCTTGCCTCCGCGTCGCGCCTTTCTGGTCAACGTGTCGAGTTCCAGGTCCGCTACTTTCAGAGTCGTGGGTTTTTCTATCCCGCTCCTCCTGCCGAGCGAACGCACCCTTGCGATAAACTCGGCAAAAGCGAACGGCTTAACGAGATAGTCGTCTGCCCCTTCATCGAGACCTTCGACCTTGTCTTCTAGGGTTCCTTTGGCGGTCAGTACCAAAACCGGTGTCGAAATCCCGCTGCTCCGAAGAGACCTCAGAACTTCTATCCCGTTCCTCTTAGGCAGCATAATGTCTAGAACGATTACGTCGTATTTCTCCGACAGAGCGAGACTCTCCCCCTTCTCGCCGTCGTAGACATTTGCCACATCGTGACCCTCGGCTTCAAGGCCCAGCTTGAGGAATCTGGCGACTTTTTTCTCGTCCTCTACGACAAGGATCTTCATAACCAATGTAATTTACAATGATTGAGGTTCATGTTTTGCCTGGTCTTCATGATTAACAATCGTTCACTGTGATAAATTCTCCGGAGTGACCCGTGTAAGAATTCTGCTCTCCGTGGTCAAGCGAAAATTTTGTCTGAGGTCGTTGTACGTTGGCGTGGTGCCTTGAAGAGAAAAAGAGCCCCGTACTTGACAGGGCTCTACAATCAAATTTCCGAATCAGACTAGCGTCCTCTGCCCGGACCTTTTCTCTCTCTGGGTCGGTCTTGGGGCGCTTTTTCGTGTGCATCTTTGTTCTTACCGGGCTTCACTTCCTCGCGTTGACGAGCCTTCACTTCGCCGCGAGGGCGAACCGCGGGGGCGTCACGCTCATTCCGTGGTTGAACCTGCTCTCTTCCTCCCCGAATCCGATCGGGAGGTGCAGGGTGCCCCTGTCTAAAATAGGAGCGCTGAATCACCCTTTCTCTCTGGATTACTTCCTGCTCATTCCTTATTTGGGGCCTGAACGGAGCGGGAGAATAGATGTGGATTCTATTTCCTTCGATCCTCTCTCGTCCCGGGTCAGATGAGCGATAGATGTTTACCGTCTCTATTCGTCTGCGAGCGACTCTCTCAACCTGTTCTCTGGAAAGGCCGACGCTGAAAACACCACGAGCTGTGAAGTTGAAACGAGTGACATTTCTGGTATTTCCGAAAAAGTGGGGGATCTCCCGTCTTTGCATGAATCGATAACGTGCCAATCCCATTTCGTTAGCACGGATGAAGGTCCAGCCGCCGATGGCAACTCCGAAGTCATCACCCTCCGGTCCCATAACTGCGTCGAGTCTGAAATGGAACCCGGGAGGTATTGGAGCCCAGCCTGCATAGCCGCCGCCCCAGCGCCATTCGACCCAAGCGGGCGCCCAAACGTAACCGGGAACCCAGATCCAGCCATAAGCGGGATCATATGTCCATCTTCCGTAATGAAACGTAGCCCACCCCCACGGATAATTCGAGACCCAGGTCCAACCGTAATCGGTCCAGACCCAATGTCCGTATGTGTACGGCCTCCACCATGTTGGCACCCCTACGGGCTGCCAACACATCCCGTACGCGTTGTTGTTTATCCATCTGCCGTACGGTGAAAGCGATGAATAGAAGACTCCGAACGAAAGTTCCTGAGCATTTGTCTTTTGGGGAACTATCAGCATTGTGGAGGCAAATAACGCTGCTAATAATAATTTTTTCATCTTAACCTCCGCTTCTTTTTGTAAATATAACGTGCGAAGCTACCTCAAGTTTAAGTAAAGTGCTTCGCTTAACAATTTTTAATCTTGAATGTGTTATTTTAAAGTTAGCTGTTACAAATCCGAAAAATGATAGTGTAGAAGTACAATTAGAGAGGGCTCTCTTGTTCGTAATTATTGGAATTGTTCTGGTTCTTGTGGCCGTTCTCGGCGGTTTTGCGTTGGAGGGCGGCCCTTTTCTCGTATTAATGCAATACTCGGAATTCCTGATCATAATCGGGGCTTCCGTAGGCGCACTTCTTATTTCTACGCCGGGCAAACTTCTTGGAAAGATATTGAAGAAGCTGATTGGGGTCTTTAAGGGAGTTAAGGTTAGCAAAGCCGTTTATCTGGACCTCCTTAAGCTGATGTATGAGCTCTTTCAGGTTGCTCAGAAAGAAGGGGTCATCGGGCTTGAGCAGCATGTCGAGAATCCTGACAAGAGCAAGATATTTGCCAAGTATCCGACTCTGCTCGAGGACAAGCACCTCCTTCATTTTCTTACTGACACTATGAGACTGGTTGTTGTGGGCGGGGCGGAACCGTTTGATCTTGAAAGCCTGATGGATGCAGACATTGAGACGCATCATCAGGAAGGCTCGAAACCGGGAATGATCATGCAGAAGATCGGCGATTCCATGCCGGGACTTGGAATTGTCGCGGCAGTCCTCGGGATTGTCATCACCATGCAGGCCATAAACGGTCCTCCTCAGGAAATTGGTCATAAAGTTGCCGCGGCTTTAGTCGGGACGTTTCTCGGAATCCTGCTTTCATACGGCTTTGTTCAGCCACTTGCCACGAATCTGGATATCTCTGCCGAGGAAGAGGCTAGAATGTTCGAGGCAGTCAAGGCGGGAGTGGTTGCGTTTGCGAAAGGGATGCAGCCGCTCATAGCCGTGGAGTTCGCCAGACGAACAATCTTTCAGGATTACCGCCCCTCATTCAAGGAAATGGAAACCGTATTGAAGGGTAAGTCGTAATGGCACTCGACGGCGATAGTAAGCCCGCTATTAATATCATCAGAAGGAAGAAAGTCGTACACGCCGGACATAGCGGGGCGTGGAAGGTTGCATATGCCGATTTTGTAACCGCGATGATGTCACTCTTCATTGTGCTTTGGTGCGTCGGCCAAAGTAAGCAGGTTAAAGATTACGTGGCGCACTATTTCAGAGATCCCGGCGCCTCCTTCCAGGAGACCAAATCAAGCGTTCTAAACGGCGGCCTTTCACCGATGAGTAACGCGAATGCCGGGACCAGGGGGCTTCCGATGAATAGCTCGGCGATGGAGATGAATTCACTCCAACGCGAGGGGAAGAAGCTGGAGCAGATGATCGCCCATACACCTGAATTTAAGAAATTCACCAACCAAATAAGCATCACGGTTTCCAAGGAAGGCTTGAGAATTGAATTGATCGAAAATGCACACGGACTGTTTTTCAATGTGGGAAGTGCACAACTCAAGCCGGAAACAGTTACTCTTCTTCAAATGATAGCAAAAGAACTCTCCACAATGCCGAATCAGATAATCATTGAGGGATACACCGATGCCCGGCCGTACGTTAGTCCCAATTACACTAACTGGGAACTGAGTACGGACAGGGCAAACGCCGCTAGGAAGGTCATGGACGAAGGAGGGCTGCTTACGAAACAGATTCTTGAAGTGCGTGGCTACGGCGACCGAAGACTCCGCGATCCCGCCCATCCATACGACTTTTCGAACCGAAGGGTGAGTATCCTCGTGACTCCCATGACAAACGACGCGACTGTCACTGCAGGGGAAGCTGTGGACACTATGAAAATCGGCGGCTAGCACCACACATAAAATCCTGGCCCAACCCATCTTCAGGATTCTCGGTTCACGGGCGAGCAGTCTGTTTTATTCGCTGCACAATCCGGAAAACACGTTCGACTGAAGCGGGCTTATCCTGCCAATTATCAAGACAATTTCTCGCTTAGCGGTACCTTTTAATGCCGGAGCCTGCCGGAGGACGGGCTTTGATTAATCGCATCCCCGATTTACATTTTATCCGTAACACAATGGCTTGGATGTCACCCCGAAGACTTTCACTTACCGACACGGTTCTTGCCGATATTTCCAATCATCAAAAATGGAGGAGAGATGCATCGTAAATCATTCCTTTTGTTTCTCGTTCTGGTTTTCGCTGCCGCGATATCGTATGCTCAACCCGGGCAACAACGCAAACTTCCGCCTGCCCATCACGCTCCGAACAGGGAGTTTGACATGCTGAACGTCAGCCTCAGTTTCAAATTCAACATGCAGAAAAAGGAGCTGTTCGGAACCGCGGTCGAGAAGATTGTTCCCCTCCGCGAGCACTATGATACTCTTCATCTGGACGCGGTGGATATGACCATAGACAAGGTTCTCATGAACAATAAGGAGCTCGGCTACAGGTACGACGGAGAGACCCTTTCGATCGGATTGGGGAGGAATTACGGCCTCAAAGACACTCTGACCTATACAATTGTCTATTCCACTTTTCCCAAGAAGGGGATATTTTTTGTCGAGCCCGATTCAGCGTATCCCAATCGTACGCCTCAAGTGTGGAGCCAGAGCGAAATGGAAGACGCGAGGTATTGGTTCCCCTGCCACGATTATCCCGATGATTTTATGACCAGCTCCGTTACCGCTACCGTCCCCGAGAATTGGGTCGTCATCTCCAACGGTCTGCTTGAGAAAGTTACGACGGACAGGAAGGACAAAACAAAAACCTTCCATTGGGTTGAAAGCAAGACTCATGTTATCTATTTGATTTCAATCGTGGCCGGCGAATTTTCGGTAGTGCGCGACCATTACGGTAATATTCCTATTTATTACTATGTCGCTCCGGAGTACGCCAAGTATGCAAAGCTCGATTTTTCCCATACGCCCGACATACTGAGATTTTATTCCGACGTAACACATTATCCATATCCGTGGCAGAAACTGGCACTATCCGCCGTGTCTGATTTTACATTTGGTGGGATGGAGAACGTCTCGGCTATCACGCTGACGGACCAGACTATGCACGGCATAGACGCCGAGCCGCAGGTTTCGACCACCGACCTTGTTTCACATGAGACAGCTCATCAGTGGTTCGGCGATCTTTTGACATGCCGCTCGTGGGCAAACGCCTGGCTCAATGAGGGGTTTGCGACCTACTTCGAGGCGCTTTACGGCGAGCACGCGTTTGGAGAGGACCACTTCAACTACGAAATGTACCGCGATCACGAGGAGGTTGTGGGGGCGGATAAGATGGAGAGACGGCCGACGGTCTATAACCGCTATTACAGCACGGTCGACTTGTTCGGGCCGGATATTTACCAGCGCGGCGCCTCCATACTTCATATGCTGAGAGGCATAGTCGGCAAGGACCTCTTCTTTAAGGCAATACAGCACTATGTGCATGAATTCCAGCACCAGAATGTCGACTCACATGATTTCATCGACGCGGTAGAGGAAGCCACCGGTTATGACCTCGGTTGGTTTTTCAATGAGTGGCTTTACAAAGGCGGACACCCGATTTTCGACGTAAGCTATAGTTACGACGCAGGCTCGCACCGCCTCACAATGAACGTTGAACAAACGCAACGGGTGGACAGCCTGACCCCGGTCTACAAGATGCCGGTCGATATCTACATCGTTACTCCCTCTCAAAAGATTACCAAAAAGGTCTGGGTGGATTCGCTGAGCAACACCTACACATTCGAGGTCGCCCAGAAACCGCTTATGGTGAACTTTGACGAGGGAGACTATTTGCTCAAGGAGTTAGACTTCAAGAAGTCAGTTGCCGAATTGGCATATCAAATAAAAAACGATCCTGATGCGGCGGGCAGAGTATGGGCTGCTCAGCAGCTCGGACGGGAGAAAGGGAACGAAGCCGTCGCCCCGCTGATTTCAGGATTGAAAGACAATACATTCTGGGGTGTCAGGCTGGAATGTGCACGGGCACTTTCCGGTTTCACCGGCGATTCCGTCGAAGCCGCCCTCAAGGCTGCCGCAATGGATAAGGACCCGCGTGTTCAGGCAGCCGCAATTCAGGGGCTGGCAAATTTCAAGAGCAAAGGCCTCGGTAAACTTCTGGAAAACCTGTACAAGACCAGGAGAAACTACTTTGTCAGGGCTGCGGCGATCCAGTCGCTGGTGAAAGTCGAAGGCAGGAAGGCGAAGCCCATGGTCGAAAACGCATTGAAGCAGGATTCGTATAACCAGGTCATAAGGAGTGCGGGGTTGGCTTCCCTTGCGGAGATAGATTCCGCCGAGGCTTACAAGGTTGCCGTCAAGTTTTCAAGATACGGCGAACCGCATTCTCTCCGACTGCAGGGAATAAGCGAGATGGTGCGTCTCGGGCCGGGCAACGAGGAGACCATTAACCTTCTGAAGAAATATGCAAGCGATCCTTACATTTGGGCAAGAATGATGGCAATAAACTCGTTAGGAACTGTAGGAGATCAAAGCGTTATTCCGCTTCTTCAGCAGAGAGAAAAGATCGAAAACGACGGCAGGCTAAAGGCGGCAGCACGGCAGGCCATTGATAGAATAGAGAAAAGAGATAACGGCTAACAGACGTATCGGAATATTGATATGCGCAAGCCTGCCTTCCGCATTGCTGAGTGCGGCAGGCAGGCGTTTTGTCAGTTAAGCTAACGGCGGGACTGCCGGCAGGTGAAACCGATGCTAGATCTCATGTAAAGTCAGGGCAATCCTTTCTTCCTCAGGCTGATCAATCGCAAACGGACCAACTCGTTATGGAACATATTCCCCCATCCTCGGCGTTTGAAGAGAAGGAGGAACCAATGATGAAAAATTTCCAGTCGGATCTGCAACTTCATAAATTCTATGTCGGTGTAGTTCTGTTCGCCTTATCATTCCTGGGAATCGGGTTGGAACGGTTCAGCGGGCCACAGGCGACTGAAGCCAGGAAAGGCGCTTACGACTGGCTTCAGTTTGGCTTTGACCAGGCACATTCGGGAGACAACACGAAAGAGGCAAGGATCGATGCAAGAAATGTCGGTCACCTGCATCGGCTGTACAGAGTCTTGCTCCCCGATGTCGCAGATGGGGCGCCCGCGTACTTGAGCGATGTCCGCACACCGCGAGGCACGATGAATCTGCTCTTCCTGACCACGAAGGATGGGCGAATCCTTGCACTCGATGCTTCAACCGGCACAATTGTATGGCAGCATCAGTATGGTCCAGGCTCATATCGCATTAATAATGGCTACCAGCCTGTGTACACAACGTCGTCGCCTGCAGTGGACCCTAACAGGGGATACGTGTACAGTTACGGACTCGATGGATATGTACATAAGTATCGCGTCGGCAATGGCGAGGAGATAAAGGGCGGCGGATGGCCGGAGCTTTGTACCACAAAATCTTTCAATGAAAAGGGTTCCTCGGCTCTTGCGATTGCGACGGCAAAGAGTGGCGTGTCCTATCTTTATGTTACCAGCGGCGGATATCTCGGAGACAGGGGAGACTATCAGGGACACATAACGGCGATAAATCTCGGAAACGGTTCTCAGCATGTATTCAACGCTGACTGCAGTGATGAAAGCGTACACTTCGTTCAGCGACCGGGCAAACCGGATTGTTCTTCAGTTCAGTCGGCCATCTGGGCTCGTCCCGGGGTAGTATATGATGCTGCTACCGATAGAATCTATGCGGCCACAGGGAACGGAACTTTCGATCCTAAGAAACATGACTGGGGAGACACGATCTTCTCTCTCAATCCGGACGGAACGGGGCGCGATGGCAACCCGGTCGATTCGTACACGCCAGGGAACCATAGTTACCTGAATGCTGCCGACTTGGACTTGGGAAGTACTGCTCCGGCCATAATCCCGACGCCGGAAAATTGCACGGTTCGCAATCTCGCGGTTCAGGGCGGAAAAGACATGAAGCTGCGGCTTGTCAATCTTGCCGACCTGAGCGGAAAGGGATGTCCAGGCAATGTCGGAGGTGAAATAGGAAGGATCATAGACGTCCCGCAGGGCGGAATGGTGTTCACACAACCTGCGGTTTGGGTGAATCCCAGAAATCACTCGACCTGGGTTTTCGTCGCAACTTTTGGAGGGCTGTCGGGATTGAGGCTCCATGTTGACGGACGCGGTGAGCCGAGCCTGCAGGTAATTTGGAAGAACGCCGATGAAGGAAGCTCTCCCATTGTGGCCAATAATGTTTTGTTCTGCGCCGGGAGCCACGATATGAGGGCCCTGGATCCAACCACGGGCAGGCTTCTGTGGCACGACACGACTATCGGAGGGATTCATTGGGAGAGTCCGATAGTGGCTGACGGAGTCTTGTATATAACTGATGAGTCGGGTGATTTAACGGCGTGCGGATTGTAGCAGCGTTCGGATTCCTTCCGGATCAGAACCTGCCGACCGCTCCGTAAACGACCAGCAAAAGAGTGCCGAAACCCCATGTAAGCAGGGCGATGGCCCCGCTAATCTTCGTGAATTCCCAAAACCTGAATGGCGCGTGTTCCTTCGAGAGTTCAAGCACAATCATATTTGCCACCGAGCCAGCTACTGTCAGGTTCCCTGCGAATGTGGAGCTCATCGCCAATACAAGCCACATCAAGGGAGGCGAATTGAACGACGCGACCCAGTGCCTGACTATCATGACATACGGAACATTGGACACAATATTGGAGATGATGAGCGAGGCGAAAGAGAAACTCGTGATCTGCTGAAACGTGGAAATTGAGAAATAACCTTGAAGCATTCTGTGCGCATCGTCCACCAGCCCGACCTTATTTATACCACCCACTACAATGAACAAGCTTGCGAAGAACAATAGCAGCGACCAGTTGACCTTAGCGAAGATTTCGTCCGGCCGACGGTTGGCAACCAGTATGAGGAGGGCCGCGCCGAGGATTGCCATGAATGACAGTTCGACTCCGGCGGAAAACCCGATCACGACTATCGACATCACGGCAATGGACTTGTATAGCAGCGGTTTGTCGAGCTTGTGCTTATCCGTTATACCCTCCAGCGTCAGTGCGTGGTTAAGTTGTTCCCTGAAAAAGAACTTCAACACGAAGAAATCCATCAGGAGTCCTCCAATCGCTATCGGAAGCATGGCGAGGAAAAACCCCAGATACGGCCAATGTGAAAAGGTCCCGACAAGCATGTTTTGCGGATTTCCCACGAGTGTCGCGACGCTTCCGATATTTGCGCTGGTTGCAAGCGCAATCAGGTATGGCTTTGCGTCCACTCGCGACCGGCTGGATAGAAGTAGGACAAACGGAGTCAGCATGACGCAGATCGTGTCGTTGACAAAAAAGGCCGAGAGTATTCCGCTTGAGACTATTATGGTAAGGAGCAGCCCGTTTCCAGTGCGAGCTCGCTTCAAAACAGAAGTCGCCATCAGGTCGAAGAAGCCGCTGACCTGCAGATATGCCACGACAATCATCATTCCCAATAGAAGGACTATCGTATCGAGATTGAGTGACTGGTAGGCATCTTTGATGGTGAGAACCCCGAAGGCGATCATTGCGACCGCCCCGATCATAGCCCCTGAGGTTCTATCTAAACGAAAGTATGGTAACCTCTGTACCGAAATGGTTAGATAGGTAAAACCGAAGATGATTACGGCGACTAAAGCCATCCGGTATCATATCTGGTGCAACGTGTAAGAGCGGAGTTTATCCGGCACGAGGCAGTCGTTTATCTTTACGACGGTGTCGTCGAATGCACTGTCGTCCGCATTCTGGAAGGCCTCTTCGCTGCCATAGGTGTATATCTCCATGAAGTTGTTTGGCGAGCCCTGAACCTCAAAGACCTCCAATTTTGCAATCTTCGAGTTTTCATACGCGGATTTTAATTCGTTAATTAATCTCAAATACTCATCGCGCTTTGCAGTCTGCACTTCGTAATTGATCTCCAGTAAAACTTTCGACATTTATTCCTCCTGTTTTGGTTCGTCAGCAATCGGTCTTGTGTTTGCCGTTCTCACGATCCAGTAGACAACCGCTGCCACGGCAATTGCCACTGTGACAATAATCTCGGTTTTTCCTACGCCGGCGAACGAACCGATTACCTTACTGAAAAAATAACCAAGAAACCCATAAGAAACAGCCCAAATCAGTGATGCCACAATATTATATGCTGAAAACTTTAATGGGGGCATTTTTCCCAACCCGCACATCACGACCAGCGCGGTTCGGAGCCCATAAAGATACCGCGAGAATAGCACAATATAGTTGCCGTGCTTTTTTACCAGCCTTTCGGCTCTCGGGAGAACGGCGGCGACGTACTTGAATTTCTTTACAAACGACAGTCCTTCCTGACGAGCGAATTGGAAGAAAATCTGATCACCGACTGTAGATCCCAGAAACGCCGATAACATAGACAGCTCCAGATTAAGGAAACCCTGGTGAGCCAGGATGCCGGCTATGATGAGAACGGTCTCCCCCTCGAAAAGAGTAATTGCGAATATCAGCAAGTAGCCGTACTCTCGTAGCAAAGTCTCCATCAGTAACCCGCTTTTCTGATTTCTTGATCGGTCATACCAAAGTAATGTGCTACTTCGTGTATCAGGACCTCTCTTATTTTAGCTTCAGTTTCACCCTCGTTCTTGCAGAGACGTTCGATGTTTTGCTTGAAGAGTTTTATTCGATCGGGGACGACAGGATAGACTCCGTAGTTAGGTCCTCGGCTGTTGAGCGGAACCCCCGAATAGAGCCCAAGAAGGGTGTAGGGGTCTTTGATTCGAGCGCTTATCATGTCGAAAGCATCCGGAAGATCGTCCACGACGATGTGAACATTGTCGATTCTTGACTTGAATTCAGGAGGAAGCTCTTCGAACGCCTTCTCGACGAGGCTCTCAAATTTGTCCCTGTCCATCAATCAAGTCCAGTACTTTGTGATTCTGCTCATTATACAAAACTTTTCCCTGGAAGACTACTCTTGCGCTTCCCTCTAAAACAATGTTTGAAAATCTGTTGTTGGTCCTGTCAAATGATACCTTCAGGGTTTCTCCTCCCGTCGTCAGAATACTGACCGGAGATTGTACGCCGTACCGGATCGAGGATGTTATTGCGCTTGCAACGGCACCTGTGCCGCAGGCGAGAGTCTCGTTTTCGACTCCGCGTTCGTAAGTCCTCATCCTGATTTTGTTCTCGGCGATCTTTTCAATGAGGTTTACATTAGTCCCCTTTGGAAAAATCTCGAAATTGTATCTGACCTTTCGTGCTAAAGCCAGGAGATCGGCAGAATCCACCTTGTCAAATCCGCCTCCGCTCGTCAAAACGACATGGTCAGTGTTGGGATGCACGTAGGTAGCGTCCAGGAACTGAGACCCCAGTGGAATCTTCATCGACGGAGTTACTTTGTCCGGATCAGGCAAATGAAGTCTGACCTTGTCGTGTCCAAAGACTTCGGCAGCGTAAGAGCCGCCATGCGCAGTGAAGTGCATTGTCGGCTTGCATATTCCGTTCAATACGGCGAACCGGGCGATACACCTGCCGCCGTTGCCGCACATTCCGCCCTCGCTTCCATCGGAATTGAGGTATATCATCTCGAAATCCGATTCCCTGCTCTTCTGCAGCACGAGAAGTCCATCTGCCCCTATTCCGAATCCTCTCGCGCAGACGGCTTCCGCGAAGTCGGGCAATTCTATTTGCAGCGCGCCGTTGAAATTGTTCAGGACGACGAAATCGTTGCCTGCACCATTCATCTTCGTGAAACTAATCTCTATCATTACATCGGTCTTTCTTGTCGTTCTGGATTTTTCTGATTGCCAGATTCATGCCTCCGGCTGTCTCCTGCAAGTCGATCCTCGAATGCCGACCGGCTGAACACTGGAAGCTCCACAAAGGTGAAAGACCTCCGCCGCGGCTTTTCGGGTGCGTCCTGGTTGTTTAGCGAATCTCTTTCAGCTTCCGGCCTTCAAGGGGCACCTCGGTAAACAGTGATATACCGATATTAAACCCGGCCGATGGATGTAAGAATCCCGTGAAGGAGCTCAACTCTTTCATTGAGTTCCGCGAGGGAGCTGTCGTTCGAAATCACGAAGTCGGCGAGCTTCTCCTTGTCGGTTTGCGGGATTTGAGTTGCAAGCCGCCTCAGAACTTCCTCGCGGCTGATTTCCAGGTTCTCTGCCGCTCGTTGAACGGCTATATTCTTCTTCGCCTTTACAAGGATTATGTAGTCGAAGTTTTCTGTTAGCTCGGCCTCATAGAGCAGAGGCACTTCCATTATAACGTAGCGGCTGTCCTTGAATCGGGCCGCGCGTTCGGCGATTGTCTTCATTATCGCTGGATGTAAAATACCCTCGAGTGCGGCTTTCTTTGATGCATCGGCAAAGATAATTTGCCCAAGCCGGCGCCGGCTGATTTTCCCGTCGACAATGACTTCTTTTCCGAAGATTGAGAGAATTTTCTTGCGGACGTTTGTGTCTGAGTCGAGGAGCTCGTGGCCGACCTTGTCGGCATCAAACGTAGGGACCCCGAGCTGCGAGAAGGCCTTCGCTACGGTAGACTTTCCGCTGCCGATGTTGCCTGTCAATCCGACTATCAGGGGTAGATCTTTAGTCAAAGAATGTTTCCTGTGCTGGTCATCAACTTCACCGGTTTAGGTCTTTCGCCACCCGGGTTACTTCGCATATGATATGCTGCGAACTTCCCGTATGACCATTACCTTGATCTGTCCGGGATATTCCATTTGCTCCTGGATCTTCTGAGAAATTTCGTGAGCAAGCTGATCGGCGAACAGGTCATTTACTTTCTCCGGCTCGACAATGACGCGGACTTCCCGCCCTGCCTGGATTGCATATGTCTTTCCCACACCCGAGAAGGAGTTTGCGATGCTTTCCAGCTTCTCGAGCCGCTTTATATATCCTTCGAGCGACTCCCGCCTTGCGCCTGGCCGCGCGCCGCTTATTGCGTCTGCAGCCTGAACGAGGGGCGCGATGGGCGTTTCCATCTCAATGTCTTCGTGATGGGAGCCGATTGCATTGGACACCGCCGAGTTTTCACCGTACTTTTTTGCCAACTCGTAGCCTAGCAAGGCGTGCGGGCCTTCGACGTTCTTGTCGACCACCTTACCGATATCATGGAACAATCCGGCGCGCTTTGCCAGAGTCGAGTCAAGCCCAAGCTCAATTGCCATCAGGCCGCTGAGGAACGCCACTTCGATGCTGTGCTGGAGCACGTTCTGTCCGTAGCTCGAACGGTATCGCATCTTCCCTAAGAGCTTAACAATTTCCGGATGAACTCCGTGAATGCCGACCTCAAGGAGCGCATCTTCACCGATTTGTACGATCTCCTCCTCAAGCTCTGCACGGACTTTCTCAACAACCTCTTCAATCTTGGTCGGATGAATTCGTCCGTCGGAGATTAGCCGCTCGAGAGCAATCTTCGCGATTTCCCGGCGAAACGGATCGAAGCCGGATATTACAACGGCGTCGGGAGTATCGTCTACGATAATATCACACCCGCTTACCGCCTCAAAAGAGCGAATGTTTCTTCCCTCCCGTCCTATGATCCGGCCCTTCATCTCTTCATTTGGTAGGCTGACGACGCTTACCGTCGTTTCGACCGAGTGATCTGCTGCCGTGCGCTGAATCGCCTGGACAATGATTTTTTGAGCTTCCTTCTTGGCGTCGATGCGGGCTTTTTCGCGAATTTCTCTTATTTCCAGCGCCGCTTCGGATCTTGCCTCGTTTATCATGTTTTCAGTAAGGAGTTTCTTTGCTTCTTCCCGTGATACCCCCGCAAGTTTTTCCAGCTTTTCCGTCTGGAGGCCCACCAGCCGGTCGGCTTCCTGCTCCTTTGTCTGGATCGTCTTCAACTTTTCCCGCGTCTCAGTCTCCAGAGTCCTGATCGACTTCTCCTGCTGTCTCAGTGAGTCTGCACGGCGATCAAGGTTTTCCTCCTTGGCGCTTAGCTGCCTCTCAATGTTTTGAATCTTTCTCTGCTTCGAGTTGTAATCATTATCAAGTTCCTGTCTCTTCTTTATCCATTCATCCTTTACTTCAATGAGTTTCTCTTTCTTCATCGCATTCGCTTCTCGTTCGGCCGCCTCAAGAATCTCTTTAGAGCGAGCCTCGACGCTCCCAAGCTTCTTCTTGGTGAATGCGGCCTGAACGAACCATCCTATGAGGAATGCCACCGCAGCGCAAAGCGCGGCGACCGCGACTGTAACCATTTAGGACCTCCAGGTTTATATACAAAAAAGCCGTAAGGCGCACGTGGAAGATAGGAAAGAACCCCATCTTGACACGGTGGGTGCCCTCCTGAACGACTCATGCTTCCGCCGGAACCTTCTCCCGAAAGAAACTTCCGGGAACAACATCGAAGGTTGTCCTGCCGGAGCAGGATGCGGCCTGCTCTTGTCGTCCACGAGCCGGGCTCCCATTATTTCTTACTTAGCAGTTCTTTCACGCGTGACCACGGCGCCGTTACGGCCTAAGACTTACCGAAAATTTTAAAAGAACTTAGTTCGCTTCTTCGATCGGAAAACTCTCTCTCAAGTAGCTCAACACGCCAACCAGATCGGCAATATCAATACCCTCATTCTGCACGTGCTCCTTCAGGTCGAAAAGCTGTTCGGCTATATTTAGAGCGGCTATTACTGCAATGGTCGACGTAGGTGCCCCTGGATTTTTTTCAATCAGTTCATTTAATAGAGAATCTACATAGGCGACTACTTTGAGTGCTTTTTCCTCGTTTTCCACGCGGAGCGGGTATTCTCTACCCAGGATAGTAACTCGTATGCTCTTCTTTTCCATCATCAACTCCGCCGTCAAAAGAGACTAAGTTGTTTGTCAATTCTCGCGATCAAGTCCCTAGCAATCTCAACCAAACGGTTTCTCTCCTTCTCTTCGAATCCGTTTGATGAAGCAGTCTCTCTCGCCGTCAACATTTTCTCGAGGTCGGATATTTGAAACTTCAGCCTCTCGATCTCGGCCGCTGATCTTGCGACATTTAATTTAAGGGACTCGTTTTCACCTCGAACGGTATTGATAACATCGACCGCTCTTCTGATTTCGTTCCACAACTCGCCTAGGAGTTGCTTCTTCATCGATAATGCTGTTTGCTCGTCAGATTGACTTATGTCGATGCCCATTAGTTTTTTCCCAAAGGGATCACTTCGTTGACTGTTTTCGCAACGCGGCGGCGAACTCTTTAGCAAGTTTGCTCTCCGCATTCTCGATGAATCTGGCAATATCGCCATCATTCAGCGTTCGTTCATCGCTCCCGAGAATGACGCTGAATGCGACGCTTATCTTTCCTTCAGGTATTCCGCTGCCGGAATAAATGTCGAAAACGTAAATGTCACGGAACAAATTTCCCGCGAGAGACTTTAGAGAATTAATCAAGCTCCCCACGGGCGTGCTTGAATCAACTATGAAAGCAAGGTCGAATGATGCGAACGGGAACTTCGGAAGTGGGTGGAACTTGTTGGTCTTCTTCCTTGCCGAGAGAATCTCCGCCAAATTCAACTCAGCGAAATAAACGCCCTGCTTGATGGAAAACTTATCGAGCGCTGTTTCACTGACTTGGCCTAAAATGCCAACTTCACTCCCGTTCATAAACAGCTTTAATACTTGTTTGTATTCTCTTGTACTATCATAAGGAATAAAGTCCCAATTGTCAAGATTAAGGTGCTTTAACAGACGTTCGACCTCGGTTTTGAGGTCGAAAATGTCGAATTCCGAACCGTTCCTATCGAAAGAAATGGGGTCCGCAGAGCCTGTAAGAAGGATTGAAAGCATTTCCGTCTCCGCGAAACTCTCTCCGTTTGAACCACCATTCGATGAGTATATCCTACCCATCTCAAACAGCTTCAAATCTTTCAAGCCATAGGAGAGGTTGAGTTTTACAACCTGGAGAGCACCGGGGAGAAGGGAAGTCCGCAATGAGGCCATGTCCTCACTTATGGGGTTGGCAATCTTCACGAAGCTCTCGCTGTGAAAGCCCGCAACATCGGTCGGCTGGAGGGAGTTGGTTACTATTTCATTAAACCCGGAGCCGGCCAGGTAGCCTTTCAGGTCTTCAGTGTTGTTCGTCTCTTTGAAACGCGTGTCGAAGACGAGCCTGGTCTGATGCTGCTCTTCGATCTTTTCATAACCGTAAAGCCTGCCGACCTCTTCAATCAAATCGACTTCGCGTTCCAGGTCTCCCCGAAATGTGGGCGCAAAGCAAACAAAAATCGTTTCTGACTTCTTATCGCAATGGATTTCTATCGATTCGAGGAGCCTTCTTATCTCTCCTGACGCTAACCTTGTGCCCAGAAGCCTGTTCACCTGGTCGACATGAAGTTCTATCCTTCTCGGTGCGAACTTCGTCGAGGCAATATCAATTACTCCCTGTGCTACCGTGCCACCGCCTGTCTGGACGATTATCTCAGTGACTCGGTCGAGCGCCGCGAGAGTCAGGTTCGGATCGACGCCTCTTTCAAATCTGTAGGATGCTTCGGTCGACAGGCCGAGCTTCTTCGACGTTCTTCGTACGGACGACGGCGAAAAGTTGGCGCTCTCTATCAGGATGTCTGTCGTCACCGGGTTTATCTCGCTGTTCGCTCCTCCCATTACTCCTGCGATCGCAATGGTACTGTCCTTGTCGCAAATCATCAACATGTCGCTGCTGAGGGCTCTCTCCTTGCCGTCAAGAGTTGCGAACTTCATCTCGCTCTCATGCGGTCTGCGAACGATAATCTTGTGTCCCTCGATTAGATTCAGATCGAAGGCATGCAGAGGCTGTCCCAGCTCCAGCATAACATAATTTGTTGCATCGACCACGTTGTTTATCGAACGCATCCCTGCCTTTTCTACAGCAACCCTCAGCCATCGGGGTGACCTGCCAATTTTTATCCCCTTGACGACCCGAGCCGAATAACGCGGGCAAAGCTCCGGATCTGACACTTCGACTTTTGCAGCCTTTGCAATCGGCTCACCGGTTTCATGGAGGCTGGGCTTCTTGGGATTCAACTTTCTTGAGAATGCGGAAGAGAGTTCGCGGGCAATTCCCAGATGCGAGAGGCAGTCTGCGCGATTGGGCGTGAGGCTCACTTCGAATATCGTGTCGTCCATTCCCAGGTACTCTGCCAGCGGTTTTCCTGTCGGTGCATCTTCTTCGAAAACCATGATGCCATTTTTGTCGTCACCGAGGGCGAGCTCATATTCGGAGCAAATCATACCCTCAGATTCAATTCCTCGGATTTTAGCGCGCGTAAGCTGGAAAGGCTTTCCGTCGGGATCGTGCTGATCGTGGGGCACAAGCGCACCGACGAGTCCCACCGGAACCTTCTGTCCCGCCGAGACATTTGGCGCTCCGCAGATGATGCTCTTGATTTCGCCGGCTATGTCAACCTGGCAAAGTCGCAGCTTGTCGGCATTCGGATGTTTGACCACCTCCATCACGCTGCCCACGACAAATCCATTGTACTTCTCGGACAGATTCTCAAACGACTCTACTTCTATACCTGCCATTGTGAGACGGGTCGCGATATCCTGGTCGGAAACCCCGTTCAAGTCAACAAGTTGTTCAATCCACTTTCGGGAAATTTTCATATTTATTCAAAATTGATTTAGAAATCGAACGTCGTTTTCGAAGAAGAGGCGAATGTCATCGATGCCGTACTTGAGGAGTGTGATTCTTTCGATACCCATTCCGAACGCATAGCCGCTTACTTCCTTTTCATCGTATCCGACGAACTTGAACACGTTCGGATCAACCATTCCGCAGCCCATTATTTCGAGCCACCCGGTGTACTTGCAGATCCGGCAGCCCTTTCCGCTACAAATGAAGCAATTTACATCGACCTCCGCACTCGGTTCAGTAAAAGGGAAGAAGCTTGGGCGGAACCGGAGCTTTACGCCGGAACCAAAGAACTCCTTAGCGAAGTAGGTGATGGTTCCTTTCAGCTCGGCCAGGCTGACATTCTTGTCGACGTATAGGCCTTCTACCTGATGGAAGAGGCAGTAGCTTCTTGAGCTTATGGCCTCGTTCCGGTACACTCTTCCGGGCATGATAACCCTGACAGGAGGTTTATTGTTTTCCATTACCCTGATTTGAACGCCGGAGGTATGTGTCCTTAGCACGTACTTGCCGGTTTCGTTTCCCTCCTTTGTCTGGACAGGCTTCACAAAAAAGGTGTCCTGCATATCGCGCGCTGGATGATCGGGAGGAAAATTAAGCGCCTCAAAATTGTGGTAGTCGTCTTCTATTTCCGGCCCGTCCGCAGTTCCAAAGCCGATGGAGGTAAATATCCTCTTTATCTCTTCTGCCGTCTGAGTGAGCGGATGTTTTCTACCGATGTATCTTTTTCTGCCCGGAATCGAGAGGTCGATCCTGCCAAGTTCCCGTTTCTTTTCGGATTCTGACTTTTCCCGCGCCGACTCGAATTCCGATTCGAGCTGTGTACGGACCTCGTTCAGTAATTTGCCTATTCCAGGCTTCTCTTCTTTCGGGATTTGTTTCATCTCCTCAAACAGCTGAGCGAGCGACCCCCTTCTGGAGAGGAACTTCAGTCTGAAATTTTCCGCGTCGTCTGGAGTCTTGATGTGGGCTAAAGAAGCCGTCGCTTCTTCTTTCAACTTTTCAATTTCCTCAAGCATTCCCATCTCGTGAAACCCTTACATGAGAGGCAGGATAGTGATAAGCTGAATTCCCGACCTCTCTCCGTTTTTTCGGCCAGTTTTCAAATGTCCGGATATAAAAAATCTTCCTGCGTTGCAGTCTGTCGGAGTCTCGTGCGCCTTCAGCGCAAGGGACCGGACTTCCCCGAAGGGGTCCTTCGGACTGAACGTAGGAAGATTGTATTAGTTAAAAGCGAACTGAACAACCTGCTTGAACGTCTCCGGATTGTTCGCAGCAAGATCGGCCAATACTTTTCTGTTTATAGAGACTTCTTTCTTGGCGAGGGCGGCTATCAGACGGGAATAAGTCGTCCCATTTTCATGGGCCGCAGCGTTAATACGCACTATCCAGAGACTGCGAAATTCGCGTTTCTTCTTCCTTCGGTCTCTGTAAGCGTGTTGGAGGGCCTTCTCGACGTGATGCTTTGCAATCGTGTGTACTTTGCTACGGGCTCCCCAATAACCCTTTGCCAGCTCAAGAGTCTTCTTGCGTCTTCTATGAGATGCTACCTTATTTTTTGCTCGTGGCATTCTACCTTTTCTCCATTAACGATTTAAATATAACAACATCGGGCAAAATAGTCACCCTGGGCCCCATTTTTTTCGACGTCATAACTAAATGGCGCCTCGTGAAGAAAATTGTCCGGTTGCGACATCTTCACCGTGCAAATGATTGCCTTTGGGCGCTTGCCGCTGAATTTGGCACCGGGATTATTCGTTTAACATTCCGCGAACGCGGTTCGAGTCTGTCTTGTCGAGAACGGCCGCTTTCCTCAGCTGCCGTTTCCGCTTCTGAGTCTTCGATGTCAAAATATGGCTTCTGAAGGCCTTTTCTCTAAGGTATTTACCGGTTGCGGTTCTCTTTATTCTCTTTGCCATCGCGCGGTTTGTCTTTGTCTTCGGCATTTCAATTCTCCTTTATCTCTTTCTGCTTCTGCTCTTCCCGAACATCCTGAGAATCCTTCGGCGCCACCTTCTTCCTGGTTTTGTCCGGGGCTATGATTACCGCCATGTTCTTACCTTCCAGCTTAGGCTTCTGTTCAACTTTCCCGACTTCAGAAAGAAATTCGATGAACTTATTCAAGAGCTCTTCTCCATGAGCGACGTACGTTATTTCGCGCCCCTTGAAAAACACGCTCCCTTTGACCTTGTGCCCCTGTTCGAGGAATTCTTTCGCGTGTCTGGATTTGAACAGAAAGTCGTGCTCATCGGTGTTTGGGTGAAACCTTATTTCTTTCATCTGTGCGGAAGATTGCCCCTTCGTCTTCAATTTTTCTTTCTTCGTCAACTCGTACATGTATTTTCCGTAGTCGACGAGCTTGCAAACGGGTGGATTCGAAGTCGGAACAATCTCGACCAGGTCTAATCCTCTGGTCTCTGCAAGTCTTAAAGCTTCACGAGGTGGCATAACCCCAAGTTGTTTTCCGTCAGAGTCGATCAAGCGTACGTTGGGGACTCTGATTTCGTTGTTGATCCTAAGTTTAGGTGTGTTGATAGGCGGTCTCCTAAGTTTTTTCTACTATTTCATTCTTTATCTTTGAAATGAACTCCGCAAGCCCGATGGCTCCTTTGTCGCCTTCACGGTGTTTGCGGATTGAGACAGTTTCGGATTCTTTTTCCTTCTGTCCAATAATCAACATGTACGGAACCTTCTTGGTTTCCCATTCGCGTATCTTGTAGCCGACCTTCTCATTGCGATCATCCAGCTCGACGCGAACATTCTCCTTTTTCAACGCATCTACAACCATCTTTCCGTAATCGTTGAAACTGTCGGTTATCGGCAGAACAACAGCCTGTACGGGTGAAAGCCAGGTCGGGAACGCGCCAGCAAAGTTCTCGGTCAAAATTCCAATAAATCTTTCGAAAGAGCCAAATATCGCCCGGTGGATCGCGACAGGCCGTTTCGCCTGTCCGTCAGCGTCGGCATATGTCAGGTCAAACCTCTCCGGAAGCATTACGAAGTCTAGTTGAATTGTCGCGACCTGCCAATCTCTTCCGATTGCATCTTTGATTTGGATGTCTATTTTCGGCCCATAAAAAGCGCCGTCTTTTTCCTTGACGCCGTATTTGATCCCGTTTTGCTCGAGCGCTTGTCTCAAGGATGCCTCGGCCTGCTCCCAAAGTTGCGGGTCGCCCATGGCATCGTCCGGTTTAGTGGAAAGCTTAAACGAGACTTCGAATTTGAAGAGTCCGTAAACGTACTTGACGAGACCGATAAGATCGTTTATTTCGGACAATATCTGGTCGGGCCGGCAGTAGATGTGAGCATCGTCCATTGTGATCTGCCGGACTCTGAACATGCCGCCAAGCGCGCCGGAGATCTCATTGCGATGAAGTCGCCCGATTTCAGAATAGCGCAGCGGAAGGTCCCGGTAGCTCCTGATTTTGTGGCTATACACAAAGGTGCTCTCAGGGCAGTTCATCGGCTTCAAAGAATAGGTGTCCTCTTCGACATCGAGGATGAACATGTTCTCTTTATAATGTCCCCAGTGGCCGGATCTTTCCCAGAGGTCCTTCTTCACGAGCATCGGTGTGGATATCTCGAGGTAGTTGCGCCTGTCGAGCTCTTCCCGTATGAACTTCTCCAGCTCGCGAAAGATTATCATTCCCTTCGGCAGCCAGAATGGCGCTCCAGGAGCTATGTCATGGAATACAAATAGTTCGAGTTCTCGACCCAGCCGCCTGTGGTCCCGCAGCTTGGCTTCCTCAAGCATCTTAAGGTGATCGTCAAGCATCTTCTTTTTGGGGAACGAAACGCCGTATACACGCTGGAGCATCTTGTTCCTGCTGTCGCCGCGCCAATATGCGCCGCTGGTGCCGAGGAGTTTGAAGTACTTTAACTTTCCTGTCGAAGGAACATGAGGCCCGCGGCAAAGGTCCGTAAAATCGCCTTCGCTGTAGAAACTAATCGTCTCGTCCAGTGCGCTGATAATCTCTACTTTGTAGGGATCGTGTTTCTCTCCGAAGAATTTCAGCGCATCGTCCTTTTGTATGACTTTTCTCACAAAAGGGTCGTTTTTCTCGGCAATTTCGTGCATCTTCTTTTCGATTGCCTCGAGATCGGCCGGCGTCAGCGTCTTGTTGATGTCGATATCGTAATAAAAACCGTCATCTATGGCCGGACCCACGCCAAACTTTGCTTCGGGGAAAATCGATTGTATAGCGTGTGCCATCAGGTGGGAGCTGCTATGCCAATAAACTTCACGTCCCTCAGGATCCTCGAAGGTCAGGAACCGCACCTCGCAGTCATCAGTGACGGGAGTGCCAAGATCTGAGACTTTCCCATTGATTTTCACGGCCAACGCGTCTTCGGATAAAGAACGACTTATTCTTCGCGCTATCTCCGAAGCTGCGACAGAAACTTCGATTTCTAATGTGGAATTATCCGGTAGCTTTATTTTTGCCATAGATACTTTTCAGACTAAGATAAAAAAATCGGAGTAACCTCCGATCGACAGGTGTAAAAGTCCCCATTCTTCAGCGGGGCAAAATCCGAAACTCTTGATCGTCGTCTCAATATCCAGAGACAAGTTTTTCAACAAACAAATTCAGAACCTATCTTATGAACAAAATTATGCTCGTCGGCCGGATCGCGTTCGCCAACATATCTAATGAACCGACGAACTTGCAAACAAATATCGAAAGAACTGCAATTTTGACTGCAGGCGATATCCCGCAAAGCGGGATAACCTTCCCGATTCGACGGAGTCGATTCGGGAAGCTCTAAGCCAACTGAGCTAATCGCCCGATTTGCAATGCCGAGCGATCAGTCGTTCGATGTACGTCCTGCTCTTTTTGCTCTTGATTTCCAGTTCTCTTCTGACCGCCAGACTTCTTGTCTCGAAGCTTTCCGAATAGACGAGTTTCCAAAAGCCTCTGTGTCTGGTAAACATGCTCTTGCCATGAATATGTTCGTCAAGCCTTCTGGCAAGGTCGTCAGTACTTCCAGTGTAAAACTGGTGCGTCGCTTCATTTTCAAGAACATAGACGTAGAACACCGGTCTCAACGCCTTAAAACTTGTCTGTGGGCGATAGAGGATTCGAACCTCTGACCTCTACAATGTCAATGTAGCGCTCTAAACCAACTGAGCTAATCGCCCGATGTTTCTAAATCAAGACCGAAAAGAACTGTGAGCCGAGTCATCGGGATTCCTACGTAGTAGTCCCTTCGGGAGAACCTCTGACCTTCCCGATTCGACGGAGTCGATTCGGGACGCTCTAAACCAACTGAGCTAATCGCCCGAGATATCAAGAACGAAACCTAAAAAGAACTGCAACATCCTAAACCAATCGAGTCCTGCGATTCGAGCAGGACTCGATCCCGCGTTAGCGGGACTGAGCTAATCGCCCCTATGTGAAATCCGACCGTGCCGAGGGCGGGACTTGAACCCGCACGGCCCTTTTGGGCCAAAGGATTTTAAGTCCTTCGCGTCTACCAATTCCGCCACCCCGGCATTATCCCGCCGAAGGACGGCAAAACCGATAGTGTCGGGACTGGTTAATTTAGGCACCAACCGTCAGAAAGTCAACGTGAATGAGGGGTAATTCACGCTATGATCAGTCTCTCCCCCATGACGGTTTTGGCGAAAAAGTCGTCCCAAGGCGCAAAAACACAATGGTTTCGCTTCCTGTCACCGCTACTACTGTAGTATCCTTCAGCAGCGAGAATGGCTCCCGGAGCGGCTCCTCTTTAACGGCGGCAACGACCAACTCCGGAGTATAAAATCAATGCACTTTGGCCAGAGTAAGTTTCAGCTTATCAGAGCCCATTTTTGTAATATAGTAAGCACCGCTCTGTTCAGTAACCAACTTTGTTTCAATCAGATCCCTTGCAGTTGCCCGAACGAGATATAGCGGGATGTCGGTAATCGATGCGACCTCTTCGAGCGAATGGTGTTCGACCATAACGTTCATAAGTGTGACGGCCGCCTCAGTCAGGGTCCCATCGGAATTGATGCAGGGCATGAATCAAAGCGCCTTCTTGCTCAAATACCATTCGACTACTTCCAGACTCTTGTCCTTCATTCGCTGATCCGCCATCGATGCGGTGTTCGGGGCACCGACGATGACCTTCTCCCCGGGCTTCCAATTGGCCGGGGTAGCGACTTGGAACTTGTCGGTCGCCTGCAAGGCGTCGACTACGCGGATTATCTCCTGCATGTTCCTTCCCGTCGTGAGCGGGTAGTATATCATCGCGCGGAGCTTGCTGTCCGGGTCGATGAAAAAGACACAACGGGATGTCTCTGTCCTGCTCTCGCCCGGCATTATCATCCCATACTTCGTAGCCACTTCTCTGTTTATGTCCGCGATCACGGGAAACGGCACCTTCACGCCGAGTTTCTCTTCTATGTTGCGAGTCCAGGCAATATGCGAGTACACAGAGTCTATGCTCAATCCGAGCAATTGCACGCCCTTCTTGTTCAGTTCGGAGTTGATTTCGGAGAATCCGACGAACTCAGTCGTGCAAACCGGGGTGAAATCCGCGGGATGAGAAAAGAGAATCAGCCAGCTTCCCTTGAAATCCGAGAGTCTCAGTACTCCATGAGTTGTCACCGCCTCGAAATCGGGCGCCGGTTCGCCCAGCCGCGGCAGACCGCGGAACGTCTCAGATCCGTTTGCTCCATTATGCTCAACCATTTGTAGTCCCTCCTTCTATCTTTGCCTTGCGTTTGCGATTATAAGAAAGCCTAACATATAGATTCCCTAACATGGGAACGGGATTAAAGGTTCAGCGAGCGAGGCATAGACCTTAGTAGGAAAAGAACTGCGTCTCATCTTCGGGGAACAACGGTGTAGGAAGAGTGAGCCGCAGTCGATGGAAACGATTGCTGAATCCTGGAACTGGATCCCGAGTGAAATTGATCCTGTCGGTAGACCGAACTGTGCTTCGCTCTGGGCCGAGCCGCCCGTTAGATGCACCCCGTACCGTTTTTGACGCTTAGACTCACGTTCCGATTGAAGAAGAAATCCACGACCGCAAGCGCATCCATACGGAAGTCTGTTGTGATGTCTTTCATAGATGTCGCGATTGGAGGTGCCGTAGGGTTGGAAAGTCCGTTGTTGAGGTAGGCGACGAGACCGCGGACCTCGCTGCAAGTTCTGACATAATACCGGAGCACATAGCGGAGGCGATACAGTACAGGAGCCTCGACAGACAGCTGTATATGGAAGAGTGGGAGCAGCAGGTAGCTAGGTATAACGCAGTACACTAGTAGACGCCCGCGTAGTTCCGCAGGAACACCGCTCGCGGTGAAGGGATTAGTCAAATCCTAACATCGCGCGACTTGACAAATTCCTGGGGGTCGCTTATACTACCGCCACGAGTAGTTTCCGGTCTTCTGGCGTTCGAGAGGAAGATGAAGAGACCCGGGAGAATATGAGGAGGATTACGATTCGCCGGTTGTAGCGTAACTTGCGCACAGGTGAACCGGGATTGAGGACGGAGGAGAACAAAATTTGGCCGCGTGGAAAAAAGGGCTCTTGGCTGCAATTGTATTGGGGCTTGGAATGCTGGTGAACGTTGGCCTCGCGCAGTCGTATCTCTACGCAGTGAAAGAATATATGCGAGAACGCGCCCATGAAATGGGTCCCGCATCGGTTTCAGCCGATTCGGTTCTCAGCAAAATTGGGCAATGGGGATGGGGGCCGTGCCTCGGGGTTGCTTCGGAAGGGGACCTGACATTTATCGGGAACGGTCAATTACTCCAGGTGTTGGAGATGGGCGACGGAGGCAGCCCAAGGCTGGTGGGGCAACTCTTGACGAAAGGCACCGTCTTCGGAGTTGTAGTGTCCGGGAACTACGCTTATACGATAAGTCCCTTCCAGGTAATAGACATATCCAACCCGGTCTCTCCTAGACTGCTGAGCACATATCCGTTGCCCACAGCATATCCTCCGACAACATTTATAGTAAATGGGAGTTACGCCTACGTCGGAGATTTCAATGGGGACATCTGCATAATCGATATATCTAATCCGGCCTCTCCCCGATCCGTCGGTGTAATGCAGGCCAGCGGGGAATTCACGGCGGCCATAGCAGTGAGCGGGACACATCTCTTCGCAGTAACAGGTGACGGCATGCATCTTGACGATTTTGACGTTTCCAATCCTGAATCGCCGAGACTCGTTGATCGTATCCCCTTTACAGGTATCGGTATGAGTCTTGGAATTGCAGGGCATTACCTGTACATGGGCATAACCACAACGGAGCCAAACTTTCAGGTTTTCGACATCAGCAATCCTTCGAATCCACGCTTCGCCGGGGGAATGGAAGTCTCCAACTATCCCGCGGGCATTTCCGTTTCGGGAGGGTACGCGTACGTCTGTCTAGACACGGCAGGGTTCGAGGTGCTTGATGTATCTAACCCGTCTTCCATTAGGCCGCTGGCAACAATTCGCGGACCCATAGAAAGTGCGAACAAGAGTGAAATAGTGCCCGGCCCCCAGAGTGCAAGCATCGCCTCAAATCACGCTTACATATCGACGGGCACAGGGCTGTGGGTGATCGGTCTGAGTGGACTCCCCTCATTAAAACCATTGTATTTCTATTCGACGGGATGGTCGGTGAATCAGATAGCCCTCGATTCTTCCGGTGACGCAGTTGTCAGCTCGGATTTCGGAGTAAACATAGTCAGCATATCACGGCCGTCTACACCCGCTACGGTCGGTCAGTACACAAGCGATGAAGACATAGGTGATATGGTGGTCTCTTCGGACATTGCCTATGTCCTATGCAGCAAGGATTTGATCCTACTTGATCTGTCAAAGCCGGCCAGTCCCATCGAGCTGGGCTCGCTTCAGATCGACAGCGCAGGTGCCGCGCGGAATCTTGTAGTATTTGGAACGATGGCCGTGGACGGCGATCGGCTGTACATTGCTGCTGCTTCGGATGAGTTACTGAGGATAGATGTCTCCGACCCTCACCATCCGCTACTCACGGAGAAATGCAGACTGGCCGGAACCCCGATCGACGTGTCAATAGATAGTGGCTATATGTACGTAACAGAAGCAGACACCGGAATCGAAATTTTCAGCACGAGCTCCTCAGTACCTTTCGAACCGATGGCTTCGTTCTCTGTCCGTGACATTCGCGGAGCTTACACATATCAAAACCGGATGTACGTAACAGCTGACTCATTCTCTGTCTATGATTTATCGAACCCTCTAAACCCGAGACTTATTGCGGGCAGCGTCCTTCCCGGCGGGGACATAACGACCGTCAGTCTTTCTTCATCAGGCAACTATGTTTACGCGTCATATGGGACCTCCTTGCTTGTGACCGATGTCTCCAATCCTTATAGTCCTGTCACCGTGTTTGATACAACAGGTTCCTTCACCTGGTATGTGGAGGCCGACGGGAATTTCATTTTGCTTGGAGCCGGGGAGGATGGGTTCTACATTATCAACAACAACCTCATGTCGCCTTACTCACCGCCGGTTGTTGCGCCGATTCTCTTTCAACTCTCGCAGAATTACCCCAATCCGTTCAATCCTTCAACAACTATCGACTACCAGCTGCCGGTCGGCGGATTTGTGGTCCTTGAGATTTACGACATTCTAGGAAGGAGGTTGGAGAGGCTGGTAAGTGATTACGAGAGTCCCGGCGCTCACTCCGTCAAATTCGACGGGGAGAATCTGTCATCTGGCGTTTATTTCTACCGGCTGCGGGTCAACGGTCTGTCAGCAGTTAGGAAGATGCTTTTGCTGAGGTGAGGGATCTGAAGGCATGCTCTTGGCAAGTTATTGGGGGGTACAATTCCTAATCGCGACAACGGAGTGTCGCCGATCAGGAAATCTTACCACTTATGGTGAGTCAATGGGAGTACGGTTCGGAGCATCTGGGAGGCAATGATTAAAACAAAAAGGAGGATAATCAAAATGAAGTGCGTAAAGAACTGCGTAATCGGATTCTCTACCTTTCTGATCTTGCAGGCATCAGCCAACTGTCAGTCGTTGACCAATGTGACAATTGACGGCGGCTCAGGTGATCAGAGCGAGACCTCCGTTGCTATTGACCCCAACAACTCCAATGTTCTTATGGCAACGTGGAACGATTTTAGCAACGGAAGTTACTCTCAACCAGGATACGCATTCTCAACAGATGGTGGGAATACCTGGATTCATCAAAACTTGCTTACCCAGGGACTCAATTCAGGCGGATATGACGGCGGCTTCGATCCTTCCTGCGCCATTGACGCCTCTGGGCGAGAGTATTATACATTTGTGAATCAATATGAGAACACCAATGAAGGGTCAGTGAAGATTGAGTACACAACTGATAATGGAGCGACGTGGAGTGGGGCAATTCAGGTAAGCTCTCATACGACTGGACAAGACAAGCCGTACATGACCGTTGACAATACTAACAGCGTTCACAGCGGAAATATTTACGTTGCATGGACTGACCTTTCAGCGAGTGGGGAGAGCATAATTCGCCTCGCCCGGTCGTCCGATCAGGGGGCCACATGGCTCAATTATCATGTGCAGGAAGTCCTGACCTCTTCTTGGCCACTTGCTACTTTTGCTGAGCCCGCCGTGGGTCCAGATGGAACTCTGTACGTCGCATATTACGTCGGTTCCAATAGCGACGGTTCTGCGCAAATTAGGGTCGCGAAGTCCACGGATGGGGGTCAATCTTTCCCTGTCATTAGTACCGTCCAATCGATCAATGGATTATACCAAGATAATATCGGCCACTTACGTGTATCATCCATCCCAACCATAGCAGTGGACCCCACTACGGGATATGTCTATGTCGCCTACACCGCGAATGACAATGGGAACTACAACATATATTTTACCCGGTCTACAGACAAAGACTCTACTTGGAGCGCTCCTCAAATTGCAACCGAGTCAACCTACGAGCAAGAGTTTTTCCCGTGGCTAACTGTCAACAGTGAAGGGGTAATCTCCCTCGTTTATTATGAGGGAACATCAACTTCCGTCGGCGCATTCTGCACCCAATCGTACAATCATGGGACCTCGTTCTCTGGTTCCGATTATCAGCTCAGTTCGGAATATAGTAATCCAAGTGAAGCCCAATACCCTTCCGATTACATTGGTGTAGCTTCGGATCCACAGGGAGAAGTTTGGGCGGTCTTTATGGATTACACAACAGGGACCGATGCCGATGTTTACACTGCTCCGAATTACTTCTCGGGAGGTGATATCACGCAGATTTTGACAGTACCACAAGGCGAGAAAATCGTCTTTGCACCTGGAGCAAATACAATATTTGAAAATGGCGCTGCTCTGGTGTTGGATGGTGCCCTCGTTGCAGAAGGCACCTCTTCGAATCCCGTTACCTTTACCAGTTCCAGCGGCACGTGGGGTGGAATACAGTTCAACAACAGCATGAGTTCTCAGAACATTATCAGGCACGCTGTGATTGAGAACGCCTCCGACGGGGTCTATGAGAACAACTCTGACGTTCTCGTCGACAGCTCAACGTTCACGAACAACGGCATCGGGATTTACTGCTACGCATCAAGCGATTCTATCTTTTATAACACCATCTCAAACAGTTCGAACTACGCCATATACGCGAGCAACGTCACCACTTCAGCTTACTATAGAGGGAATACCTTGAACAACAATGAATTCACAATGTACTGCAACAACGCCACGCCTTCGTACGCCTTCAACCGTTCTTCAGATATGGCATCCGGCATCACTGCCACCTCAAGCAACGAGCTCAATATCTGGACGGAGCAGCCGGAGGGCTATGATCTGAGAGGTTATAATGTCATCAATTGTTCCGGAGAACCGAACGTAGAGGCGGAGAACTACTCTGTGGTATACATGGGCCACGACATAGACGGTGGGTACAATACTCTGTGCGAGAGTAACTTCCCATATCTGGACGCGGTCAACCACTCAAATATCCTCGCCGACAACAACTACTGGGGAGCGTCCGGACCGGCCAGCGTGGCTGACGGAACCTCCACGATTTCGACTGCGAACCCGCTCAGCTCCGACCCGAACAACGCGGGTTGCTCCGGTGCCTTGATAGCAACATCACTCACCAATTCATCGCAGACAGCAGACACAAGCCAGACTTCCAAACAGTTCTGGCAGGCGGTGTCGGCCGGAGAAAGCGGGAACCCGGCTCAGGCGAGGTCGATGCTTCAAACCTTGATAAGCGCGAGGTACGACAATATGTATTCGCCGCTTGCACTCCTTTACTTCGACAGCTTCACAAACCATGCGGACACATCTCAGTATAACGGGATGATCACGATGTTAAAGAGTGTTGCCGGTAGAAGCGCCGCGGACTCCCTGAAACCGTTCGCCATAAGGCTTCTGGCTCGCGAGGCCGCGCTTTCAAAGGACTTTGCAGCAGCGAACAGTTACAACACTGAACTGGTCAATAATTATCCGAATTCTGTAAACCAGATGACCGCGCTTTACGATCTCATGGAATACAATCTCGTGGTAGCAAAGAACTCCCAAGAAGCACAAAGTTATCTGTCACAGCTGGTTTCGGATTACCCCGGAGCGGACCTCACAAAGGAGGCCCAATATATTATGGGCGCAACGGCTTCGGCAAGCCTGACCCAGAGAGTGACTCAAAAGGCAGTCGACAGAGAGCAGCAACCGATGAAGACTTACCTCGGAGAGGCTTATCCGAATCCGTTCAATCCGACAACAGAGATCAGCTATCAGTTGCCACGGAACGGCCAGGTCACTCTCAAGATTTATGATGTCCTGGGCCGGCTTGTGTCAACGCTGGTTGAAGGCTATCAGTCGGCGGGTGTGCATACCGTTCAGTTCAACGGAGATAACCTCGCTAGCGGTGTTTATTTCTACCGTCTCACCGCTCTTGGTATTGCGCAGGTGAACAAGATGATCCTTATGAAGTGATTCTGTACTGCACCTCCCGTCGAGAGTAACTGTTCGGGGCCCGATTAGCAGGAAGTCGGGCCTCGTGTTATTTCGGACGTGGTCCACATTGATCCACAAGTGCGAATATCTTGCTCAGGGTATTCGCAGAGTGCGCCCCGGTTCCCGCTTCCAGCCGACGGAGTGTCGCTCCGTGTATAACTCTAACGGCGTGACAACCGTCGCTTGAAACGAAGTCAGCGGCCAACGTCCGGCGTCCCTCCGCTTCATCCAAACGGGATTGACTTGCGGAAATTGCCTGTCGATTCCAGCTCCCGTTGGCAATTACCGCGGCGTTGCTGTCCCATTTTGTGTAATGACCTGATCCATCTGAATTCCGATTACGCGAGTTTCAATATTCGAATCTTCTGCCGAAAGAAGGCAGACCGCTCCTATGCAGAAAATTCCGGCCGATTCCGGACCCGGTGTCCGGGATGGACCGATCTCTATTATCGCGATCCGGCTGTCTTCTTCGGTGTTTGGAATTTGTGCTTATCAGCATAAATTAAATGAGAAATCAGTAATGGCCCATTTCGCAAGGAAGGTTTGAATTGTCATACTTAGCAGATGTGAGGAGTGTCGAGAAGTTGACCCGGCTCATTGATCTATGCCGGAATAACCTCTATACATTCGACGAAAATTTGATAAGGCGGGCCTTCGAGTTCAGCTGGAACGCGCATGTCAAGGGTAAGCCGCGGGCGTCGGGTGAGCCCTACTTCTCACACCCATACGAAGTTGCTCTCGTTGTAGCCAAGGAAATTCCGCTCGATGACATTTCGGTCGCGGCGGCGCTGCTTCACGATGTCGTGGAAGACACGGCCTACGATCTCAGGGCGATCCGCGCCGAATTCGGCGACGGAATCGCCGATATCGTAGACGGAGTCACAAAAATATCGGGCGCCGTCGAGAGTCACGAGATTACGCGCGCGGAAAATTACCGCAAAATGCTTCTATCGATGGCGAAGGACGTTCGGGTCATACTCGTGAAGTTCGCCGACCGGCTCCACAACATGAGGACGCTGGGTTTCCTGTCGTCCGAGAAGCAGAAGCGCATCTCTAAGGAGACGCTCGAGATATACGCACCGCTTGCCCACAGATTCGGACTGGCAAAGGTCAAGTGGGAGTTCGAGGATCTTGCTTTCAAACACCTGAACACTTCGGATTACGAATATATATCGAGGAAGCTCAACGCGAAGCGGCGCGAGCGCGAAGCGTACATCAGGAAGTTCATTCAGCCCATCAAGGAGAGGCTCACCACGGACGAATACAGATTTGAGATCACCGGTCGGCCGAAGCATATCTACAGCATCTATAACAAGATGGTCAAGCGCAGCAAGCCGATAGAGGAAATCTACGACCTATTTGCCGTACGCGTCATTCTCGACACCGCCGACAAGAACGACTGCTTCTCCGTCTACGGGGTCGTGTCCGAGATCTATACTCCTGTACCGGAAAGATTCAAAGACTACATCTCAGTACCGAAACAAA
>JAMCXB010000014.1 GCA_023480735.1 Bacteroidota bacterium | reverse complement strand
TTTGCCTCCAGAGGCTTCGTAACTCCGATTTCTCAAAGCCACGCTCTTTCGGCTACGTGATAAACAGGCAATTTTCACGACAAGATCCTTTCATCTTGTTAGATTGTCCAAGCTTCCTTGGCACACCCAAGAACGCAAAGAAATGTTGACGAGCGGTTCGCTTTGCGAGCGGCTTGGCGTACTCTTTGCGAGAAATAAAATGGTAGTTGACGTGGTTCATATGTAAAGAAGTGTTGGAGACACTACACTAGAAGTGCGCCGAATTTTTCCGCCAAACCAGTTTTGGCTTTTGCTTTTTTCGCTTTTGGCCTCTCTAGATCCTTCCAAATTTCTTATCGAGTTCGAGAAGCGGTATCTTGACGAGCACTGGCCTGCCGTGAGGACAAACATACGGCACTTCGGCATTGAAAAGCTGATCGAGCAGCGATTCCATTTCTTCGACCGTTAGATAATCACCTGCTTTTACGGCTGCCTTGCAGGCATATGTCTTGCACAATTTTTCCCGCGGGGTGAGCCGCAAATCGTTGTCACGCTTGTAGTCCTCGATCATCTCAGTCAGGATTGTGCTTTCCCTCCCCGCCTTAAGATCAACTGGAACTCCGTCGAGAACAGTCGTGGAGCCGCTGAACAATTTTATACTGAAGCCCATCTGGTTAAGATCTCTGATCGTCTCTTCGATCACCGAGAAGTCACCGGGATTCAGATTCAAACTGATAGGAAAAAGAAGCTGCTGCGTATTCTGGCCATGCTCTTCGAATCGCTTCAATGTGCGCTCATATATAACACGTTCATGTGCCGCATGCTGATCGACAACCAGGAGACCCGTGGATATTTGCGAGATGATGTATTTATTGTGAAGCTGATATATAACTCCCGCCGGACTCTCAACGATACCGCTTTCACTGCTCGTCCCCGCTCCGGAATCGGGTGACATCCTCGCCTGCGGAAGCTTCAAAGCGAACAAGGGATCGACGGCGTCGGCCATCCTCTCATCCTGGATGTAACGCTGAGTTGCCCTGGCGTTAAACATGACGGGTACAACGCCGCCACGTGAGGACTCGGTAGTCGTACGGCTCACAAACTTCCCAGTGTCGCCCGCCACCATCAACTCGGGCACAAGATCGCTCTTGACCAGCGCTCCGCGCGCCGCAGACCTGATTGCGCCGTAGATACTCCGTTCGTCCCGGAACTTCACTTCAAGTTTTGAAGGGTGAACGTTCACATCCACCTCGTTCGGAGGAACTTCGATAAAAATCACGAAGAAAGGAAAGTCCCCCTTGTCGATGAGATTCTCATATGCGGAGAAGGCGGCATGGTTTATGGCCTTGCTGACGACATACCTTTTGTTTAGGAACAAGAACTGTTCGCCGCGAGTACGTTTTGTGTATTCGGGCTTGCCTAGAAACCCGCTCACTTTAAGGTGATCATAGTCTTCTTCAAACGCGACGAGAGAATCCGTAAATCTCTCTCCGAAGACCTCGTCCAGTCTTCCGCGCACATTATCCGACTTGGCACGCAGCACCACGTCGTCACCCGACTGAAGCATGAACTCGACTTCCGGAAATGCGATAGCATAGTGCGACACAGTCTGGTAGATATGCCTGAACTCTGTCGGATTCCCCTTCATGAAGTTCCGGCGTGCCGGTGTGTTGTAAAAGAGGTTTTTGACGATGATTGTCGTTCCTGTGCCGTGCGATGCCTGGGAGCGTTCCTCCAGTTTTCCGCCATCGATCCGTAAATACACCGCCGCATCCTCGGCCTTAGTTTTCGTCTTCAGCTCAACCTGCGCCACTGCGGCAATAGAGTAAAGAGCCTCCCCCCTGAACCCGAGCGTGCTTACATTCTCAAGTTCTTCGTAAGTCGATATCTTGCTGGTTGCGTGACGGTCAAAAGCCAGCGCGGCATCGTCTTCGGACATCCCTACGCCATCGTCGGTAACGCGTATGAAGGTTTTGCCCGAATCCTTTACTTCTACGACTATGGATCTCGCGCCTGCATCGATCGAATTCTCGATCAGCTCTTTGACGACCGATCCAGGGCGCTGGATGACCTCTCCGGCCGCAATCTTACTCGCTAGTTCTTCGGAGAGTAGTTTGATTATCCCCATCAGGAAGTTTCCTCCGCATGTGATTCTACCATTCTATTACTGCAAATAAGTTAGTCATGGCTGTTTTGCTCGGAAAACAACGCATCGACAAAAGTCTTTCTGTCAAATGGCTGAAGATCGTCTATCCCCTCGCCGACCCCTATATACTTTACCGGCAGCGAGAGTTCCTGATTGATTGCGACGACTATTCCACCCTTGGCGGTGCCATCGAGCTTCGTGAGGACGATCCCTGTGACCCCGGCCGCATCTAAGAACTGGCGGGCCTGGACGAGTCCGTTCTGTCCGGTAACCGCGTCGAGAACCAGGAACACCTCGTGCGGAGCTTCGGGGATGACTTTCTGTACAACGCGCCGGATCTTTTTCAGCTCCTCCATGAGATTCGTCTTCGTGTGAAGCCTGCCGGCGGTGTCAATGAGCACCACATCTATGCCGCGGGACTTCGCAGCCGAAACCGCATCGTATGCCACTGCTCCCGGGTCGGTACCCGGCTGCTGTTGGACGATATCTACTCCGGCCCTGTCCGCCCAGATCTTCAGCTGCTCGTTTGCTGCGGCCCGAAAGGTGTCGGCGGCAGCTATGAGGACCTTCTTCCCGTCATTCCTGAGATTATATGCCAGCTTGCCGACGGTAGTCGTCTTCCCGACGCCGTTCACACCCACTATCATTATAATGTGTGGTGTCGATCTTACCTGCTCAGCACCGTCTGCCTCAATCAGATACTTTGCAATTTCTTCCTTCAGAAGCACCCTCAGCACCTGAGAATCCTCATAACCTTCCGCCTTCACCCGCGCGCGAATGTCTCCGACGATTTTTTCCGTCGCCGTATATCCTACATCCGCAGACAGGAGCGCCTCCTCAATTTCATCTATAAGCTCGTCATCTATCTTAGTCTTGCCTGTTATGATCTTCGAGATCTTATCGACAAAATTGGTGCGTGTTCTTGACAGACCTTCCTTTATTTTTTTGAAGCGATCAAGCAATCCCATTCTTAGCCATTCTTTCCTTGTAAATTCTTGTGTAGACAATCAACGATACGAAGACTGCAATCGTACTCAAATACAGAAAGAACTCCTTGACGGCCGCGAGCGAGTCAATCTTCAATGTTGCAAGTATGAGATAGGCTGCGATGAAGCTGACCGTCCACTTTCCCGTCCACACCGATTGCACGACTACTTTTCGGCGGTTCATTATCCTCAGGCTTCCGATCAGAATAATAATGTCCCGCATTCCCACCAGGATCGCATACCACAACGGCACGTCTCCGGCGATAACAAGCGCAAGAGCCCCGGTGATGATACAGACCTTGTCTGCCGCTGGATCGAGGAGTCTCCCAAAATCTGTTACCTGGTGCAAGACGCGGGCAAGTAAGCCGTCGAAGAAATCCGTGGCTGCGGCAAGGAGCATCAGGGCCAGCACTGCTATTCTGTATTCGCTGCCGGGGTGAAGGATGAGAACAACTATGGGAATGAGAAGTACGATGCGGCTCAAACTGAGGATGTTCGAAACCGTCCATCGCTTCTCAACGCTCAGGATGTCGTCCAATCGGATTCACTCCGGATTTTTAATTAGAGGTCTTGTCGGCCCGGCTCCTCTCAACATATCGAGAAGCGGCTCATAAGATCTAAATCTATTCTCTTGCCTCGTTGATGTTCGCCTCGAACTCTTCCTTACTGTTGCTCTCAACTTCAGTTGGATACTCGCCGCTGAAACATGCCGTACAGTAATTCCGTCGTTCATCGATCGGAACAGAGTCGAGAAGCTTTTCGAGTGAGAGGTAGGACAGCGAATCCACATTCAGCTCGTCGGTCATTTTCTCGATATCACCGTCAAATTGATTTGCAAACAACTCCTTCTCTGAAGGGAAATCCATACCATAGTAACAAGGATGCATTATGGGCGGCGAACTGACACGAAAATGGACCTCCGACGGCTCGGCCTCCCTGATGAGTCTCACAAGCTGTTTACTCGTCGTCCCGCGCACAATCGAATCGTCAACGATGACAACCTTCCTCCCTTTTAACACGCCCTTGACGGTGTTGAATTTCATTTTCACCTTCAAATCGCGCACGTCCTGGCTGGGCTGGATAAAAGTTCTGCCGATATAATGACTTCTTATCAGGCCGATTTCGAATTTGGCTTTTATTCCCATCTTGAGACTCTGAGAAACATAGCCGAGAGTCGCGGTATTCGACGAGTCCGGAACGCTTATGACGACAAGCTTTTCGTCCTCATCGTTCTGGACGGGCGCTTCTTCCGCCAAACCCTTCCCGATTTTTCTTCTTACCTTGTCCACGCTTTCTCCGAAAATCTTGCTGTCTGGGCGCGAGAAATAGATAAATTCGAATATGCAGTGGCGGGACTGTTTCGGAATGTCCGGAAGAAATATCGAGCGGACTTCCCCGCCTTCAACGGCCTCATCATCTATGACAACAACCTCTCCGGGTTCGACATCCCTGACGTATTCGGCGCCGATAACGTCGAGCGCGCATGTCTCCGACGCTGCGATGAATGCGTCGCCCAATTTGCCAAGCGCAAGCGGACGAAAGCCATAAGGGTCTCGCGCCACAATGAGCTGGTTATCGGATAGTATCACGAGCGAGAAAGCCCCTCGAATTTGTTGCAGCGCCTCATAGACCTGCTCGATGACCGTCTCTTTCTGGCTTCGGGCAATCAAGTGAAGGATTATCTCTGTGTCGGTGGTTGTCTGAAAAAGGGTTCCTGCCCCCGTCAACTCGTCGCGCAACCTGTGCGAATTTGTCAGATTTCCGTTGTGCGCTATGGCAAGATTCCCTTTTCTGTAGTTCACGACGATAGGCTGGACGTTCTTCCCGCTCTCTGCTGCTCCCGTCGTCGAGTACCGATTATGCCCGATTGCGGCATCACCTCTAAGTATCTCATGGAGAACCTTATCGTCCTTGAAGACATCGGAAACTAGTCCGGTCTTCTTGTGAACGTTGAAAAAGATCCTGTCTGCAGTTCGCTCGCGTGTGACGATCCCGGCAGCCTCCTGACCACGATGCTGAAGGGCATTAAGTCCGTAGTAAACATAATTTGAGGCGCCCTCCGCACCGTACACTCCGATGATTCCGCAAAAGGTCTTAGGTTTCTCTATCTTTAAGGTTAACTCATCCATTCTCCGAAACTCCAATTCAATGGCTCCCGATCGAAGTCGGGACTAGGCTGAAGGGGAAAATTCAAGACTCCGGCACATATTCACACGCTACTTTCCCTTCATATCGTGAACCAACATCAAATTAAGCAAGTGTGCAAAGTAAAACAATCCTGAGCGAACCGGGGTATCCTCCGTTAGCTGAGTCAATATCGGATAGAAAAGAAAGTCAAATCAGCGCATGAAATGTGAGGACAGTCCGTTCAGCAGTACGTAATCACACAATAAAAAAAGGACGTTGACTCGAATAATGTCTGTCAACGTCCCTGAACCCTGACTCCGGGGTTGAAACCGGGATAGAAGTCTTTTCTCTTACAGGTGCTCAGTTTGCTATAGGAACCTCTGCACGGGCGGAAGGCTTCTCTTCTTTCTTTATCGGCCGCAGCGCAAAATCAAGGACCTCCGGCATCTCGCTTACGAATTTGAACTTGACCTGATCCCGCACGTTCGCGGGAACGTCTTCAAGATCGAACTCGTTTTTCTTGGGAAGTATCACGGTTTTAATACCCGAGCGAACCGCCGCAATTACTTTCTCCTTAACACCGCCGATTGGAAGCACCGCACCACGAAGAGTAATTTCACCCGTCATCGCAAGATCATTTCTGACGAGTCTCCCCGTCAAGAGAGAGACGAGTGCAGTGAGCATGGTTACTCCGGCAGAAGGGCCGTCCTTTGGAACGGCACCTGCGGGGACGTGCACATGTATGTCGTATTTCTCGCGGAAGTCCGGCTCAATTCCCAGCGACTCGGCATTTGCACCGATGAAACTCAGAGCTGCCTGCGCAGACTCTTTCATGACATCGCCAAGCTGCCCGGTCAAGATAAGATTTCCTTTCCCCTTCATCTTCGATGCTTCAATGAAAAGTATGTCTCCTCCGACCGGAGTCCAGGCGAGCCCGGTCGCTATCCCGGGCTTGTTTATTCTTTCTGAGACCTCCGAATAAAATTTCTGATGGCCGAGGTATTTGACAACCAACTCTTCGTCGACCTTAAATTGTTTCCTTGAGCCTCCTGCGACCTCCATTGCTACACCCCGGCACACATCGGCAATTTTCCGCTCCAGATTGCGCACGCCGGCCTCCTTCGTATAGCCGGAAATTAAGAAATGAAGTGATTCGTCCGAGAACTCTATCTGTTGCTTCTTAAGCCCGTGCTCGGTTCGCTGCTTCGGGACTAGAAAATTCTTCGCGATATGGAGTTTTTCATCTTCGACGTAGCTCGGGATTTCAATTACTTCCATCCTGTCTCTTAAAGCCGGCGGTATCGGCTCCATCATGTTCGCCGTCGCGATGAACAGGACCTTTGACAGGTCGAACGGAAGCTCCAGGTAATGGTCACTAAATGAGAAATTCTGTTCGGGATCGAGGACCTCGAGCAGCGCACTCGATGGATCGCCTCTGAAATCCATGCCGATTTTGTCCACTTCGTCGAGCATGAACACAGGATTGTTGGAGCCGGCCTTCTTGATTCCCTGCACTATTCTTCCGGGCAAGGCACCGATATACGTTCTCCTGTGTCCTCGAATTTCCGCTTCGTCATGAACGCCGCCGAGGGACATTCTGACGAATTTCCTTCCGAGGGCGTTGGCGATTGACTTTCCTAAACTCGTTTTTCCGACTCCCGGAGGGCCTACGAAGCAGAGTATCGGGCCCCTCATATCGTTTTTCAGCTTTCTAACGGCAAGATATTCAAGAATCCTTTTCTTTACCTTATCGAGGCCGTAGTGATCCTTCTCAAGCGACTTCCCCGCCGCTTTGATGTTGAGATTGTCTTCAGTCGAGACATTCCATGGAAGATCAAGCACCCAATCGAGGTAGGTGCGGGCAACAGTATATTCTGCACTCGATGGATGCATCCTCTGCAGCCTATCGAGTTCCTTACCGGATGTCTTCCTAACCTCATCCGGATAATTTCCCTCATCTATACGCTTGCGAAGCTCGTTTATCTCGACGTTTTCGTCATCTTCGCCAAGTTCATGCTTAATTGCTTTCATCTGCTCGCGCAGAAAATAGTCGCGCTGGCTCTTGTTGATCTCGTCCTGTACCTCCGTCTGAATCTTGTTGCCAAGTTCGAGGCGCTGTACCAGCTTGCTCAAATACAGGTTGGCTTTTTTCAGCCTTTCATTTATGTTGAGCTCTTCCAGAACTTCCTGCTTTTCCTTGACGGGAATATTTATGAGCCACATCGCCATATCCGCAACCTGACTCGGGTCATCGGTATTAAGAATCAGGCTCAGATGCTCAGGCGTAAGATCGGGCGCCATCTCTACCGCCTTCTTGAAACCGTTCTTTATGGTCGAAATGAGAGCGTCGATCTCAATTCCCTCCCCCTTCACGTCTTCGACCCTCTGCACGAAGCCTTTCAGATACGGCTCCTGTTGAACAAGGTTGAAAACCTGGGCACGGTACAGACCCTGGACAAAGACGCTCTTAGAGCCGTCAGGAAGGTTGTATACCTTCAATATCCTTACTACCGTACCAAACTTATGTATATCTTCGGTCGTTGGGCGTTCGATATTCGCGTCTTTCTGGGCGACGAGTAAAACGGGGAGATCATCTCTGAACGCCTCATCGACAAGTTGTATTGTACTTTTTCTTCCAACCGACAGCGGCATCATCTGACGCGGGAAGAACACGGAATTTCGGAGGGGCATTATCGGCAGTATTTCCTGGCTGTAAAGCGTCCCTGGATCTTCCATGACTATCTGTTCGTCTTTCTCAAATTCTTCATTGGGCATTTTCATATTTCCTCTTTTCTCAGGAAAGCCTCATTACTATATTCAGCAATTCTTCTTTCTGTCTTTGCATGTCTAAAATTAATGCATCGATCAATCTGATTATGTCCGGATTCTCCATCCGGTTTCTTTGGTGCATCAAGATTTCCGTTCTCGAAGCGTGCTCTTCCATATCGTGCACCAGGCGTTTGACATTCTGCCGAAATCCCAGGACGTCCCGGTTTTCAACCGAGACCGGCGGAAGCTGGCCGTTCAGCTCAGCGATCTTGGCGCGCAGGGCTTCAGCCTGCGACCTGATCTCCTCAGCGATCCCTTTCAATCGGTTCGACAAGAAAGGATAAGGAATCCATTTTGAATGCGAAGACAGATTCGCGGCGATTCTTACCGCGGCCGCGTAATCATTGCACAGCAAATCGATATCCCGCGCAATCTCTTTCTTCTCCGACGTGTCTCCAAATAAACCATCGAACCAGCCGAATCTCTTATCAGCCTTACTTACTGTCGTGTGCTGCAGCATACTTTCTCCTCTGAAAGTGGTACAAGGCTCCCAACATTTGGGAGCCTTGGGTGCTTAATTGGTTTTACGAAACCTTCACTTCAATTTCTTTAGGCTTTGCCTCTTCGACTTTCGGCAATGTTATCGTAAGAATTCCGTCCTTGTAGGACGCGTCGATCTTGTCGCTCTTTACGCCCGTGGGCAAAGCGAATTGCCTTTCGAAAACGCCATACGACCGTTCGACGCGGTGGAAGTTCGCGTCCTTCTCTTCCTTCTCCTGCTTCTTCTCGCCTCTGATCGACAGGACGTTCTCGTGAAGAGTGATCTTGACGTCATTCTTGCTGACTCCGGGCAATTCCGCCTTGATCGTGTACGAATCCTGGTGCTCCATTACATCCACGCGGGGCGCCCAATCAGAAACGATAAGATTACCTTCGGTGTCTGAGAACAAGTTGTCAAATACCCGTCCGATCTCTCGCTGCATGTTCACGAGATCCCTGAACGGCGACCAAGTTGAAAGCTCTCTTTCGGGTTTCCATCTTGTCAGTGCCATAATCTATTCCTCCTTTTTTGTTTTCAGTTGAACTATAGATCAATCGTTGTGCCAACAAAAAAGGCTCGAAATATTCCCTCAAAAGGCACATCATCTCGTTGAAAGAACTCATCGGACAAATCTGAGAAATGGGGCGTCATAATCAGAAAAATCTCCGCCTGCAAAATGTCAAATTGTCAAATGGCAATTGAATATGAAAAGTGATTTACATTTCAGACTTCAAGTGCTTCCATGATTGACCGGGCTACGAGTGCATTCCCTTCGTCACTTAAAGAAATACGATCTTATCGGTACCTTCCGGTGCTTTCATTAGAAGACTTCTCCCTGCGAGAGACAGAAGTGCATTGAGCATTCTCTTACTCCGAGCAAGTCTCACCTCTCTTACTTGGTGAATCCATTTTGCGATGCATTCCATTCTCGTTCATAGCAGCGAGTTGCACCCAAAGCCAAATTCAGATGGAACAATGTGACAAAGTGTGACCCGAATATGAAAGAAAGACAATCATGCTTCGGGATAACTCATGAATAGCTTTCCCCACTTTGTTGTCTCCCGGACTCCGGCCTGTATCTTTTTGCCCTTGGCCGGCCACCACAAGAAATCATGGTAGAAGAAACTCCCGAAAACGAACGCATAAACAAGCGGGGTCCTGAAGAACAGCTTCTGAAAGATCCTCATCGGGGAGAACCACAGGACATCCCCCACTCGGCTCGCGGCATTATCTCCGACAAAGAAGTGCAGGTTGACGCTCGTTATGTCTTCTCCCACAACCTCAATCTGATTGGGATCTCCGACGCCGAGCCCCGCTTCATGAGCAAGGCGTATGTACTTAATGGACAACGGATCAAAACCCATCATTTTCGCGGAGACTGCATCTATTGCAACCTGGTCCGCTGAAGCGATGATATAGTCTGTTTCTACCGGTATCATCGTCCGCGGGCCCGGACCGTTGCCGGCCACAGTCCCGTCCATCACGGCAAAAACTCCGGCGTGAATTTCTTTCTGTATCGCAAGTAAATCGACGAGTGTTTCATGAATCCAAGAATGCGCATAGTGACGCCTGCTGTTCAACAGTCCGCCGAACGCATTCTTCATCGCGCCCGTCGTTGTAGTATATATGTGCGTCTTCATCGTCGGGAGGTGGACAATATTCTTTCCCATGAAGTATTCCGGGACTTCAATCCCTTCGGGGAAAATCTTGTCCAGCGCGAGCATCCTGGCTTTCGGCGTAAATCGAACCCACTTTATTTCCTCCGGGAGAAAGTTGTTCTTCTCTTCTATGCCGTATTTCCGGTAGACGGGGATCAGACGATTCAGCTTTTCTCCTTTCGCAGAATCGGTAACGACAGTATTATTGTGGACCGCGACAAGATCATTGAGACCAGCATGCCTCAATGACTGGATAGTACCCTCAAGCTGCCATGGGGTTGTGTTTGCAGATAGATACGGGAAGTGCCAACTGATATTGTCTTTCAGAATTGTGATTGCGCGCGGATCGAGTGCCTCCCTCACACCGGCCATGGTGAGCAGTTTCGCATAATCTTCCAGGACTCTGTCCGGACTCGTCTTTATGACAGCAACTTTAGATCTCATAAAAGCAATATTAAAATAACTCTGACCATGCCGCCATTCAACCCGAAGGTCTTTTAAGCGACTAATATCGTAGCCTGGTTCGGTGAACGGCTGCGACTAGTATAGTATATTCGTGATTCTTGACTGGACATTAGACATTTGCGATATTTGACGAAACAGGATCCCTACACCTTGCGCGGAAATGTGTCGGTTTCCATATAGATAGAATGCAGGTCCAAGTCCGTCCGGTGAAATACTGCAAATAAATCAAGGGTCAATCTGAACAATAGAAAAGGTGAAAAAATGGAAGAACCCTTCTTTAATATCGATTCGCTGTACAGATTGCCATGGACTATGCCCGATAACGGCATAACATGGCTCGAACCGACGGCGCAGTGCAACCTGAACTGCTATGGGTGCTATCGGAAGAACGTGAAGAATTCCCATAAGTCGCTCGAAGAAGTGAAGCATGAGCTCGACTTCTTCCAGAAAATGAGAAAGACCGACTGTATTTCCATTGCGGGGGGCGATCCGCTTCTATACCCCCACATAGTCGATCTTGTCGCGGATATAAAGCGCCGCGGCCTGAAGCCTATCATCAACACCAACGGGATTGCACTTACCAAAGAACTCCTTCATGAATTGAAGGAGGCGGGTGTCTTCGGCTTCACTTTTCACATTGACAGCAAGCAAGGAAGAGGACGAGAAAAAGAATGGCTCGGGAAAAACGAGATAGAGCTAAACGAGCTGCGTCTGCATTACGCGGAAATGCTTGCAGCAGAAGGTGGAATTGCATGCTCATTCAATTCAACCGTTTATGAGGACACTCTCCACTACGTTCCGGAGCTCGTAAAATGGGCGCAGCAGCACATAGATATCGTCCACACCATGGTCTTCATACTCTTTCGATACATAACTCCGGACACGCCTTATAATTTCTTCGCCGGGGACAGGCAGATCTCTTTCGACGACATTCATTATCACTCCGATCAAAAGGAGGTTACAGACCTAATGGCGCCGGATGTCGTTCAAGTGATACGCGAGACGTATCCGGACTTTATGCCCGCAGCTTACTTGAATGGTACTTACAGGCCTGACCACTACAAGTGGCTGCTGACCGAGAGGATCGGCACTAAGAAGAAAATTTTCGGCTATGCCGGGAAGAGGTTTCTCGAGCTAGTGATGACTTCATATCATTACATGAAAGACAGATACATTTCTTACGCGTCGCCGAAGGCCCTGAGTATGGGAAGGACGACTCTGTTTGGAACCTGGGCGTTCGACAAGGGAATTCGAAAGGCGCTGAAGAATTATTTGAAGTTTATCGGAGCGAATCCATTCAGGCTCTTCAACAAAGTCCACATACAATCGATAATGATAATACAGCCTGTGGACCTGATGCCGAACGGCGACCAGAGCATGTGCGACGGCTGCCCCGACATTACATACTGGAAGGACGACAAGGGAAGAGAGCAGCTTGTCTGGTCTTGCAGGCTTGAAGAACCTATGAAATACGGGGACTTCCTGAGAATGGTGCCTAAGGATGAAGTTGAGCTGAAGCACGAACAGGAAAAAGAGCTCGTGAAGTAAAATACTTTTCACGACAAGTTAAGGTATCCCGACGGAATGCAAAGGGCGGATAAACATCCGCCCTTTTTCAATACATCGACCTGTAAACCGGGAAATTCCGACACTGATGGCAGTCAGCCGGTTGCGCACCTAGCCTGCAAGACCTCGGCGGGCCGCTCGCTTCGGAATCCTCACCTATCCAATCGTCTCCTTCGACAATTTCTCAATTCTCTGCAGATCGTCCTTGGCGATTTCAAAATCAGCGGCAACGTTGTCTTCGACCTGTGAGACGTTCCGGGCTCCGACTATTGAAGAAGTAACGGCAGGATTAATATTAACCCATGCGACCGACAGCTGTCCGACGGTCTTTCCGTACTTTGAGGCTAAGGGACGCAATTTCTCTATAAACGCCATCTCCTTTGTGAGCTGCGGCTCCTGAAACATTTTATCCCTTCGCCGCCAGTCGTCCCCTGCGACACGATTGATGTCAAACTTGCCGGAAAGCAACCCCGACATCATAGGGCTGTATGCCACAACGCCTATTCCATTCTTAAGGCAGTAAGGAAGAATCTCCGACTCAACTTCGCGCTTCAACAGGTTATACGGCGGCTGGAGCGATTGAACCGGGCCAAGAGCCATGCACCTCTTCAACAGAGAGACATCAAAGTTGCTTACGCCGACATACCTTACTTTTCCCTCCTCTTTCAGCTTCAACATGACTGCCCATGATTCCTCTACAGGGGTGTGCGGATCCGGCCAGTGGAACTGGTAGAGGTCTACATGGTCCGTGTTAAGCCTTCGAAGACTGTTCTCTATTTCACTGCGTATGCTCTCGGGCCCGAGGTGAACTCTAATCTTCTTGTTTTCGTCCCATACCATACCGCATTTCGTGGCAATGAACACATTATCTCGAATTCCTTTTACAGCCTGGGCAACCATTTCTTCGGAATGGCCGAGCCCGTAGACGGCGGCAGTGTCGATCCAGTTGATGCCCAAATCAATTGCGCGGCGGATGGCCTTGACCGAGGCAGAATCGTCGACAGGCCCCCATCCGAACTCCCATGGCCCGCCGATAGCCCAGGCGCCGAATCCCACGACAGTCAACTCGGGGCCGTCATTACCCAGCCTTCTTGTTCTCATCATTATTATTCCTCCGATAATCTCGATTCGTTTTCATTAATATAGCAAGCCGCGAGTCTTTAGAGTGATGCATGATGCAAAGTAACGACGTTAGCCGCTCATGTCCTCCCGCTGGGTCTGCGACAAAAATATAAAACACATAGGCACATAGGGCACATTAACGAATAAATCTATGTTTTCTAATGTGCCTATGTGGTTAATCTATTGCTTTTTACAAATTTGTCGCACACCCCCTCCGTAACCCCACACTTATGGTTTCTCGCCAAGCCGCTCGCAAAGCGAACCGCTCGTCAACATTTCTTTGCGTTCTTGGCGCCTTTGCGAGAGAAATAACCCTTTCAGTGAGGCATTACCCCCCTCCCGCTTCGTCCCTTGCGTTACACTGGGTCGAGTGTTATAATAAAAAAACATCAGAGAGAGCCCTACACCGCCAACATTTCTTTCGACAGAATGGAACAAATTCAGACAAAGCACAAAATCTTTGAAAAGGAAATGTTGCCGCACATGGCGGCGCTCTACAACTTTGCACTCAGGATGACCGGGGCTCCTGACGACGCCAAAGACCTTGTCCAAGAGACGTATATGAAAGCATACAGGTTCTTCGACAAGTACTCGCAGGGAACGAATGCGAAAGCATGGTTGTTCCGAATAATGAAGAACTCATACATCAATCGTTATCGCAAGGAGTCGAAGGAACCTGATAAGATTGATTATGATGACATAAAGGATTTTTATGCGAGTGTCAAGGCCTCATCCGCAGATACGAATGATTTGCAGGAGAAGATATTCGGCAATTTATTTGAAGATGAGGTTGCAAATGCGTTGCAGGAACTTCCTGAAGATTTCAGGACGGTAGTCATCTTGTGCGATATCGAAGGATACACGTATGAGGAAATCGCAGACTTCATTGAAATTCCCATCGGCACCGTCAGATCACGGCTTCACCGTGGCAGGAAGATGTTACGTTCGATGTTGAGGGATTATGCGCTGACGCGCGGGTTCAAAGACGTTGATGATGAGACAGGCGATGACTGAGTGTAAAAGGAGTTGATGACGGTGGATTGCAGGGAGTCACACGAGTTGATGAGTGGGGCAGTCGATAATGAGTTGTCAAAGGAAGAGGCATCCGAATTTTACGAGCATATAGAAATTTGCGGGAGTTGCAAGGACGAGTTTGAGCTCGAAAGGATGACCAAATCATACATCAGGAGGAAGATCACATTCGTCGATGTTCCACTCGATGTTGAAGCGGCCATAGTAGAACAGATTACATCTTATGGGGCGGCGGAGTTGCGCCCCGGTTTTTTTCCCCGCCTTTTTAGCAGCAACCTTCTTCAACCGGCACTTGCTGTCGTTTTAGTTGTTGTCCTGGCGGTTATTCTCGTCTTCGTGAACCGGGATAACGTAATCATGCCTGCTCAAATGGTGGCCCCAATCGAGACGGCCCAATCCTCCAAGATGCAGGATGCACTTACGCTGGCAGAGAACGACTTTCAAGACGTACTCAGCGGAAAGTTCAAGCCGCAAATCACGGCGGTGGGGACTTCCGACGTGGAAGAGTTCCTGGAGCGAAATGCAGGATACAAGATTGCGGTTCCCGAAGTCCGCAGCGCCGAGTGGATCGGTGGAAGCGTATCAACGTTTAACGGCATCAAGATAGCTCATCTCCTATACAAGATGGGCGAAGCATATATTTATATATATAGCTTTCCCAAGGATTTCGCAAAATCCAGACAGATTATTCTCCCCCATGCATGCAAAGACGTCATGAAAAGCAAGAAGTGGTTTTGGGGAATGGATTCGAACGGCGATACCCAGGCAGTGTGGTGTTCGAACGATCACGTATACATTGCCACCGCGAATCTGGGAAAAAGAGATCTTGGGACTTTCCTCCAGGAACGACCGGAGACGGGGCCGTGAAATACTTCCTTACCCTGGCGATAATCACCCTCTTAAGTTCTTGTAGTAATCCTTCCGCGAAGCGGGTCCAGCAAACTTCGTCCTCTGTGGCTGTGAACCCTGCACCGGCGGCTCAGAATCATATAGGCAATGTATCATTGGCGGCCGGCGTAATTCCCTCGCCCGAAGGAACCGCGTCGGATTTCTCCTGGCACAACGATAACGGTAAGAAGGTCTCCCTCTCTGATCTCAGAGGAAAAACGGTATTGATAAACTTCTGGGCGACATGGTGCGGGCCGTGCAAGGCCGAACTTCCCGATATCGAGGCCATAAGCAAGGAGTACGCTTCGAAGGGGTTGGTTGTGATAGGAGTTTCAGAAGACGAGGGGAATAATCTAGTCAGCACCGTCTCCAAGTTCGCAACACAGCAAGGTCTGACCTACCAGATTGTCATAGATGACAACAGCATAGCGGATGCATACGGAAACATCAACGCAATCCCAACCTCGTTCCTGGTCGGCAAGGACGGAAAGATAGTGAAGCAGTGGGTCGGAGAGAAAGACAGGGCTTTCTTCGAATCGGTGGTGAAGAAGTACCTCGACTGATTAAGTCAAAGGTCAAAAGTAAAAATGTGAGAGTGTTCAGGTGGGGAGTGATTAACTCTGCTACTTGGGACAATTTTTGATCTTTGAATTTTGAGTTTACAGAAGTGAGTAGCGCTAACGGGAGTCGAACCCGTGTTTTCGCCTTGAGAGGGCGACGTCCTAGGCCACTAGACGATAGCGCCGCAACATTTCGGATTGCTGATTTCGAATTGCGAATTTGAGAATGAACCTCCGAATCCGAAATAGAGAAGCTGCCCGGCAAGGGCTCGAACCTTGACTTTCCTGATCCAGAGTCAGGCGTGTTGCCAGTTACACCACCGGGCAATTCTGATTTTCCTCGTTTTCAAAGTCCACGCGCTTTATGCACGGGATCGGGTGAAGAAATTTAACTATCTGAGACCAATTTCCCAATAGCTCCGGAAGGGAAATGGATTCAGACGGATACTCCCGACAGCAGTGATTTTCCGGGATATTCTGAAAAACGAGGATTTCACATGATTCCGGGAGACTCCGGTTCTTATTCCCATAACAAGTCTGCCGATTGCCGCAGGCTCCTCAGAAGACAGGGCCCGGCTTCGCCATTTGAATCGTGCCTGCATCCCCGACTTAAGAGTTGGTGATAAGATCACAACTCGGAAAATTTCAGCTGGCTGTACCAGTAGTCTCATTTCTGCGGGCATTGGTTGGTGATGGCGATTGGGGCGTGAGAAGGGCCATAAGTCCGCGCAACCAAATGCTGATCCACGAACCTGGAATATGCCTTGCTGTTCAAAGGAGGAAGAGCGTAGGTTCAAATTATAACAATAGTACGTATCACCAGATATCCCTTTTCAAAACTCCACCTCCATGCCGACCACCGGAAGTATCGCGAACTGGTACACCGTCTCGACCGTCCCGTCGGAATTGTACTGATAAAACGCGACGTTCTTGCGGTTAAGCACGTTCTGGACCGACAGAAACATCACAAGGTTCCACGCCTCGAAATTGAACCTGCTGGAGAACGCTAGGTCGAACCGCTGGTAGTCGGGATACCTCGCCGAGTTGATGTTGTCGGTCGCAGCCCACCACCCACTGCTCCACTTCGATGCCCCTTCCCTGTGCTGTTCGCTAGTCACGAATACCTGAGGCGTATACGGCTTCCCGGTCGCGTATCTATACCGGAAGCTTATTTCCATGTCGTCGGAGAAAGGAAGGATATAGCTCGGATACTTCAAGTAGAACGGCATCTCGTTCAGCGTCGACCTCAATCCTGCAAACCTCTTCCCGAAGATTGCGGTGACCACATACGGAAAGTCATAGTCCGACGGGAAGGTCTTCCCCTCCATGCCGATCCTCGGATCATAATATCTTGTTTCCATCCTTGAAAAAGCCAGCGTCCCATAGATGTCTTTGACAAGCTTCTGCTGCACAAGCAGGTCAAGACCGTATACATCCTGTCTCCCGATGTTCAGTGTTCTCTCCGATCTGAATGTTCTGTCGAAGAAATGGACGAAAGTTTCCGAGACCGGAAGGCGAGTATACTTCTTGTAATACCCCTCCACATCTACCTTGAGTCCGGGCGCAGGCAAATATTCCACACCTATCACATAATGATCTGCCTCGGCGCTCTCAAGGTACCGGTTTACTTCCGTTTGGAACCGGTCCCCGAAGTACGGGAGCGCAGGCGTTTGGAAGAATTTTCCGAGCGAAAGGTTCAAAGCGACTCTCTCAGGTACGACGGAATAAGAAGCCGAGAAACGGGGGCTGAAATCTCCGTTACCGCTGTAGGACATGTAGTCGTATCTCACACCGACATTGAGAACGAGGCGTTCACCAAAGATTCTAACCTTGTCGTTTACGTAAGAGTAAGCCTTATGCTGCTCGGGAAATGGGAAGTTGTAGTCAATTCTCGACGCCGGGACGGTTATTGTCGCGTCAAAGTCTCCGTCGCCGTTGAGATCGTACCGCGCGGTGTCTGCGTCGACCGATTCGAGCGATTTGAAGTCGATGAACTTCACCGCCCCTCCAAAGTTCATTTCATTGTTCTTATCGAGATTCCATATGAATTCGGAATTAACGGAAGTCTCCCCGTTATCTGCACTCTGCCGGTAAATGTCCCTGCTGTATAATATGTTTACCGCATTTACCTTACCGGTTGAGCCGAAGTGCCTCTCCGTGAAATCGCTCGTTACAAACGTGCCATCATGATAATTGTTGCGTGATACGGTCACGATGGATACGAACCGGTCGGACCACTTGCTTTCCAGCGTCAGACCCGCCGTGTATTGATGCTGTCTCACATCCACATTGTAAACATCGACCGTATCGTTCTTCCCCGCGAGGGATAAATTGACCGCGTTCGGTTCTCCTTGTATGTTTATCAGATCGTTGCCGTAGATGCCCGAGAATGACAGCTTGTGGAGTCTCGACAAGTCGTAAACCGCCTTCGACTGCAGGTCGTAGTACTTTGGAATGGCGGTGAGGCCGAAGGATCCCGCAATAAGGTCGACATAACTCTTTCGTGCTGAAACCAGCCAGGAGCCGGCGCTCCCGTTGATCCTTCCCTCGAGGACGGCACCATATCCGGCCATCGAAAGATTCGCGCTTCCACTTATTAGATTCTCACGGGTTCCCTCCCTCGTAGTAATACTCATGACGGAGGAAGATTTGTCTCCGTATTTCGAAATGAATCCGCCGGTAGAGAACTGGACATCCTGTATCAGATCGACATTAATCATGTTGATCGGACCGCCGGAGTTGTACTGGTTCGGGTAATGATTGGTCGAATGGATTTCCATGTGATCGAGGACCGTGAGGTTCTCGTCGGGCGCTCCGCCCCGCACCAAAAGTTCGTTCGTCTGGTCCGTCGAGAAAGAAACACCCGCCATGGCCTGGAGAATTCTCTGGAAGTCCTGGTCGGAACCGGGCGACCTTCTCACTTCTTCGGCGCCCAGCACCACTGTGCTCATCGTGTTTTCAATTGCCGCCTTGTCGAAGTAATCCGGAGTGACAGTCACCTGCCCTAATTCGAGAGGAGTTTCCATCATCTTCATGACCACATGAGTCTCTCCGCCGGTTGTGACAATAATGTCGGTCTTGACCACTGCCTTGTATCCGAGTAAACTTGCCTTCAGGGAATAGCTGCCGACCGGGGCGACTATTCTGAATCGCCCGGATTCATTAGTACTTGCACCGACACTCTTCAGCTCGTTGATAACCACGTTCACGCCGATAAGCGGCTCCCCGGTCTTCGCGTCGGAGACGAGGCCTGTAATTCTGCCTGCCTGTGAAAAGACTTCGCCGCTGAAAAGAAAAAACAACACGACTAATTCTGTAATAGTTTTCAACTTTTTCCTCCCCTGCGATTATTGCTCGATACGGCCTGAACCCTGACATAGCTTAATACGCATCACGCATTTCCCTGGTTACAGATCGAGGTCACGTTGTGGAGGCAATCATCGCCCCGTGATGGTCGGAAAGGTGCAGATGTAAGAGAAACAGGGAATGGTGTTATTATAAGGTAAGATTTTGAACCGCTGACTAAACAAGATAATCGGTAGGGAGCGATTAGACAACAAGTTCCATGCATCGCGTGTAATGCCTCACTGAAAGGGTTATTTCTCTCGCATATGAGGCGCCAAGAACGCAAAGAATAACAATATGATTCTGTCTTCGCGTGCTTTGCAGGACTCCTTTGCGCACGTTGCGAGAAAATAACCCTGTGACTGAGCCATTACCATCGCGCTAAACATCATGGGCCGAAATGTGCAAAGTTAATGCCTTCCCTCCACTGTCTCACTGCTGATGGAAGAGTTAAATGTTCATCTCCGTCGATCAGCCTTACGATCGAACAGGAAAAAGTCAATTACAAGCTGGTTCTGCATCGACAGTGGGCAGCGCGGTATACCACAATTATTTCTTGACTCTCAATCAGATACAGGATAAGTTTTCCGCAGAAGAGCAGCTCAGGGCAAACGAAAAACGGTTGTGTAATGCGGATGTGGATTCATCTTTACGAGAAGTGGCTTACTCATGACGGCGATAGCGATCCGGTTTCTGCGTGCCGGAGCGCTCCCGATAGAAAGGTGCGGGGTGAAACAGGCTTGTTAACCAGCATTGCGGATAAGTTGTATGACAGGAGAGGGGCATTATCCCGCCAATCCAGCCGTTTACCCCATTTTTCCGGAGGGGTTCCTACGGTTTCCAATCGGATTCCCACGGTTGCCAATGGCTCGCCTCCTGTTACCGAGGACATTCCCTGCACCACTGACGGCTTTCCTCCGCTTTCCAGCGACATTCCTGCCGTTACCGATAGTATTCCTCTCGTTGCCAATTGCATTCCTCTGCTTACTAACTGCATTCCCCTCCTTGCCAGCGGCTTTCCTCTATACAACGATGTGATTCCTGTCAATTCGACATCGATTTCTGATGAATTTGGAGGTGATTCTGATCTGACCGCAATGTTTCGCCGGTTTTCCAACATAGACTTGGGAACGAATCAAAATCAAAACAACAAGCTGGAGAAGGGCGGTATCTCAATTCAGAGGATGAAAGAGGCGGCAAAGGGGGCTTATGGTGAAGGCGACGGCCCGAAAATGCACGAGTTCCACGTGGGAAAGGACATTCCGAAGACAGTCAAGGGGCTAGTCACGGAGTTGAAGTACATTAAGGAAGTTGCACTGGCTAACAAGACCGACTTGGCGAAGCACGGAGTGAAGGACGGGCAAATCGAGTCACTGAGTACAGCAGCCGACGAATTGTCACAGATCGACGCAGACCAGGAAACCGCGAAGAAGAAGCAGAAGGCTGCGACGAAGGATCGGGACAATGCGATGGAAGCTCTCCAGAAGACGATGCGCAAAATACAGCACACTGCCAGATCAGTTTTCGCCGATGAGCCGTCAACACTGATCGAGTTCGAGTCGATAACCAGGCGGCGAGGCCCTGGCGGGCAAAACAACACTCCGCCGCCCGCGGGAGCGGCGGCGTAATAGGCGCCGTGAGCTGACACCCGCTGCACAGCATTCTCTGTGCAGCGGGGCTTCACAATCGTGGCACCCCAGGCAGGCTTCTAAGAAACTGGATGCCGGCTTGTTGTCATGCCAGTAAAAGCTGGCATCCAGAAACGCTGGAACCGTAATGCGAATAAATGGGCATAGAATACTCTTAGTTCTGGGTTCCGGCGGGAGTCCACCCCGTCGAAGGATGGGGGCGGAATGAAAGGATATTCCGCGGTCACGGCGTCCGTGTCAGCCTTGCAACAAGCCGCCTTTCGAATCGTTAAACGCTCATCCGGACCGGGAAATTTTGATTTTAAGAAGTGTTACGGATATATTCTGACAGGAAGGAATAGTCAGAGTGAACTGGAAAATGGCGTATGAGATGTCGGTGACGGAAGACTCGGGAGCGAGTGAATACAACGGAGAGAATAGTTCAGGTAGAGTGACGATCAGCGCAAAATGAAAGCGCCCCCATTAAGGACGATGGGAAAGGCAAATATAGAAGCGGTAAGCCAGGAGTCAAAGGTTAAAGTAGAGTCATAAAAAGAGACTCTATTTGGGTTTGCCACCGAACACATAGAAAAGGTCTCGATTATCGGCGTTTTTTGAAATCCTCAGAGGAGATTCAATTTGCGTTTGCGTTTGGTTCTTCGCCCTCATTCGAGTAAAAGCAGCATTACATTTAATTATCCGTATTATCTTTCTGCGGCAATTTATCGCTGGATAGAAAAGTCCTCGCCAGGTTATTCTCAATTCCTGCACGAGCAGGGTTTCTCTCCGGAGCATGTGCACCGCAATTTCAAACATTTCTGTTTTTCCCGGCTTAATATTGCACTGCGTGATACTCGCACGCTGCCGGGTAGAATCGTCATTCTCTCTCCGACAATTGATTGGCTTGTTTCAATGCCCGTGGAAGAATCGCTGCAGCATTTTGTAACAGGCATTTTCGAAAGGCGGGAATTCTTTATCGAGCATGAAGAGAACCGTTTTATCGTCGAGCAAGTGGAAACACTTCCCGAGCCGGCATGGAAAGAGCGAATGGGGTTTCGAATGCTGTCGCCGACTTCAGTTTCTGTTCCCGAAATGAGAAACGGCAGGATGATGCCGGTATATTTGTTCCACGACGACGCGCGCGCAGGATATCTTCTGCGAAAGAACATTCTGAACAAATACCAATCGCTTCATAGCACACTCCCCGACGATACTCGTTTTGATTGCACTCTTGACGGTTCTTTCATTGCTGATCGAGAACAAAAAGGCGACAGGGTAACACAATTGGTCACAATTAAAGAGGGACAACTATCGGAGACAAAGATTCGGGCCTTTCTTTGTCCGTTGACGATCGAAGGAAATCCGGAGCTGATAAAGCTTGCTTACGACAGCGGGCTGGGCGAGAAGAATTCGCTGGGATTCGGAATGATTGAAGAAATGACAAGGAAGTGAACAGCAAAATGGCAGAATCACAAAATGAAATTCCGTGAAGCAAGGGGGCGGATTGATGGGCGACATTGAAAGACAATTCTCACAGATTATGAGGTTGCTCAAGGAGGGGAAAGCTGCCGACGCACTCAGACTCGCAGAGACTGTGCTTGTGAAATTCCCGGAAGAACCGCTGCTCCATGCTCAGATCGCGTCGTGTTATTCAGACATGGGAGATCAACAGCGCGCAATAGAGCGGCTCCGGAATGCGGAAAGCCTGTTCGGGGACAATCACATAATCGAATCTTCATTTGCATGTGTTTATATGAGACTCAAGAGATACGATATCGCGGAAAAATATCTGCGGAAGGCGCTCTCCGTTACTCCTCCAGGCTCTCATCTTGCGAGGTCCGACTATCTGAATACTCTCGGCGAATTTCTGTGGCGAAGAGGATCGGGCATAGAGGCGGTTGATGCGTGGAGAAAGGCGGTCGATGAATATCCCGCCAACATGGATGCAAAGTGGAATTTGGTGAAACATAAAACGCCCGGTTCGAACTGAAAGATGCGATGAAGATTTGGTATGAAGCATTGGATGGTTCGACACAATCAATGGCGCCAGGTCACCAAACAATGGCGTTTTCGTATGAAACATTGTCAATTTCGTGTCAAGCATTGTTCGTTTCACATGAAGCATTGTCAATTTCGCGTGAAGCATTGGAGGTTTGCAGTCAAGCATTGAATGGTTGTACAAGAACATCGGCAGGTTTGAGTGAAACATTGTCAACTTCGAGTGCCACAATGTCAATTTCTGATCGAGCAACGGCCGTTTCTCGGCGAGCACTCATCAAAAGAGTTGGAAAACAGGAGAATAACGCCAATTGGGTGTGCAATAAAGCGTGGTCTTTGCAAGTCGTGCTTCAATCACTGAATCATAACTCAAAATCAGGAGGAGAAAAATGAACAAAGGGCAGGAAGACAGGGCGACAATGCACAAGGCGGTCGATACGCTGCTGGATGCGAACGCCGACAAGACCGCCGAAATTCCGGCATTCGAAATTACGAAGACTAATTTCAAGGCCGACGTGGCGGAGCTGAACGGGGAGCTGCTCGTGTACGGCAACGTTGCAGCGGGGAAGACGCAGGTAAAGTGGGACGCGGAGGATAGTCTTATTTTTGCGCTGCTTCCAATCGCCTCTGCGCTGAAGGTTGTCGCGAAGCGCGAGAAGGATCCGGAGCTTGCGGAGAAGGCGAGCGTTACGGAGACTTCCCTTCGCCGGCTGCGCGACACAGAGCTCGTGACAAGGGGAAAGTTGATCCATGCCGAGGCTCTCAAAATTGTGACGGAGCTTGCCACCTTCAACATAACACCGGAAGTGCTCACCGGTCTTTCGGCAAAGATCGAGGCGTACGATAAGTCGATCGGCGGGCGCGAGAGCGGCGTCGCTCAGAGGAAGGGGGCTCGCAAGGCTGTGTCCGATCTTTTCGCAAAGGTTGACGACGACCTCGAGGACCTGGACAATTTGATGGAGCTCCTCAGGGAAAAGCATCCGGGCTTTTACAATGAGTACCAGTCCGCGCGTACCATAAAGGATACCGGCACGAGGCACAGGCCGCCTGAGCCGCCGCCGGCAAACCAACCTGCACAGAAGTAGCACAGTAGTGGGTGAGTGCAATAGTAAATGAGTAAATGGGTGCAATAGCGCAGCGTCCCGCCGAGCAGTTTCTGGGCTGTTGCACCATGATATCCGCCGGAACTTAATAGTTGAATAGTAACTGAGTTCAATAGCGCGGGAGAAGAGATGATGTGTTGCGTGATTTTGTCTGTTGAATTAAGGGAGGATTGAGAGATGAGGATGTCAATCGATTATGTGATGAGCGGAGAATGGCTGCCGAAGGATTATAGGAGCGGGCTAGAGCCTGCGTGCAAATTGTGCCGGTCTAGCTACAAAAGGAGCTCTACAATATGATTACTGAAATATCTAATTTCGTCGAGACTATACCTGATCATTATCACACCAAAGATTTGCCTCGTGCAAAGGGGTTGCACATCTTCATTGATTTGGACAAAGGCGGAAAGCCAAAGCAAGACAGCTATCGGAGTGTACTGATCGACAAGAAGAACAGGGCGTTCGACTTGAACAAGAAAGGCGAGCCGAGCGAAATCGAATATAAAGGCGATATTGAAAAGCGTGAGTGCTATTCCCGTGTGATTGATATGAACAAAGCCCTCGATAGCAGTAAGAAAATTCATTCATCAGTCGCGTTTGTCTTGTGGTTCAAAGCGGAAAATCTTTCAAAAATCGCGGATTCGTTTGATGGGTATTTCAATAAAGCGAAAGCGAACGCCGCAACGAATCGGGATAAGCAAATCGAGCTCATTAAGGAGTTCTGCACCCGAGACTTGATAGTCATGATCCGGCAAGATCCAAAGCGCGAGAAAGTAGAGGAGAAGGACTACATTAAAGTTTACTTCAACGTCACACTCGATGTTTTGAAGGAGGATTTTGAAAACTATTTGAAAAGAAACCTCTTCAACAAAGACGATTACAATGTTACTTCTTCAAATGGGGAGGTATTTGGTCTTAGCGGATTTATGAATGGTGCAAACGTTAAAAAGCAGTTTATGCTTCACAAGACATCGCCATTCGAAGTTAATAATCGCGTCCCCGGGAATATCGTTGTAAACCTTTTCAAGTTCGAACGACTGCTTGCGAACAAGAAGTTGCCCAGCCCGCTCCCGATTTTCATTGACAAAGATGAACTCAACAAAGAAGTCGTGAGGTTATATAATGACGATGGGATATTACACTTTGGATTACCTTTCCGAGAGATTATCAGGAGGCTCTTCGAGCAACATCAGTCCGATCTTTCCGACTACTACCTCATTAACTGGAGAAATACAACCGACGGCCCCATGATCTATGACTTCGACTTCGTTCCTCAGTTTAGATATACGCTATCCGGTTTCGGAATGAAGAATCCGATGGGGATTAGGAATTCCACGGAGTACAATATCGACAATATCTTTCAGTTTGAGCTTGACATTGTCAGAACCCTTTTCAACAATGCCTTGGTCGTCAAAACGAAGAACGACGAGATCCTATTGAAATATTTTGATGATATTGATGCGAAGTATATGACTGCAATAACTTACCAGAACATCCTGAAATACAGAAAGAGCTTCTACGATTATATCTATAAATCAAGGACTCAAGCGATCACTGGAACTATGCTATACAATTTGATTATGTCTTCCGTGATAGACGATGTCAAGCAAGACGAGAAGTTTAACAAAACCGATTTCATTAAACAAAAACTCAACATTCTATTTTCGTTAAACCACATCTTTGACCCATCCAACAACAATTTCAAAGGAGTTAATATGGCTTCCCAAATACCAGAATACCAAGAGCGCCTGCGAAAACTTTTCAGTGATGAAAGCTATCACATCATGGCTGATGATGAATTCGCTTTCGATGCTGGTCAACTCATTTACTACATTCTTTACCAGAGCCAAACGTCGAACAAGACTCACGCTCTGCTTGAACCGTATATCTCAAAAAGTGACCCTGTTCTTTTCAAACAAACGATTACCCGCGGCATAGAGCAATACAAACACGCATTGAATTTTGGGCATCGAAAGCTGAACAAGCTGGCAAGCGAAGTCTTGGGCTATGATTGCAACGCATCCATCAAAGACCTGCTGCCAGTCATTCTTGCGGGGTATTTTTCCAACTCGCTCATCTTTGAATCATCGAAATCATCCGAAACTAACTAAAGAAAGGAAGGAAAGATTACTATGTCAACTACAGAATTCAAAAACCGGGTATTCGGCTGTGTCATTTTGAAGTCCATCAACTCGAACTTTAACGCCGACTTCACGCATCACCCACGCACACTGCCTGACGGAGTTGTCTATTCAACCGATAAGGCATTGAAATATGCGGTGAAGGATTATTTTAGGAAGCATCTTAATGACAGTCGTCTCTTTTACGTGAAGAGATTCGATGACAAGATGAATCCCAAAACACTCAATGAAACCTACAAGGAGATTTTTGGAAATTATCCGAAGGCGCCCATTGAAAAGTACTCTCTATTCTTCTTCGATGGTGAAACGGTTACGGGTGTTCTCCCAGAAAGGCCCAAGAAGAAGCAAGTCACAGATTTCTTCAAATCCTTGGAGGAAGATTCACCGTTGAAGAAGTATTCGGCATCAATAGCAAAACTGACATCAAAGGATGTCGCCTATGCCAATGAGTTGGAAGTTAAGACTGAAGGCTTAGAGGGTGAATGCTATTTCCATCTTAACAAGGAAAAGCAGGCAATTAAGATCGAGGGAGAGCTTGAAGAGTTAAAAGAGTTGTCTGAAAAGCTGGATCTGGTTCTCACAGGTGGCGTAAACAAATTCGAAGTTCTGGGTAACCTCTTGACTTGCGGTGATATTAGGCTCTTCGGCGCGACCTATGCCGACGGAATTGGCAAGGTCAACATCTCTATTCACGGACCCGTTCAAATCAATCACGGCGTCAACCGGTATATAGACGAACAAGGAAATGTGATGAATGAAATCTACACGGAGGATATTCTTTCCCCATTCACCACGGACAAGGACAAACAAATGTCCACAATTGGCAACCAGACGAACTTGAAGGAAGGTCACTATGTGTTTCACTTTTCCATCAACCCGAAGAACACCGAAGAATTTTACAAGAAGGTAAACAACGGAAAAGGTGAAGATGCCAGGTTGTGCCTGTCGACGGAAGACATTCAGAACCTCAAGGAGGGTTTAAACAACTCTGTTACTGCGCTTGACTCCTCAAGAAAGATCGGAACGGAAAACGAAGCAACTGTTTTTGTGGAATTGACCGAAGGGTCAAAGAAAATGCTGCCAAGCTTTACAGAGATGGTAAGCATTAAGCGCAGCGGCGAGAGAGTCAAGATTGATTGCACCTTGGCAGACCAAAACATTCGGAAGATTGACGGCGAAGTTGCAAGCGTGGAAGTGTTTTATAATCCGACGAATACGACAATCATTGGATTAGACAAAGGTGGCAAAGTGAAGCATTTCAACATTCTGAACAACGAGGAGATCAAATAATGGAAACGAAACTCATCTCTGTTGACCTTCGGGCACAGTTTGGGTTTCTGAAAAAGCCGGATACGAATGAAGGCATTTATCTCACGTATAATTGCCTTCACAAGCCAGCATTGCTTGGTATACTTGGTGCCATTGTTGGTCTCGGCGGGTATGCTCAAGCTTATTCGGTAAACAAAGACCTGCTACCTGAATACTATCAGAAACTCAAATCCCTGAAGGTAGGGATTCAGCCATTGGAGTCAGCAAAAGGAAACTATCAAAAGACTGTCATCAGCTATAACAACAGTGTGGGGTATGCAAACCTCGACGGCGGAACGCTTATCGTACAAGAGCAGACTCTCCTGAGGCCTTCATACAGGATCTTTCTTTTGCTGAATACAAATGATGAAATCCAGCATCAGTTGTATCAGAATCTCTTGATGAATGAATCGGCGTTCATCCCGTATTTGGGCAAGAACGACTTTCAATTGTGGTGGGATGGTTTTCGAGAATATGAATATGAAGCCAATTTTATTCCGAAAGAAAGCTATCAAGTAGAAACCCTTTTTCTGAAGAAAAAACCGATCAAGGATTGGCGTGATAAGTCATCTTCTGCTTGGTTCAGATTAGAAAACGGGTTTATTTACTTTGAGAATCTTCCTGCTGAGTTTGATGAGGAGATCAAACATTATCGAATGAAGAGCTTCGCTTACTCGGATGGCAAGATTATGAGAGGCTACGAGCTCGAAGATCTATTTCTATTAAAGCCCGATGGATTGATTGTACAATTGCTTTAGTTCGCATGGTTACTTTTGAACAAATATCACAAAACATCCCAATGGACTTGTCTAAGGTCTTGAAAAACGCGGACAAATACTATGCTCATTGGAAGGATGATCGTAAAGAATCACTGGCTCACCATATAGCTCTGACCCGCGATTATGCTCTACGGTTGATTGAAGCAAATCGATTAGAACCAATTATCGATGGAGTCGTTAGTGAGGTGTGTCGGACAAATCTGGAAAGTCTATCAACAGAAGCTGTGGTATTTGTAAAGTCTCTTTTTCTTAGGTCAATTGTCTTTCATGACTTTGGGAAAGTGAATGAGAACTTCCAGGTCGAGAAAATGGAAAACCATGTGTTTAAGCGAGTGAATAACGGTATTGCTTCTGACCATTCAATTCTCAGTGCCTACTTGTTCGTTGCATCAGGATTTGAGGATTTAGATCGATCTTCTTTCACCGATAATGATAAGAGATTCCTGTTTCTGCTTGACCTGCTCTTTGCTCATCCTATTATCAAGCACCATGGAGAAATATCGAATCCTGAATATGGTGATCTAAACAAAGACTCTTTAGTGAGGTATCGACATCTTTTCAAATCCACGGCAAATTTTCAGCAAGACAAGTTCACGACTGCCTTAAAGTGTAAAGAACAGTTTTTCGAGCAGCTTAGTCGAACCAAATCATCATTTCAACTATTCTCTCTTCTCAAGCTCAATTCTTCGCTCCTTACGGCGGCGGACTATTACGCAACCAATGAATTTATGCTTGGAATAAGATGTGAGGATTTTGGAGTTCTCGACGATGGACTGAGAAATAAGATATACAACGGGGCGTTTAGTATTTCGTATAATCATGATCTTCTAAAAAACCGAGCCAAGTATCAAGCAGAACAATTTGAGGTTCTTCCGTTAGTTTCAAACGGGAACCTTAACAAACTAAGGCAACAACTGTCGTGTGAGGTGCTGAACAATCTGGAAAAGAATAAAGAGAGAAAGTTGTTTTATATCGAAGCGCCAACGGGATCGGGAAAAACCAACCTTTCCATTCTCTGTTTAGCAGAACTCCTGAAAGCACGCAAGGACATTACCAAAGTCTTCTATGTTTTTCCTTTTACAACGCTCATTACTCAAACAGCAAGCTTCATCCGAGACAACTTGCATCTTGAGCAAGCTGAACTTGCGGAGATTCATTCAAGAGCTCCCTACCACGACAAAGGAGACGGAGAAGACTATGGGACAAAAAGGAAAAATTACATTGATAATTTGTTTGTTAATTATCCTGTTAGTCTCATCTCTCATATCAGGTTCTTTGATATCCTTACATCCAATGAAAAGGAAACGAACTATCTGCTTCATCGCATTGCCAATTCCATTGTCATTATTGATGAGATTCAGTCTTACAATCCGTCCGAATGGGACAAGATAAATTACTTGCTGAATTCCTATTCTGAACTGTTCAACATTACGTTCATCGTGATGTCTGCGACTTTGCCGAAAATTAGCAAACTGTTGTTAAACAAAGACGGTAAACAGAAGGACAACTTCGTTTACTTAGTCGAGAATAAAGACAAATATTTTCGGAATCCTAACTTTAAGAACAGGGTCGTCTTTCGCTTTGATTATCTCAAATCGGAAGAATATTCACCGGAGGATTTATTGTCCATCGTGTACAAACACTCTGAGGCATATTACGCGAAAGAAAAAGGGGTCAAAGCCATCATCGAATTCGTTACCAAAATATCTGCACAAAAGTTCTATGAAAAGTTAAAGGATGATAAAAGGTTTGAAGGTTACGAAAAGCGCATAGTGTCCGGTACCGTTCTTGAGCCACGGAGGAGAGAGACCATTGATTATCTGAAGTCAGACGAGATCAGCAAAGGGAAGGTTATTGTTGTCTCAACACAGGTAGTTGAAGCGGGCTTGGACATTGACATGGATATCGGCTTCAAAGACAAGTCAATTGTTGACGCTGAGGAACAATTAGCGGGAAGAATAAATCGCAACGCCTCAAAATCCAATTGTGAGCTTGTTTTGTTCAATTCGCAGGACAGCTTAAAGACATACCGAAGCGATCTGCGACACAAACAGCATATAGACCTTGAAGCGTACAAAAGGATCCTTTCCGAGAAAGATTTTGACTCGTTTTATGACAAGGTTTTTGAGAGCATAAATGAAGCAAACAGAGACCAATATCGAGCAAATAATCTGTCGGATTTTCAGAGCCAGATTAGCAGACTAGATTTCCGGGAGGTTCATAAGCAATTCGAGTTAATTAAAGATAATGCTGTTAGTGTATTTGTACCGCTGGGAATCGGCATTTGCCATTTCAGTCATGGAGAATTGGGGTTTTTACGGTTAGCAAAAGTTCTCGGTGATGGAGAAAACGAAGTCAGTGGTGCGAAAGTCTGGCAATTGTACGCCGCAATTATTAACAATCGTAATATCGATTTTATCGACAAGAAAATAGATTTGAAGATTCTATCTCCTATTCTGTCCAAGTTTTCTTTCAGCATATGGAATAACAGGAATCAGATTGGTTTGTTGAAGCACTACTCGGACGGGGAAGAGTTCAAATACGGTTTCCTTTATCTGGAAGGCTATGAGAAGATTTATTCTTACGATGAAGGCTTGAAAGCTGATATTGAAACGGATTGCAATTTCTACTGATGCAAATAACAGGAACCCACATAAACTATTATTGTGTCTGCAAACGCGAGCTATGGCTATTTGCTCACAATATCCAAATGGAACACACTTCTGATCTTGTCTATACGGGAAAAGTGATCGATGAGACTTCTTATTCCCGTGAAGATAAAGGCATCGACATTGACGGAGTTATTAATATCGACTGGATCGATACAAACACTGGTGTCATACATGAGGTGAAGAAGAGCGACTCTGTGGAGAAGGCCCACGAGATGCAGGTACTGTACTATCTGTGGTACCTCAAGCACAAGGGCGTTGAGGGCGTCACTGCTGAGATAGATTACCCGTTGCTAAAGCAAAGAACTAAAGTGGAGCTAACACAAGAAAAGAAAGAAGAGCTTGAAGAAGCAATGCAGAGTATCAAAGCAATTGCTGAGCAAGCCCATCCCCCGGATCGGATTAATAAGAAGTTCTGTAAGACTTGCAGCTATTATGAATTATGTTGGGCCGGAGTATGAAGCAAGTGTGCTGAAAGGTTAAGTATGGCAAGCAAAAACAATGAACTGAAATACGAACTCCCTGAATCCTTCATGAATTCAATTATCGAGTGCGTTGTGGAATTGGAGTCTTCCAGAGACAGGCTTGACGACAAAACGGTGAAAAGGCATTATGAGTTAGCTAAGGACCTTGCCGGGTCGTGTCCGACTGAAGAGTCCATTCGGGAAATAGAAGAAACCACGGAAGCGGACGTCGTCAGTTGGCTGCTCGATTTGCCGTCGTATCTGGATCGTCCAGGTTTGACGCGGGAAGCCCTTCAGCATCAGCGCTTCTGGGCTGGCGTGACAAAACGTAAGTCGGAATAACATTCCGACATACTAATATGACTGAACAAAAAGAATTCTATCGCCGTCATTTGCCGCACTGGCAGCCGCCGGATGCGACATACCATGTCACTTTTAGACTGAAGGGATCGCTTCCTGGTGAAGTAATAGAGAGACTACGTGCGGAGCGGGAGGAAGCCAAGAGAATGCTTCTTAACAGTGATGTTGAGGAGGGAGAGGAGAAGAGACTCCTCCAAGAACTTCAATGGACGCATTTCGAAAGGTTCGATACGCTGCTGCATACTGATTCCGGCGGGCTGCGCTGGTTGAAAGAACCGGCGGTTGCCTCGATAGTCAATGAAGCTATCCATTACCGTGACGGCAAGGAATACGATTTGCTGGCACACAGCATAATGCCCAATCATGTACACATGGTGTTTTCGCTACTTGTAAAAGTATGTCGGAATGACATTCCGACGTACAAGCCGCTGTTCCGAGTCATGCAATCTTTGAAACGCCACACGGCTACAAGATCTAATCTCATCTTAGATCGCTCCGGGGCCTTCTGGCAAGACGAAAGCTACGACCACATCGTGCGAAATGCTGATGAGCTTGACCGCACTATCCGGTACGTGCTAAATAATCCGGTCAAATCCGGACTAGTGGAATCTTGGGAGCAATGGCCATGGTCGTACGTAAGACCGGACTTAATAAACTAATGCAGGGCTCATGACGAAGCGTAGATATGCCAGACAACGGAACTCGCCAGTTCACGTAAATGTCCGTTCGGCTAGATCCCGGCACATCATCTTACAGAGTGAAGCATGGATTTTTCAAAAATGCCGGTACGCACGCCAAACCGGGGAACACATCTTCCCTGCCGTGATAAAGCCATGACTATGGAACGATTCCGCTCCACCAGCTCAGTAACCGGCACGGACATAAATTACTACTTCGTCTGTCATCGGAAGCTCTGGCTCTTCTCACGCGGTCTGCAAATGGAGCACACCTCGGATACGGTTTACACCGGCAAAGTCGTCGATGAGAACTCCTATTCACGAGAAGACAAGCACGTTGACATAGACGGAGTAATTAATATCGATTGGATTGACAAGGATAGTGGCGTCATCCATGAAGTGAAAAAGAGCAATTCGGTTGAAAAAGCACACGAGATGCAGGTGCTCTTTTACATCTGGTATCTGAAATGCAAAGGAGTTGATGGAATAACAGGAGAAATCGATTACCCTTTGCTGAAGCAAAAAACTGCCGTGGAACTGACGCAGGTGAAAAGAGAGGAACTCGAAACTGCGATGGCCGATATCGAAAGGATCATTTCTCAGGCGCTGCCACCGCAAAGGATAAACAGAACATTCTGCAAGAAATGCAGCTACTTTGAACTATGCTGGACTAACACATGAAACGACCGTACTACATCATGACATCGGGCAGGCTGAGAAGAAAAGAAAATACTGTTTTCTTCGAACCTGTGCAGACAGTCGAAAACGAAGAAGGTATTGTTGAACCGTTAATGACGGATCCGGGAATCGATGAAGAGCTCCTGGCAGGTTTCACTGAAGAGTCGCAGAAAGATGCCCGTACGGGCAGGGTGGCACGCAAGCCGATTCCCGTCGAAGACATTGAAGCCTTCTATTGCTTCGGAGAGATGGACTTCAATACGAAATTTTTCAATTTCCTTTCGCGCCAGAAGATCCCGCTTCACATTTTTAATTATTACGGTCATTACAGCGGAAGTTATCTCCCTCGTGAGTATCTCCCTTCCGGGTTCACGGTGGTGGAGCAGGTGCGTGCTTACCTGGATACAACCCGGCGCGTAATTATTGCAAAGGAAATAATCGATGCGGCTTCCTTCAACATCGTGAAGAATCTGCAATACTATTCCAATCCTTCGAGGGAAAATGCGAACAGAAAGATCGACTTCTCCGATGCAATAGACGAGATCGAGACGCTTCGCAGCTCGATATGCGATGTTCAGACCACCGAAGAATTGATGGGGCTGGAGGGAAACATACGCGAACGATATTACAGGTGTTGGGAGCAAATTGTCGGCCAGGAATTTTCACTTGACAAGAGAACGAAGCATCCGCCGGACAACAAGTCCCATGCCCTTGTGTCTTTCTCGAACGGACTGGTGTACTCAACTGTACTCAGCGAAATCTATCATACGCACCTGAATCCTACGGTAAGCTTCCTGCATGGCCCCGGAGAGCGGAGGTATTCTCTTTCGCTCGACCTGAGCGAGATATTTAAACCTATACTTGCAGACAGGATGATCTTCAAGCTGCTCAACAACAAGCAAATCCAGGAAAAGCATTTCAGAAAGGAATTGAATTTTTGTTATCTGGAGGAGAATGGAAGAAAGATAGTTCTGCAGGAATATGACGAGCGATTGAAGACGACGATAAAGCACCGTTCGCTTGGGAGGAATGTATCTTACAGGCACCTGATAAGGTTGGAAGCATACAAATTAGTGAACCATCTCATGTCAGGTGAAGTATACAAAGCGTTCAGGGCGTGGTGGTGAATAATGTACGTGATCATAGTATATGATGTCGAGGAGAAAAGAGTCGGGAAGGTCTTGAAATATCTGCGCAAGTACCTGCACTGGGTGCAGAACAGCGTCTTCGAGGGAGAGCTTACGGACGGGAAGTTCAAGGAAGTGCAGATCGGGTTGAAGAAGTTGATAAAGCAGGATAAAGATTCTATTTTGTTTTACAAGTTGCGGGCCAGTTACGAGATGGAGAAGGAGGTCATGGGACTTGAGAAGTCGGGATTAGACTCGATCTTATAGATGTGTCGTCAGCCTACTGGTGTTTTTGCACTATTAGAGGTTGACGACTATACTTAAGAAGAAAGCGCCGATGGGCGTATTTTTTGGCGGTTTTTCGGGCGGTTTGAATCGGACTAGAGTAGAATTGAAATGACTTACGCGACCGAGGCCGCGTCGGCTCTTCTTGGGTTTGAATCGGACTAGAGTAGAATTGAAATGAATTTTCTTGTGTTGCAACAACCTCTTCCTCTTCGGTTTGAATCGGACTAGAGTAGAATTGAAATCGCTTCGCCTCTCCGGCAATCCACCCGTTGAGGTGGAGGTTTGAATCGGACTAGAGTAGAATTGAAATGAACTCGTCGCCTGGCATTCTCATTTCAATTCTATAGTTTGAATCGGACTAGAGTAGAATTGAAATAGACGCGTTGCAAGGCGCTCAACGGGGCGGTCATTGGTTTGAATCGGACTAGAGTAGAATTGAAATCCGATCTCCAGCGCATGAGTCTGGCGAGATAATACCGTTTGAATCGGACTAGAGTAGAATTGAAATGTGGGTATGCACCGGGTAACGCACAGCGTCCGGCGCGGTTTGAATCGGACTAGAGTAGAATTGAAATGAGGTCGACTTGCGAGAAGTCAATGCCGGTCGCTGCGTTTGAATCGGACTAGAGTAGAATTGAAATTGACTTGCCGCTACCGCGTCCACCTTCCTCGACCACGTTTGAATCGGACTAGAGTAGAATTGAAATGAAGGTACGGCTGGAAACTACCACTGTCCTCCACGGCGTTTGAATCGGACTAGAGTAGAATTGAAATGGGCTGGCTCGCGCGTCTCGCCGAACACGGTAATGGCAGTTTGAATCGGACTAGAGTAGAATTGAAATGCTTGTAGTCGTTCGTTCCCATTATGGATTCTTGATGTTTGAATCGGACTAGAGTAGAATTGAAATTTCGTCAGGTCAAACAGAGCCGGTGTCTGCTGGTCTGAGTTTGAATCGGACTAGAGTAGAATTGAAATCCGGCAACGCCTCCAGCGGCAACGGTTATCGTTATTGTTTGAATCGGACTAGAGTAGAATTGAAATGCATAGCATCGTGCTCGGCCAGTGTGAGGAGCCGACGTTTGAATCGGACTAGAGTAGAATTGAAATTGGTCTGTATTGCCTCTATCCCTTCGGGCCGTCCGTGTTTGAATCGGACTAGAGTAGAATTGAAATACAAAAGCGGGACGGAAACCGATGCTGTAGTCCACGGTTTGAATCGGACTAGAGTAGAATTGAAATAAGACACAGGGGGTATATTGCGCACGGCTGGTTCCTGTTTGAATCGGACTAGAGTAGAATTGAAATCGGTTTAAAAGCTGGCAAACTCGTTCTCATCGTTTGGTTTGAATCGGACTAGAGTAGAATTGAAATGGAGATTTAATTTTGAGTACTAATCCTTTTTCCAAGTTTGAATCGGACTAGAGTAGAATTGAAATGGAATCACTCGCAGGTCTCACGGACTCGGTCGATCAGTTTGAATCGGACTAGAGTAGAATTGAAATTTCACCACATCGCCCGGATCGCGGAAGACCACAAAGGTTTGAATCGGACTAGAGTAGAATTGAAATTGTTTCCGTAGCTCGAATATCCGCAGTCACAATTCGTTTGAATCGGACTAGAGTAGAATTGAAATTCGATCTGCAGGTATTTTCCTGGGACCTTGCCCGTCCCGTTTGAATCGGACTAGAGTAGAATTGAAATTAGATCTGCAGGTATTTTCCTGGGACCTTGCCCGTCCCGTTTGAATCGGACTAGAGTAGAATTGAAATTTATTTCCGTTATCACCTTAGCGTCTTGGTATGATGGTTTGAATCGGACTAGAGTAGAATTGAAATGCAATCACATCGAGCTGCCGTGTGACTCCGATTTGGGTTTGAATCGGACTAGAGTAGAATTGAAATCGCAGTCGTCTCGATTGAGTTTCGTCGTGATTTTGCGTTTGAATCGGACTAGAGTAGAATTGAAATGTGAGTTGCTGTCGGCAAAACAGCCTCCTGAGAAGGTTTGAATCGGACTAGAGTAGAATTGAAATGTGGATAGTGGTACATCATCTCACCCGCACCGCCCCGTTTGAATCGGACTAGAGTAGAATTGAAATATATTTGAACACTCTGCTTAATCAATATGGCAATGTAGTTTGAATCGGACTAGAGTAGAATTGAAATATCGAAAACAGCAGCACGATCATAAACATGAATAGCCGTTTGAATCGGACTAGAGTAGAATTGAAATAGGTTCGGTATCGTTTACCTCGGCGGTTTATATCCCGTTTGAATCGGACTAGAGTAGAATTGAAATATAACAATATTGGCGCTGCATACTGCACGATTTATTTGTTTGAATCGGACTAGAGTAGAATTGAAATATTTTTAACTTCGACATAGCAATCGGAAGCTTCCATAGTTTGAATCGGACTAGAGTAGAATTGAAATTAGACCGCTCCGCCGATACGGATGAAGTGTAGTTTCGTTTGAATCGGACTAGAGTAGAATTGAAATATCGATATGACGATCATCGAGGAAGCGTGCGGCGACGGTTTGAATCGGACTAGAGTAGAATTGAAATAAGTTGCGCGAGTGGATCGGTGAACGTGTAATCGCGTTTGAATCGGACTAGAGTAGAATTGAAATTGAGTACGCCTCCTTGATACAGTCGCTATCGATCTCGGTTTGAATCGGACTAGAGTAGAATTGAAATCAGTTCACACCATTCTTGTACAGCCGCATAAAGATTGGTTTGAATCGGACTAGAGTAGAATTGAAATCATATCTGGGAGCCGATATAGAAATCGGAAATTATGGTTTGAATCGGACTAGAGTAGAATTGAAATGTTACCAACTGGACTTCTTTCATATTCCCTTTCTGCGTTTGAATCGGACTAGAGTAGAATTGAAATATGGTTAAGCGTTGAATATGAAGAGCGATGGGACCCGAGTTTGAATCGGACTAGAGTAGAATTGAAATTGGAAGTTCGTAACGGTGGCACAGAAGCCCTACGAAGTTTGAATCGGACTAGAGTAGAATTGAAATTTGATAACGCCGCTTGCGCGATAGCGACAGAGATAAGGTTTGAATCGGACTAGAGTAGAATTGAAATTATATGATGCGAACGGAAGAAGCTATTTCCAATTCCGTTTGAATCGGACTAGAGTAGAATTGAAATAAAAATAACGAAAGGCATAGAATGCGACTAGATATGGTTTGAATCGGACTAGAGTAGAATTGAAATAGAGATGGCGCAAGATGTAAGCAGGATGTACCACCATGTTTGAATCGGACTAGAGTAGAATTGAAATTACGAAATCTTGTTAATGGTGATTCAACACTTGTCAGTTTGAATCGGACTAGAGTAGAATTGAAATGACATCTACGGCCTCATAATGCCGCTAAGATTGAAGGTTTGAATCGGACTAGAGTAGAATTGAAATGAGGCCGAAACGGGCAGCTATCAAGCAAGCGATTATGGTTTGAATCGGACTAGAGTAGAATTGAAATGGTTCTGCCTGCGATGCAGCAAGCATCTCCTGTGCAGCGTTTGAATCGGACTAGAGTAGAATTGAAATTCTGTTGACCTGTCACCGATTGAAGAACGCGTGATCCGTTTGAATCGGACTAGAGTAGAATTGAAATTAGCACAACTGCGGCAGTCCATAACCTGAATTATCAGTTTGAATCGGACTAGAGTAGAATTGAAATGCAAAATGTTGAGATCAGGGGAAAGAGGCGAAAACGCGTTTGAATCGGACTAGAGTAGAATTGAAATTACGAAATCTTGTTAATGGTGATTCAACACTTGTCAGTTTGAATCGGACTAGAGTAGAATTGAAATTTTTTATGCTTTTAAAAAAATGAGCCTATCAGCGATAGTTTGAATCGGACTAGAGTAGAATTGAAATTCCAGTTGCGATACTCGTGGCCCCAGTGGGTATGCAGTTTGAATCGGACTAGAGTAGAATTGAAATATTCAAACAGTCGCATCATGTCACAGTGTAAAGTTATGTTTGAATCGGACTAGAGTAGAATTGAAATCATACGTTAATAATCTCGAGCCCTGCACAATCGCTGAGTTTGAATCGGACTAGAGTAGAATTGAAATATGACATAGTCATTCCTTGCAGACTAAAGAGCGTTCCGTTTGAATCGGACTAGAGTAGAATTGAAATCCGGAACCCTGGTCGACAACCGCGTAAGCGGTCTGTGTTTGAATCGGACTAGAGTAGAATTGAAATTAGGATGCCACGCTTTTCTCTTCCCCGATCACCAGAGTTTGAATCGGACTAGAGTAGAATTGAAATTTGCTTCTCATCGTCGATGAGGCCGATGAGTTGAAAGTTTGAATCGGACTAGAGTAGAATTGAAATTCGGCACGGAAGCTATGCCTAAGTCCATCCCCGTCGCGTTTGAATCGGACTAGAGTAGAATTGAAATCCTTCCTGGTCGTCGGGTCAGCGACCCGACGTACGTGGTTTGAATCGGATTAAAGTAGGATTGAAATGGTCCCGTATTTCCTTACTCGGTTCTGCTGTTTCAATCGAATGAAGATGGGATAGACGCAACGCTCCGATTTAAAGGATCTGAGTCAACCCGGTGTGACCCAATACCGTCTCGTCTGCAGATCGTCTTTCGCGCGCCTTACAGGTTATCCGTCTTGAACAACCGGAGCGGTATTGGGAATATGAATCCATTGCAGTTTACCTGTAATCGGCATTAGAGAGCTTCCATATAAGATTTCTCTCCCGACAAGGTCGGGATCGAAATGACACATGTAGTGTTCTGCAACGGATTCCATCCCGCTCATCTTTTTTACATAATATTGGGTGGGAGAAAAATCCGTCCCGACTCTCCTTCGTCCTGCCGGAATCCCTTCGGCAAAAAGAAATCACAACACATCTACAAGCTATACTTACCTAAACGAAGCTAAGAGGACATTGCTCAAAGGCTATGCGTAGGAGTTACGGTGAAGCCGTCCCTTTGGGAAGGTCCTGCACAACCGAGGGCAATATTCCGTGGAGTGGAACTTATTAGGCAGTCAAAAGCGGACCAAGCCTGATCAGAACGAGACCCTACCCAAAACCCGGTAATCTCGTCCCCTTCCACCAGTCCTAGATCTCTCCAGTGTTTACCTATCCTTACTGACCATATTTCTTCCTTCTTATGCACCTTCTTGAATTGCAGACTCGGGTGAAAAGGATCCGCTCTCCATATTTCGTAAGTCTTCCTTGCTTGAACTCTAGCTGGCTCAGGAAGTTCAGAGAAGCATCTTCGAAAATTCCCCGTCAGAGATGAAATCACAATTCATCCCATGCCGCCTTTGTCGTTCGTCCCCCGGCTATATCATCTTTGACTTTCTTTGCCATGGCGGCAAGTTTGTCCTGTGAGCGAGCAAACTGTTCATTCCATTGCTTTTCGTCATCAAGTTCTTCCAGGATTATTTGTGCGATGCCATCCTGTTCTTCTTCCGGCAAACTCTTCATTCGCGATATTGCGCTTTCAAGTAGTTTGGTCATGAGGGGACCTCCTTTCGTTGAAAAGATAGAGTCAGGTTTTGTAATATTCAAACCTCCTCATCGAGAACCTCCGATCATCGGCAGCGATAAAGATTTGTCACGGCGTTAGGATGGATCGACGTCTCTATAAGGCACGAATCCGCCGCACGCAGATTGGGGCAGAAACTTTGCGCAGGAGTTGCTGCGAATCCGTCCCTTTGGGAAACTCCCGCACAACCAGGGAATGCGGGATCGTCGGCTGGATCATCAACTCTTCGCCTATGCGGATAACGTGGTCGGCGATTCCTTTCTAATTATACTACTTCATCCGTAATCTCGATCGCGCTATTGATTGAGTAGCCCCTTGTCTGCCTTTTCATTCTTCTTCTCTCTCTTAGCCGCTTTTTTTTCCTTCTTGGTTTTCGCCGGCTCTTTCTTTGAATTCTTCTTGCTGTTTTGACCTTTGCTCATGATTTCCTCCTTTTGATTCAGATAAGGATTCGTATCTTAATAAAACAGTCTCATTTATTCCCATATCGATAACATATCCTTAATGAAATGGCCCCTTCGGGGATTACCTCGGACTCGCTCTTCATCGACAGTTAAGGTACAGAAGCCGCTCTCATCATGAAATCGGCCAAAGGAATTAGTTCCTCAAAGTGGCGGATCAGAATGACATGGTGGGCATCTACACCAAATCGACAATATTTATGCGTATGTTCTCGAAAAAACAACCCTCCGGGGGACTTCAAGATTTGATTCGCAGTTGCGAAGGAGCAAAAAGCTATGTATGCCATGGTCGATGTGCCTGGCTTATTAAGTCAAGTGGTTGGGCATCATACGGTTCATGGCACCGCTCATTCAATCTTTGCGCCCCTCTCGGCCAATAGTGCTCTCAGCACCGACCTATGACAGTGTGCTTCATTCCCGCAGTAACACCCGACAGAGAAGTCGCTTTGATGCGAAAGGACGGCCAACAGATCGAGTGTTCGGCTGATTTCCGGAGTTGTCATCTCGGCCCGGTACTTCTTGACGAAAGCGGCCCACTGTGCGGGCGTACTTGCCCCTTGCCCCAATTTCATGGTTTCAACGCTCGGAGCGAGATTTGGAAACCACACATCATACCAATTTTGCGATACGAACTCGGACTTCGGCACGCCCCTCGGCGGGCGACGCACAGTTCCAATGCGAATGCCCTCACCCTCGGTTCGCGCTGTGCCTAACCTGACAATTCGAACGGCCACTACTGCCTCCTGTTAATGATTGATTAGAATGATCCGCCTATTGTATGGAGCACTCGTTGGCAATTCGCCGGCATTCTCACCAATAAGCGACGGTTAAACTGGCAGTAAGATTATCATGTACCATCTTCTTTCGCAAGCCGACAGAATATAAATGGAGCCTCTCGAAGTAACAACCTTGCCGTTTCAATAAGAATGCGCGAGAGAAGAGTTTGCCTCGAATACGATTTATCGCAACTAGGATGTCTTCGGCAAAAGCAAACTGCGACATCGCCCACTGCGCTATGCGCTTACGGACAGGGCGTCGGGAGTGTAGCGAAGCGGTCCATTCAGACAACTCGCTCGGAGACGAGAACTGCAATCAGTCTTCACTAAACACGACGGATTCACAATCATGGAATCGTAGTATGAAGATTAACTCGGTTGTTCGTGAGTCAGGCAGTGGAGTGTCCCCAGTCCCCAGACAAGGTCGAGGGCGTGGATGCCGATTACCGGACGGTCGGTGATAAACTCGCCGATGATTCCAAGTGCAGTCTTGTCATTCGGATCGTTGAACGTCGGTACGAGCACGGCCGCGTTCGAGAAGTAGAAGTTCGCATAGCTTGCCGGCAGTCTTTGCCCCTTGAAGATGACCGGTTCAGGCATCGGGAGAAACCCGATTTCCGGCCTCGATCCGTTTTCCAATCTAAAATCCTGGAGCCGTTCCCTGTTTTCAGCCAGCGGCCTGTAGTTGTCGTCCCTCGGATTCTTTTCCTGGACGAGGAGAAGCGTCTTCGAATTTACAAACCTGCACAGGTCGTCGACATGTCCGTGCGTGTCGTCGCCGACTATTCCCTTTCCAAGCCAGAGAACACTCTCAATGCCGAGATAATCCCGGAACACTTTTTCATAATCACTTTTTGTGAACCCCGGATTTCTTACCTGTACTCTCTCGTCAAGAAGACACTCTTCAGTCGTGATTAGTGTCCCCTCCCCGTTGTAATCAATTGAACCGCCTTCGAGGACAACCTGACGATCATTATGCCGGGGAACGAAAGTCTTGAGACCGAGTTTTTTCGAGATGAAGTCGGGGAGTTTGCGATCTTTTTTATGATTCGGATACTTCGCCCAGCCGTTGAATTTGAAATTGACTTGCGCGAGACCACCGTCGCCCTTTATGAACTGCGGCCCGGAGTCGCGGGTCCATCCCCTGTCAGTCTTCATGATGAAGAACTCGACATTCGAGGAATCTACATTTGACGCTTTCAATACCGAGAGTGCCTGCAGTTTGTGTTCCTTTGACTCGATGACAATTCTTGCCTTCTCGCCGGCGGAAATTCTTCTCACTATTTCAGCATACACCCACGGTACAGGTGGAAATTTTCCCGGCCAGTCGCTCTTGTTATGCGGCCAGCCGAGCCAGGCCGCCTCATGTCTTTCCCATTCCGCAGGGAGGCGGTAGCCAAGTTGGGAGGGTAGTGTGTTTAAGATAGATTTGGTCATATACTTAGAAGTCAAAATTCAAAAGGCAAAGGTCAAAAAGGCAAATAGTCCTCAACCTCTTCTTTTACTTGAGGAACTGGACCTTTGGTCTTCTTAAGCTTAACGACTATCGTTGCGACAATCTTCGAAATTTCCACTGCCTCTTGGAGCAGCTCTTTCACTTTATCTTTATCGACATCCAATCCGTCCCGGAACAGGCACAACCAATACTTGCTCTCGTTTGCCGATTTCAATCCAATTTCATAATACTTAATAAAGTCCCTTTTCGAATGCGCTGCCGTCGCTTCAACAAGATTTGCTCCTACAGAAGTTGCCGACCTCAAAAGCTGATCGGTCAAGCTGAAATTGATTCTCCTGCCATCGAACAAATTGATAAATTTTACAACTTCAAGTGAGAAGTAGTAACTGCGTTTCCTGATCTCATATTCCATTTCATCCCCCTGCTTGTAACCTTTTGACTTTTAAATTTTGACTTTTGACTTCACTTAAGGAATCTCTCCGCAATCCCGTCATACGCGTCAATCCTCCTGTCGCGAAGGAACGGCCAGTTCTGCCTGATATATTCAATTCGACCGGGATCGATTTCTGCCATCAATATTCCTTCCTGATCGATGGAGGCCCGGGATATTATCTTCCCTTGAGGATCGGATACAAATGATTGCCCCCAGAACTCAATGCCGGCGCTGTCTCGATTCACCTTTTCAAGGCCGACCCGGTTGACCGCGGCGACGTACACGCCGTTCGCTATCGCGTGACTGCGCTGGATCGTCTGCCATGACTCAAACTGAGCTTTTCCGTGCTCCGCCTTCTCATGGGGATGCCATCCGATAGCCGTCGGGTAGAACAGGATTTCTGCCCCTTGCAGGGCGGTGAGCCTCGCCGCCTCAGGATACCACTGATCCCAGCAGATCAGTGTCCCGATGTTTCCACACCCAGTCCTGAATGTTTTGAATCCGAGATCGCCCGGCGTAAAATAGAACTTCTCATAGAAGCCCGGGTCGTCGGGAATATGCATCTTCCTGTAAATTCCAGCAACATCCCCGTTAGAATCGATAACCGCCGCAGTGTTGTGGTATACTCCGGGCGCACGTTTCTCAAACAAAGGCACAACCACAGCCACTTTGTACTTCTTCGCCAATTTGGAAATTGCCTGCGTCGACGGGCCTGGTATGGTCTCCGCAAGTCCGAAGTTCCTGATGTCCTCGACCTGGCAGAAGTACCTGGACCGGAACATTTCCGGCAGGCATATTACCCGGGCGCCCTGCCTGGCGGCTTTTTCTACCAGCGACACCGCTTTCTTCAGATTGGCGTTTACATCATCTTCCATCGCCATCTGTACCAGGCCGACCGTAAACTTGCCAGGATTCTCTCCGGTTTCGGCCCGTGGCCGACGGACCGGTGCGGTCTTTTGCTTCATCACGCTATTCTCCAATGATTGGGAAAAACCGAGAATAAGATACTAAAAGTACCGGAAAGAGTATTATACTTTTCTTCTTATTGACATTGACTCCGCATGATTAGTCACCGTGACGTCAAGGTCCTTGAGTATCCCGTCGCCGACGTCATAAATCCAGCCGTGAACGTTCAGTTCCGCTCCCCTGTCCCAGGCGCTTTGAACGAATGACGTCCGGCAAACATTCCACACCTGCTCCATGACATTCAATTCACAGAGGAGGTTGAATTTGGCCGAATCGTCTGACAGTGTATCCAACAACGCAGAGTGATGCCGGTGGCTATCCCTTATATACTGCAGCCAGTTATCCATCAGCCCGTGGTTCTCCTTGTCCATTGCTGCTTTGACCCCGCCGCATCCATAGTGCCCGCAGACGATAATGTGTTTCACTTTCAGAGCCTCCACGGCAAATTGGATGACCGAAAGACAGTTGAGGTCAGAGTGGACGACCAGGTTGGCTATATTCCGGTGGACGAAGATCTCTCCCGGAAGGAGGTCAACTATCTCAGTTGCAGGGACACGGCTGTCTGAGCAGCCGATCCATAAGTACTCAGGCGCCTGCTGCTTTGAAAGGCGCAGGAAAAAGTCCGGATCCCGCTCCTTGATCGCCGCAGCCCATCTGCTGTTTCTATCGAAAAGTGTTCTTAAAGTTCTCATTATTATTTATCTCCGAATCTCGTCTCACGTGTCTGGTCGACAATACCCTGTTCCGTTCCGGTTTGGCCAACCATTTCCGGTTCCCTGAGGTACGCTCCGTGTCACCAAACTTTCTATCTTCGCAGCTTCTTGACTTTCGCTCCCGGCATTGCCCTAACGGTAGCGTCATCAAGAATCCTCCAGATACGATCCATCCACTCCAGGTGCTCCGGTTTCATAAGAACAGATCTCAGGCATGTAATGGTTTCCGAATTCTTCTCTATCCCGGCCGACTCAAGATCAAAGAAATCTGCCGGAAGTTCCGCCAGGGCCAGGTGAAGGTTGTTGTTTGCTGCCTCATTGAATATTGCCCTGGAAAGAGAGGAGGCTTCTGTGACAGTCTTTGCGAAGGGCGCCCAAACGACGA
>JAMCXB010000057.1 GCA_023480735.1 Bacteroidota bacterium | reverse complement strand
ATTAAGGTGCGTTGCTTTTGTCTGCCCCTCTTTCTTTCGGGTACGGGCAATGTTTCCTTAATATTCAGAAACTCGGATAGCTTCGTTATCCACTGCGAAAGCAACTGCTGTCTGTGAACTATTACGAGCGTATTTGTTTTCCTCTCGGCAATCATTTTTGCAGCAATGATGGTTTTACCAAATGCCGTCGCGGCAGCTAATACACCATTATCATATCTCATTAATTCGTTTACTGCCAAGAGCTGTTCGTTCCTTAATATTCCTTTAAACTCGACATCAACACTCCTGCCATGATTAGTTTCATCCGCAATTTCTATCTTAAGATTCAATCTATTCAATAGAGTTATTACCTCCGGTTCACAGCCTCTCGGCAGACAAAGGTGCTTCTCTGTCTCGTCGGAGCATGAAATGATCCTCGGCTTGTTGTATGTAGGCATGCGCATCGCTTGAGCCTTGTAAAACTCGGGGTTCTTAAATGCGGCTAAGCGTTTTAGGACGTCTAATGCTCTTTGTGAAATACCCTCCTTTGGTACATAAAGCACATTTGCTTTCACGAGCCTTATCTTCTCCGGGAAATCATCTTTCGTCAAAGGCGCTGCCGGAATTCTCTTCCATGGCTTCTGTCCCGCCTCTTGGCGGGATTCATCATCTTTTCTCAATAGTCCAACTTCGTTCCCGCTTACAAAAGCGGATAGCCTGGCCGTTAACGCGTTGACTTTGCTCTCTGATAATCTTGCTGCTGAGCTCAAAAACTTCCACTGATCCGAGTAAGGTTTAAGATGCTCATCGATAAAGACGCTATTTCCTTTTCTTCTCGGTGCCATCTGTAGAGGGAGCGCAATTAGATTTCCGAACCCACCTTTCGGCATCGTATCCTGGTTGGGAAAAAATCTATCGTACGAACTGAATTTGATCTCATGTCTTTTGTTCATTGAATAAGTCAGTAAAGCTGTTCCGAACTTTCTTGCCGACACGGCAGATATCGGCTCTTCAAAAAAGAACCAAATGTGCGCACCGTTACCGGAACGCGATCGCTCGGCGGCGAAAGGGATTTCGAATTCTGAGCATACGGCTCTCAACATGGAAATATCTTTTTCCCACCCGTCGTCGTCAAAATCGATGGCCAGGAAGTAACAAGTTTCATCATGGCACATCGGATATACTCCTGCGACGATTGTCCCCTTCAAATGTTCTTCAATAACTTTTTCATTTGGAATCTCAAAGGCTTTGTAACTGCATGCAGAGCACTTGATCCTTGGCTTGTTGCATATTCCGGGTTTCCATTCATTAAGGCATGCCAGTGCATATCCGGATTTTCCGTTTATATTTTGCCATCTCTTCGCATAGATATCCTCTCTTCCTCTGAAGAGCGACATGAAGAGCTTTATCTTTTCTTCCGACTTGCTGTTTTGATTTACCCTGATATTGAAATCCGCCGTTAAAGTTGGAATCTCTGCCAGGGTCCGGCCTTCACCGCTTATACCCGCCGGCGTTGCCCTTTCGACTGTTGTTTCGTTCAAATGATTGAGAATTGCGAGCTGCTCTTTTAGATTTTTGTTCTCGGCTTTCAACTTGTCGTTTTCGATGAGTAAGGCTTGATACTTGCTCAAGAGCGACAAAATATTTCTCTTGTCCTCATCCATGGCGGTACTTCAAGTTAACAAATATGAAGGAGTGGATACATGAGGGTATTTGAACAAGTGCCGCCCTGGCGTTAGACTCCGAGGAGTCCAACCGATTCTTCGAGCGGCATCCCGTGAGCGCTCTGCGCCATCCCGACATATGCCGCTTTTCGGCATCCCGCATATCATATCTCTATAATAATGAGCGACAAATATTTTGTGACGGGACATTCCCATATACATTGCGGTGTCGTAATGCCTCACTGAAAGGGTTATTTCTCTCGCAAAGGCGCCAAGAACGCAAAGAAATGTTGAGGAGCGGTTCGCTTTGCGGCTTGGCGAGAAACCATAAGTGAGGGGTTACGCGGTGTCACGTTCAACACTTGACATGGCAAATTCATGTTAGTATATTACGACATCGATTGCGAAATCGCTTAAGTTCGCTACGACAGTCGATCTTTTGTGACTGAGATGGCGAAGCTGTGCCGGGGACAGAGGTTCTTTCCTGCGATTCACTGCTGACCGAGTTTGCCCCTGCTGCTTAGATGGGAGCGCGTGGCGTGTCACTTTAGGGTTTGGCAAGGGCTTTGCAAAGAGACCGAACATGGGTTAGATTGTGGCAGGAATTTGCATTTAAAGTGGTGAACCAGTGGAAGAGAATTTATGAAGCGAGCTACCATAGCCAGACGGCCACAAAACACTCAGATAAGAAGAAGATCGACGATTAAAGACATTGCGCAAGCCCTGTCGGTCACGCCTGCTACAGTTTCAAAGGCATTACGGGATGGCAGTGATATCTCAAAGGAAACCAAGGAAAAAGTCAGGAAATTGTCCCAGAAACTAGGCTACAGACCCAGTCTTCTCGCAAGATCCTTAATCAATAGACGGAGCAAGATTATAGGTGTATTGGTGCCTGATCTCCGAATTTCCTTTTTTTCCGAGGCGGTGAAGGGTATGTACGAAGAAGCTAGCAGGAAAGGTTACCAATGCGTGTTTCTCGTACATGATGAACTTGAGGCGAGAGAGCGAGAAAAGCTTGAATTTCTGTACGATATTCAGGTCGACGGAATCCTCCTGAATGCAGCGGGTGGCAAAGCCAATTATCCCTTTCTTGAGAAAATGAGCCAGGAGGGGACGCGGTTCGTGTGTTGGGACAGAAGTATTGGTGATTTCAGTTTCAGATCCGTTAAGATAGACGACTTCGAGGCATCCTACAAACTGACATCAAAGATTATACATGAGGGAAGAAAGCGCATAATGTTTCTTGGGCCGCATAGTGGAGTATCCGTTCTTAGAGACCGGTTCAAGGGCTATAGGTCCGCGCTCAAGGAAAATGCGGTGCCTTACCGCCCGGAACTCGTCGTGCAGTCTTTTAGAAACGTGGAAGATAGTTATAACAAAGTAGTGGAGATCCTCCGGCAGAAAGTGCACTTCGATGCAATAGTCAGCATCGGTGGTCTTATTACTTACGGAGCAGGGAAGGCAATTCTCGAATCCAGCAAGAGAGTTCCGGAGGACGTGATGATCGGTGAATTCGGCGACAACGACATCGTCTATAAGCTCGGTGTGCCGTTTTACTCGGTCGTCCAGAATCCGCAGGAAATGGGGAAAGCCTCGACGGACCTTCTGATAAATATGATCGAAACCAGAAAATCGGACGAGGAGTTTTCCAACGTCGTCATCGACTCCGAAATTGTGGAAAGACGGCCTTTAGGCAAGTAGTGTGTTTTTCTTTGTGCGGTTACTTAAACGTTTTCGTGAACTGATAACAAAATCAAATCCAGACTATCGAGATGAAACGACCTTTAATGAAGTTTGCACATGTGAATTTTCTGTGGGACGAAAAAGAGGCATCCAAACTAAATGGCGATGAAGTTGCTCTTCTTGTTTATCGTTCAAACCTGCTTGGCTCAGATCTTCGAATAACAAACTACGGCGGCGGCAATACGTCCTGCAAAACCGCCGGTATAGACCCGCTGACCGGCGGGAAAACGGAAGTCATGTGGGTGAAGGGCTCCGGCGGAGACCTCGGGACAATGACGAAAAGTGGACTGGCAGCTTTGTACGTCGACCGGCTCAGGAACCTGAAAAATATTTATCGCGGCATCGAACACGAAGACGAAATGGTACAGCTCTTCGATCATTGTATTTTTGATCTGAACTCAAAAGCCCCATCGATAGATACTCCACTGCATGGATTCCTTCCGTTCAACCACATAGACCACATGCATCCCGATGCAGTCATTGCCATCGCCGCCTCGAAAGACGGCAAGAGAATTACGCGTGAGCTGTTCGGTGGATCTGTCGGCTGGATAGAATGGCAGCGTCCCGGCTTTGATCTGGCTCTGAAATTGAGGCACTATGTCGACGAGAATCCAGGTATTCGCGGAATGATACTGGCGTCTCACGGCCTGTTTACCTGGGGTGATACGTCATATGAGTGTTATATCAATACGCTGGAGGTCATCGAACAGTGCGCCGGGTACATCGATGAGAAGGTGGCTGCGAAGCGAGTGGTGTTCGGCGGTGCTAAAGTCAACTCGCTTTCTCAAGAAGAGCGGCTGAATAAGGCTGCGCGGTTGGCCCCCATCCTGCGCGGATACTGTTCTTCACACGCAAGGATGGTCGGACATTTCACGGACGAGGGCAAAGTGCTTGAATTTGTCGACTCGAAAGACCTTGACAGGCTGGCAAAGATGGGCACGAGCTGCCCGGATCACTTCCTGCGTACGAAGATTAGTCCATTGGTACTGAATTTAAAAGCCGACGACAACATAGATGACATCGAGGCAGTGAAGGAGAAAGTCGCTCCGCAGTTCGAAACTTACAGAAAGATGTATTCTGAATATTACAATGAATGTAAGCATCCAGATAGTCCTGCCATGCGTGATCCGAATCCTGTCGTAATACTGTACCCCGGTATCGGAATGTTCACTTTCGCGAAGGACAAGCAGACTGCTAGAGTCGCTGCAGAGTTTTACGTCAATGCCATCAATGTGATGAGAGGTGCGGAAGCGATATCTGAATATGTTGCCTTACCGAGGCAAGAGGCATTCAATATTGAGTACTGGCTTTTGGAAGAAGCAAAACTTGCGCGAAGATCCAAGCCGAAAGCGTTGAGCGGGAGAGTTGCTTTGGTGACAGGGAGCGCCGGTGGTATCGGGAAGGCGATTGCGAAAAAATTTACAGACGAGAGCGCCTGCGTGGTAATCTGTGACAATGACAAAGAGAGACTGGAAGGTGCTAAAGTTGAGTTTTCCAAGAAGTATGGCAAGGATGTTTTCATAGCCGGTACGCTCGACGTTACCAATGGGTCGGATATCCATAAACTGTTTGACGAAGCCTCGTTGGCCTTCGGAGGTGTGGATATTGTTGTCAACTGCGCCGGTCTGTCTATCTCGAAACCGTTGGAGGAACATACGGAGAAAGATTGGGATCTGGAATACGATGTGATGGTAAAGGGACAATTCCTGGTCACGCAGAAAGGTGTGGAAGTCATGCGGAGACAAAATTTTGGTGGTGACATACTGAATATCGTAAGCAAGAACGCGCTCGTAAGCGGGCCGAACAACGCAGCCTACGGTTCCGCGAAGGCTGCGCAGCTCCACTTAAGCCGCCTCAACGCTGCAGAACTTGGCAAAGACAAAATTCGTGTAAACGTGGTTAACCCTGATGCAGTGATAACAGACAGCAAGATCTGGAGTGGTGCCTGGGCAGAGGGACGCGCAAAAGCATACGGCGTAAGAGTCGAGGAACTTCCTGCCTTTTACGCAAAAAGGACACTCCTGAATGAAATTATTAATCCGGACGATATCGCTAATGCCTGCTTCGCATTTGTAAGCGGACTTCTCGACAAGTCCACCGGCAATGTCCTGAACGTCGACGGCGGTGTGGCGGCGGCGTTTGTTAGATAGGGTAAAGATATTCTTATGAACACAGAAAAGAACTTCATAGCCTTTGATCTCGGTGCCGAAAGCGGTCGTTGTATTGTAGCAACAGTGAGGGATCAAAGGGTCCGCTTAAAAGAGGTTCATCGGTTCACCACTCACAGTGTCAGGTATGAAAAAGGATTCTATTGGGATATTCTAGGAATCTATCAAGAGATACTTGAAGGACTCGTGCAAGCAGGGAACGCTTTTGGCCCGAACTTTGACGGAATCGGCGTTGATACCTGGGGAGTTGATTACGTCCTGGTTGACCCTAATGGGAGAATAATAGGTTATCCCTATCATTATCGCGACGATCGCACCGATAGCATCATGGATGATGCCTTTAGGATTGTCTCGAAAGAGAGTATCTACGGCAGGGTTGGAGTTCAGTTTGCCCAGTTCAATACGTTATTTCAACTCCTATCTGAGAAGAAAAGGAAATCAAATTTCCTTACACTCGCCGACAAGATGCTGTTGATGCCGGACTTCATCAATTACATGCTCTCGGGCAAAATGAGCGCAGAATTTTCCATTGCGTCAACAACCGGCCTTGCCGATCCCATCCAAAGAGACTGGGCGTGGGATTTGATCGACAGGTTCCAATTGCCTAGAAGCTTGTTCCCTGAGATGGTAGAACCCGGAACGGTACTGGGGGCTTTACTTCCTGAACTCGCCAGGAAAACGGGGCTAAGTCCGGGCACTCCAGTTATTGCAACGGCAGGTCATGATACGGCATCAGCAGTGGTTTCTGTGCCCGCGGATCGGAAAAGCAATTGGGCTTTCCTGAGTTCCGGTACGTGGTCGTTGATGGGAATAGAATTGAGTAGACCGATACTGACCTCGCGCGCTATGCAGTCTAATTTTACGAACGAAGGCGGCGTTGTAGGGACAACCCGATTTCTGAAGAACATAATCGGGTTGTGGCCTCTTCAAGAATGCAGAAAATATTGGTCCGAGAGATCTGAGGAGTACAGCTATTCAACCTTGACAGATTTGGCGGAAAGAGAAGGTCTTGTTAGTGCCTGGGTTGATTTGAACGATTCCAGATTCTTGAAGCCGGGTGATATGCCAGAGAAGATTCTGGCCTTCCTGAAAGAATCGAAGCAGACAACAAAATCGAATGTCGGATTTATCGTGGATGTGATTTTAGAGAGCCTGGCATTTAGTTATAGAAGAACCAGGAAAGAAATCGAAGATGTCATCGGCAGCCGGATAGAGAGATTATATGCTGTTGGTGGAGGCATACAAAATGGGCTGCTCATGCAACTGACAGCGGATGCGCTTGGATGTCCGGTACTGGCGGGGCCGATTGAGGGTGCTATTATCGGAAACGTCGGGGTTCAGGCCATTGCAACCGGCACAGTATTAGACCTTGATGAATGGCGCTCTATTGTTGCCAATTCCTTTCAGCCGAAGGTATACGAACCTCGTGAGTCTCGTTACTTCGATGAAAACGAAGATGCCTTCTGCAGAATCCTGGAAGATTGAAACCTGCCGGATTTTATGTTGCATGGAGTGAATATGCTGGATGATACTGTGAATGGACTGGTAGCCCAATTTCTTGAGTCGGCTCACGCGGCGGCAGCAACTGCTGAAACGGTTGGCAGGAATGCCGAAGACTTAAATGCCTCTCTTCTGTTAGCAACAGCAGACGATACGTTTGTTTTGTTTTCCCAGCCGGATGATTTAGATCCGATGTTGTTTCATCTGTTTCTTCAAAATCCAAGAGTGATCACGAGCCCAACGAAGGAACAGCTATCATCAGTTGAGGCAGGTGTGACCGATGCGTTTTGCGGGATTGCCAGCACAGGCTCTGTTTGTGTTTCGATCACGAAAAGTTTGACAAGTCCCATTAGCATACTTACCCGCAAGCATATTGTTGTGGTTGATTCGGACACAATTGTACCAAGGCCTCGCGATGTCTTTTCGGAAATTTATCTAGGGGGAAAGGGCTTAAGCAGAAGCTTCTCTTTTATAACCGGTCCGAGCGCGACCGCAGACATGGGACCTCTAGTTAGAGGTGTCCACGGCCCGGGAAAATTGCATATCATAGTTCTATTATAGCTTGATGCAAAATATCAACGACTATAAAATCCATCCCAGAGAAGTAGCAGATAAGTCTTCGAAGGAAGTACTCCGGAAAGCGATTAGACTTGCGCTGGATACTGAGACCGATGCTCTTCGTCTTAACACGCAAACTTTCAATACGAACAAGTACAAAACAATACAGAGATTAGCTGATTACGAAGGGCTGAAAGATCGTGCACGCAGGATAAAAGAGGAATCAATTGAAAATCGCCCGGGCCTTGTCGGTAAACTTACGAACACAATCAGGGCGCGCGGTGGAGAGGTCTTCCTCGCGAAATCGGGAAAGGAAGCAGCTGATTACGTAAGAAATGTCTGCCTGTCGCATGACGCAAAACTCATCGTGAAAGCCAAGTCGATTACTAGTGAGGAAATTGGACTGAACCACGAATTATTGAATGCGGGTATCGAGGTCGCTGAAACGGATCTGGCAGAATTTATACTGCAAGTTTCCAGGGAACAGCCATCGCATATCGTGGCTCCTGCTATTCATAGAAGCAGAGAGAGCATTTCAGAATTATTCAAACGGAACTTCAGGACGGACAGGCTGCTGGAAACCGGCGAAGAATTGACCGAGTTTGCAAGAGACATTCTGAGGAAGAAATTTCTATCGGCAGATGTCGGGATTACGGGTGCAAATCTAATTGCTGCCGAAGAGGGTGCGCTTCTTCTTGTCGAGAGCGAAGGGAATATCCGTCTTACCACTCAGCTTCCTGCAGTTCACATTGCAATCGCGGGGATAGAAAAAGTAATCGCGAGTAAAAAAGACTTTGGAGTATTCATAGAACTCTTAGCGGCAAGCGGCACCGGTCAGGCATTGACATCATACACAAATATATTGCAACCGCCAATTGATTCACCTGTCCTCAATCTGAATGGAAGAGAAGATAGGGAAAGGGAGTTTTACCTTGTTCTTGTGGACAACGGGCGAACGAAAATGCGCGAGGATGAAGATTTGAAAGAAGCGCTTTATTGCATAAGATGCAGCGCATGCATGAATTCCTGTGCGAACTTTCAGGCAGTCGGAGGCCATGCTTTCGGCGGCGAGTGTTACACCGGTGGCATCGGAGGAGCATGGACGCTCGGAACGAGCGGCAGTCTCGAGAAAGCAAGATTTGCAGAATTGTGTACCGGGTGCTCGAGGTGCGTGCCTAATTGTCCGGTCAAAATCGATATCCCGCGATTGAACACGGCCATCAAGAATCGTTTGACGAAAGCAGCCGGAGGACCCTCGACCCAGCAGCGCTTTTTCGGGCACTTCGCGGACTTAGCCCGTCTTGCTGAGGTCGCTCCTCGAATTTCCAACAAAGTGAATAATCTCGCTATCACAAGAGTGTTGATGGAAAATGTGGTGGGGGTTGACAAACGTCGCTCGATTCCATCTTTCGCTAATGAAACCCTGGAGAAGCAATATCGCAGATATCGGATAAACAACAAGCCTGCGAGTGTAACGAAGTCCACGTTCTCGCACACGGTTCTGTTTGCGGATGTGTTCACCAACTACAACAATCCGGAAGTTGGAATGTCGACGGTCAGGGTCTTTGACAAATTAGGACTCCCGATCGCTCTGAGTGAGGTTCTGGATGATGGCCGCGGACTGCAGTCACAAGGCCTTGTGGAGAAGGCTGAACAGAGAGCCCGCAAACTTGCTGCATATCTTGAGAAGCTGATCGACGAAGGAAAGGAAATTATTGTTGCAGAGCCGAGCGTCTTATCGATGTTCAGACGCGACTATGAGAAATTGCTCGATAATAACGAGCTGTTTGGAAAAATCGCAAAGCACTCGTTTGACCCGATTGAATATCTGAATGGATTGATCGTCAATGGCAGTCTGGATCTATCGAAGCATCTTATCAAGCCGCAGTCTCCTTTTCATCGCATCTTCTACCATGCTCATTGTCAACTGAAAACCATTGGAGGAGGCAATGTTACTCCGGAATTCTTCAGAAGAGTTGGATTTACAGTTGACATCTCGAATGTGGAGTGCTGTGGCATGGCGGGCAGCTTTGGTTATAAGAAGGAGTACTATGATATAAGCAAGCGGGTTGGTGATGATCTTATAAGCCAAATAAATGCAACGCTTTCACTCGATAAGGGCACAGTACTTCTTGCGAGCGGTACATCATGTCGCGAACAAATCGGATCGGAGATCTCCGCTACTGTCTATCATCCGATGGAATTCCTGGATACTCTCGTTGCATAGAGACGCGGCCGAAAACCTGTTATCTCTGTGGAACTCCGTGATTCTCAGTGGAACTCTGTGTAATAAAAGAGCAATTTCACAGAGGGACACCGAGAAGACACAGAGAGCCACAGAGAAAAATTCAATGGTGGGACTTTTCGTCCACGTCTCTAGCTAAGGTCACTGCTTATGAAGCGACTTGCCTTTAAGATGAAATTGAAAAGCGGGTGCAGGGACGAATACATCCGCAGGCACAACGCCATCTGGCCCGACCTAAAAGCACTCTTATCCGCATCCGGTGTTAGAGATTACAGCATTTACCTTGATGAAGCAACCAACACTCTCCTTGCAGTCCAGAGTCAAGAGGGCGAACAAACTTCGCAGGATCTCGGCAGCAATCCAATCGTCCAAAGATGGTGGAAATATATGTCGGACATAATGGAAACCAATCCGGACAATTCCCCGATTTCGGTCTCTCTTGAAGAAGTGTTTCACATGGACTGAATGTGATAAGCTCCAAACACCAACATCCAAGCTCCAAACAAGCTCCAAATCGCAAAAAGATAAAATCCAAATAGCTAAATTGGAATTTGAAATTTGGTAATTGGAATTTGTCCCGTCGCAATTATTTGTATGTCGGGATGCCGTAAAGCGGCACTTGGAGCTTGGTGTTTGGAACTTGTCCGAAGGACTCCTTCGGAGGAGCTTATCATGGCACGTGGAAATTCCTTCGCTTTTAATGAACAACATTAACTTTCAGGAGACTTAATGGTGCCTAACCCAATTCTCGGTGTCTTCTTCCATTGGTTAGGAGGTTTGGCTTCCGGTAGCTTTTACGTGCCATTCAAAGCCGTCAAGAAATGGTCGTGGGAGGTTTATTGGCTCCTGGGTGGTGTCTTCAGCTGGATCATCGCTCCATGGGTAATGGGCTTCATATTGGTACCACATCTGACTGAGGTTTTAGGGCAACAGCCATTAAGTGTTCTCGCATGGACTTTCTTCTGGGGTATGATGTGGGGTTTCGGAGGTCTGACTTACGGCCTCACGATGCGGTACCTTGGGATGTCTTTAGGAACTGGCATCATTTTGGGGCTTACCGCTCTGTTCGGCACCTGGGTGCCGCCAATATTTGATGGAACCATAGGGACCAAGCTTCATGGAATTCCCGGCCAGGTCATTCTGATCGGTTCTGTGTTTGCGCTGTTGGGAATCGCCATCACCGCCGCCGCTGGATTATCGAAAGAAAGAGAAATGGACGAGGAGCAGAAGCACAAAGCTATTCAGGAGTTCAATTTACGAAAGGGGATCCTGATAGCGATCTTTTCCGGTGTGATGAGTTCGTGCTTTGCTTTTGGACTCGCTTCCTCAGTTCCGATTTCGGTGACCGCACTGCACTATGGCGCTGATCCGATATGGACCGGTTTGCCGAAAATCATAGTGATTGTTGCTGGAGGGTTTGTCACAAATCTTGTTTGGTGCTCATATCTCTTGATAAAAAATCGAACATTCGGTGAATACATCAATTCGTACGTCAGGTCGCCTGACCCGACGCCGGGTAAACCCCAAATTGAAGCTGCTGGTAATGCAGTTGCTGCACTTGATCCGCCTGACCCACCGGTCGAAGATCCTCCCGCCAAGGGTGGGATTAACTCCCGCAGGACGCGCGTTCCGCTGTTCTGGAATTATCTCTTCAGTGCCGTCGCGGGAACAACATGGTATTTCCAGTTCTTTTTCTATACGATGGGCGAGACGCAGATGGGAAAGTACAGGTTTTCGAGCTGGACCCTCCATATGGCGAGCATAATTATTTTCGGCTCTTTGTGGGGAATTTATCTGAAGGAATGGAAAAACACAAGCTCGCTTTCAAAGTTTCTGCTTGGAATTGCGCTATTCACGCTTGTTGCATCAACAATTATAGTCGGTTACGGAAACTTATTAGGAGTTCAAAAGTAAAACTTGTGTAATAAAAGGAAAGATTTATTCAACATATGAGGTCGCAAAGAGTAATTTGTTTAAAACACGCCTAATTCCATTTTTGGATGATCCATTCTTGTTCATTGACTTTTGACATAGTATCTTTACGGCTTTTCTTTGCGTTCTTTGGTGTGCCAAGGAAGCTTGGACAATCTAACAAGATGAAAGGATCTTGTCGTGAAAATTGCCTGTTTATCACGTAGCCGAAAGAGCGTGGCTTTGAGAAATCGGAGTTACGAAGCCTCTGGAGGCAAA
>JAMCXB010000063.1 GCA_023480735.1 Bacteroidota bacterium | reverse complement strand
GCGAGTGGACTACGACGAGCTTCGGTGCGGGGAAGGGTAACGGGTTCGAGCTGTACGAGGAGATGAGATTTCCACACTCTCTGGGACTCCTCTACTCCGCATTTACCTACTACACCGGCTTCAAGGTAAACTCGGGTGAGTACAAAGTAATGGGGCTCGCTCCTTATGGCCGACCGGTATACAAGGACCTGATACTCCGCGAACTGATCGATTTGAAAGACGACGGCTCGTTCAAATTGGACATGAAATACTTCAATTACTGCGCCGGTCTGACCATGACAAACGGGAAATTCAACGACCTGTTTGGTGGAGAACCGCGGAAGCCTGAGTCGAGACTCACACAGAAGGAAATGGACCTGGCGCGATCACTTCAGGATGTGACAGAGGAAATTGTGCTGAAGATCGGGAGATACGTCCATAAGCAGACAGGCATGAAGAACCTCGCGATGGCAGGGGGCGTCGCCCTGAATTGCGTAGCCAACGGAAGGCTTCTGCGTGAGGGCCCGTTTAAGAACGTGTGGATCCAGCCAGCCGCAGGTGATGCGGGCGGAGCCGTCGGGGCCGCATTGATCGCGTGGTACAGATATTACAATCAGGCGCGAAACGCCGACGGTAAATCGGATTCTCAACACGGCTCGTATTTGGGACCGGAGTTTTCTCAAGGCGAGATCAGGGAGTTTCTGAACAGAGATGGGATTGTCTATCATGAGATCCTGCCTGAAGAGGTAGCAAAGACTGCTGCAGATTTGATAGCCGATCAGAAGGTCATCGGATGGTTCCAGGGACGGATGGAATTCGGGCCGCGGGCGCTCGGTTCAAGATCGATACTGGGCGATGCACGATCCCCGAAGATGCAGGCGCTGATGAATCTAAAGGTCAAGTTCAGAGAAGGGTTCCGTCCCTTTGCTCCCGCAGTCCTTTCAGAAAAAGTATCTGAATATTTTGATCTGGACAGGGAGAGCCCTTACATGCTTCTGGTTGCGGACATCAAGGAAGAACGCCGGAAGCAAATGAGCGAGAAAGAGGAAAAGTCGTTCGGTATAGACAAGCTGAATGTCGTGAGGTCGGATATTCCGGCTGTGACGCACATAGACTACTCGGCCAGGATTCAAACTGTACACAAAGGGACCAACCCGCTGTTCCATGACCTCATCTCCACATTCGACAGGGAGCATGGCTGCGCCGTGGTAATAAATACGTCCTTCAATGTACGGGGCGAGCCAATCGTCTGCACTCCTGAGGACGCCTACAGGTGCTTCATGCGGACGAATATAGACCATCTTGTAATGGGGCGTTTCATACTGAACAAGGAAGAGCAAAAGCCTTGGAAAGACGAAAGAGACTGGAAGAAGGAATTCAAACTCGATTGAGTCGACGATAACGAATGATGCTGATAGAAGAAATAAGACAGATCAAAGAATCGAAGAAGGACTTGAAGAAATTCGGTCTGACGATCGGAGTAGTTTTGCTAGCTATCGCTGTTTTCTTGCTGATCAAAGGAAGCGGCAGTGCCATATTCTGGGGAGCTGCAGGACTTCTGCTCGTTGTCCTTTCCTTCGCAATGCCGGGCGTGTTGAAGCCGCTGAACAAGATCTGGATGACGCTGGCGATTGTGCTTGGCTGGGTTATGACCCGGGTGATACTAGTGATCTTGTTTTATGTTGCACTGACCCCCACGGCGCTGGTCGCAAGATTGTTTAATAAGGACTTCCTCAACCGCAAGATTGATAAGTCTGCGAAGTCTTACTGGCAAAAGAGAGAGAAGAAAGAGTTCGATGCACAAAGTTATGAGAGGCAGTTTTGAATCCCATAGGGTCCATTCCCCGCAGCTTGCCGTGTTTGTCGAGGCTGTCCAAAAAGTCCTATTCTGTCATTCCCGAATGCTCTTATGCCGCTCAATTATTTGTATGTGAGTACGCGGCATGGAGTCCGTTGCAGAACACTACATGTGTCATTTCGATCCCGACCTTGTCGGGAGAGAAATCTTATATGGAAGCTCTCTAATGCCGATTACAGGTAAACTGCAGAAGATTCCTCCGCTCCCCCGACTCAATTCACTTGAGTGGGGGTCGGTCGGAATGACACTTTTCACTTGTGCAACATGCACCATGCCGCCCGTGAGGAATCCTTTTGACAAAGCGGCATCGGAAATCCATGCTTTGGGGATGGCTGGATTCCCGTCCCGACCTCGGTCGGGATCCCGACATACAAATATTTTGACGGGACTTGAAGCACGCGGGAATGACATGGTGTGTGATTCCATATTCCTTTTTGGACGGCCACCCAGAAAGAACTGGATTCCGGGTCAAGCCCAGAATGACATCCGATACGCCGCTGCTTTCGGCGGTGAAGTTCATTTGAGTGATATAATAGTGCTAAGACACAAAGCACAATAAAGGAGAGTTATGGGAAGACTATCGGTAGCTTCTGAGTTGTGGCAGTTCATGAGAGTGAGAAAGAAATGGTGGCTTGCGCCGATCCTCGTTCTTTTGCTGCTGCTGAGTGCACTCATTGTGATCACGCAAGGCTCGGCGCTCGCGCCTTTTATCTATTCGTTGTTTTGATTCCGAAGATATTGGATATGCACGGGAGGGTTCATAACATGAGCACTCGAAAAGGCATCCGGGATTCAAGATGAGTTGTTTCGACCTCCTAAGTTATCCCGCCCCGGCAAGGATGCCGGGACGGGATTGGATTTCACCGGGCATAGTTAGCCTCTGTGATCAATTGAAATATTTTGAGGAAAAAGTTCTTATATGATACGATTTGTCGGTTGGATTTCGTCGTTTCTTGTCCTGGCGTCCGTCGCGTTGTATGCTCAGGTCCCGGACAGTGTAGACGTGACGTTTTATTACAAGCCGAGCGATAACCCTTCGGTTGTTTACCTGCCGGGTGAGTTCAATAATTGGGCATCGAATTCAAATGGAGTTATCGCTGCAGGGAATCCTTCCGCCATGGTGAAGGATTCCGCAACCGGCATATGGTCGAAGATTGTCAGGCTTAGAGTAGGAGGCGAGATCGGTGGCGGCGTTCCCGGCGCGTACCAGTACAAATTCAATGAAAATGGGACTGCTAGCGGATGGGTACCGGATCCGCTGAACCCGCTGGAAAACGCCGCAAACAACAATAATTCCATAATCTTTGTAACAAGTCCCACCGTCTTCTATCTGCTCCCCAATTCGAAGTCAGGCATAGTTGATACCGAACATCCGGTGTTGACGGCGTACGTCTTTGCGTCGCTTCAAAGTGGCGTTGATACATCCTCCTTTTACATTTCGATAGATACGACGGCAATCCACGTCCCTGGTGGGGCATACGATGAATCAACCAAGCTCCTCTCCTTCGTATGGCCGGATCCACTTCAGAATGGCTCTCATCAGATGATACTGTCCATGAAAAACCTTGCCGGGAATCCGGTATCGGATACGGCATCTTTCGTGGTGCAGGCTGGCGTCATACAGATTCTTAATCGTGGAGGGTACATAACGAGGAAGCCCTCGATACTCCTCGACGGGGTCGTTGAAGATACATCAATTCGCAATGTGATGATCGTCAGGAACGGTACCGATACGATCGATGTACCCGCGACCAACGGGAGCTTCCATGACTCTGTCACTTACGTCGGAGGGTTGAACAGCTTCACCGCGGTTGCAACGGACAGCGCCGGGGCAACAATAGTGTCGGCCCCGTTCGCCATGACATACTTCGTGAATCATTCCCCGAACGCGGAGATAAGTTTTACTTCGAGTGTCAGCTCTATTACGCTTTCGGCAAAGAACAGTACGGACCCCGCTCAAGGGGGGGCGTTGAGTTTTGTCTGGGGAGTAGGTCCGAACAATCCGGTCTCGATAAGTGGGGTAGACGGAGCGACGTCGGCCACCGTGATTATCGCAAGGCCGTCGGTTCCTGGCCAATATGACTTTTCGCTCGTAGCGACCGATTCCGCCGGCAACAGAGACACGACGAGGTCATATTTCGATATCGATCAAGACGACAGCATTACTTTTTCAACATATGCTTCGAACCCGGAATGGGTCAGGATGGGGAGGATCTACGAATTGTTTTTCGATTCCTTCACGCCTCAGCAGACGATAAACGCGGCGACGCAGAAGCTGGACTATATCGCAAAGATGGGATTCAACATCATCTGGGTGATGCCGGTCATGAAGAACAACCAGCCCATGGACAACGGCAGCAATACAGGCTACAACATCGTCGACTTTTACACGGTTGCCCCGGAATACGGCACTAACGCCGATTTCAAAAGCTTCGTCGATCGGGCTCATCAACTTGGGATGAAGGTCATCCTCGACGTCACGCCGAATCATACGAGCTTCAATCATCCATTCGTCCAGGATGCCCGTCTATACGGTACGAATTCATTCTATTGGGATTTCTATCAGCATCATCTGATCACTAACCCGAACTATCATCCTAATCTTCCCGAGGCAATCACGAGCGATGGCTTTGTCTATTACGGCGCATACAGCGATCAACTTCTCAATTACAATTGGGCGGACGTGGACGCAAGGGCCTACATGGACGACGTGTACAAGTGGTGGGTGGAGAACATGGGCGTCGACGGTTTTCGGTTTGATTCCTACTGGGGGCCGCACGACCGGGCGAACAACGGCAACGGCGGCGAAAACGAAATGGGGACTCCGACCCGCACTCTTCTCAAACACGTCGACCCGAATATTTTCCTTCTCGGAGAGACTGCCGGAACAGGTGTCGGGACCGAGGTTAACTATGCCGATGACGGCGGCGGTCTCGACGCTGCGTATGATTGGAACATGCTCCATAACGCAATCCAGTCGTTTAACTTCTCAAATCCGGCTAGCATATCGACACTGAACCAGTACGTGACAAACTTCGGTCCCAACAACGGCAGCACGATGGGATACGAGCCGGGCCCCGATGCGCTCTTCATGCGATGCATGGAGAATCAGGACGAAGACCGAATAGCCTATACGTACGGCTCTTATCAAAAGACGATGCCGATGGCAACCGTCATATTCACCGTGCCGGGAATTCCAATGATGTATTCGGGACAGGAAGTCGGATGGGGGTTGGGCATTTCCAACTTTGACCAGCGACGCAGGGGAATCATAGACTGGAGCTATCCTGGTGAGTCCATACTCACTCCACATTACGAGAAGCTCGCATGGATACGCGGCACATTCCCCGCATTCTCAACCCAGTTGTTCAACCGGTTGTCGACCGGAAATGTCTGGGTCTACGGCTATACCCGTCCGTATCCTGACCAGAACGGAATTGCGCTCGAAAACTTCGGCGATTCCGCTGCTACCGCGCAGATTACTCTTGTCGGAGCTGGAAGCTCCCCGAATGTGGAGTTCCCCGGGGGCGTGATCGATGGGAAGACATATTACATGAACGATGTCTACAATGAAACGTCGGACTCAATAACTTTCACAGGCGGGCAGGCCAATTTCACTACGGCGCTTCCGCCATACGGCTCTGCAATATACGTCCTTAGCGATTCTGTAATACAGGTGACCTATCCTGTTATTACGGGCATCGAAACCGGCAGCAGCACGCCGGTTCCAACGCATTACGTCCTGGCACAAAACTATCCGAATCCTTTCAATCCGACGACGGTCATCAGTTATCAGTTGCCGAGGAACAGTCTCGTTACGCTTAAAGTGTACGACGTACTTGGAAGAGAAGTGAGGACGCTTGTCGATTCGGAGGAGACCGCTGGAATTCACGAAGCCATATTCAACGGCAGTGACTTGGCTTCTGGGGTCTATTTCTATAAATTAGTTGCCGGGGGTTATGTTAAAGTCGATAAAATGATGATATTGAAATGATTCTACGTCAATCCGATCTTCATGCACAATCGCCGTGGTCTACACGCGGGAGAACACTGCTCCCGCTCACGTTATCCGTCGTTCTCGCTTTTCTCCTCGGTTCGGTAAGCAGTTACGCAGGAAACACTCAGCTGGCTTCCGGGAGAACGCAACAACCTGACACGCTTGCATTGGTCAACGGAGAACCGATAACCAGCGCCGATTTCCTGACAAGGTTTGAAATGTCGATATATCCAGGTAAAGACGACCCGACTATGTTAGAAAAGACTAAACGAGAATTCCTCTACTCAATGATTGCCGAGAAGCTTCTCTCCCAGGCGGCCGTTGAATCTAACACGCCTTACACTGTCTCCGAGGAACTTGTTCGTAAGGAGATGCAGGATGTCTTCATGCGTGACGTCTTATTCCGCAGAGAAGTCATGCCGCATGCCACGGTCACGAACCAGGAGGTCCTCCAGGGGTTCAAGCTTTCTATCTACAGGTATTTCGTCGACGCCTTCTACTTCAACGACGATAAGTCGACAGCGTGGAGCTTCTATTGGGCTTTGCACGGAAAAGGAGCACCGAACATCTATACGCTCGCGAGCAGCCTTCATATACGTCATGATACGCTGGAGATTCCTTATGGTGAATCTACCGCCGATATTGAGAACGCCTTCTTCGGGCATAAGAAAGGTTTCATCTCGAAGCCTACGGCAACAGTGGACGGGCTGGTAATCTTCAAGGTGCTCTCACGGGAGATGAACCAGTATTTCATAAAGGGATCAACCTCCGCCAGATGGGAGAGAATACGGCAGATCCTCATCAGCAGGAAGCAGGCAGAGCTTGGAAACGACTACATAGAGAACCTGATGAAGAACATCACCGTGAATGTAAACTATGATATCTTCCGCCCGCTTGTTTACGACATTCAGAAGATCCTGGAGAATCAGAAGCAGTTGGTCAGTAATTCCAAATATCGTCTGTATCCTCCCGATCTGGTTAAGCTTGGCGAAGCGTTTTCTGAAGACCTGAGGAATCCGTTCCTCACGTTTCCCGGAGGAGACCTGACACTCGGTGATGTGTTTGAACAACTCCCGCTTGCGATGTTTGCGCCGGCAGACACGACGCTGCCGGAGATAATCTATGCACTCCATTCTTCTCTCCGTTTCATATCGCAAAACCATTTCCTTGTACGGCGCGCACGAGAGCTTGGTTTGCAGAAGGCCCATGAGGTGAAGTACAACGTTGATATGCTGCTCGATGCATTTCGTTCGTACCGGATTGCAAACGAAATAATGGATACAGTTAAGGTTACCCAGAAGGAAGTGGATGACTTCTTCCGGAAACATCACGACGAGGTCCTGAACGCTGTGAAATTGAGAGTCAGGCTTTTTGAGGCAAATAACATTAACGAGGCCATCGCCATTTATACGAAGCTCCACGATGAGAAGGACGAACAGGCTGCTCCCGGCGATACTACTGCCGGTTGGGTCAACGCATACAACCTTGGTGAAATAGGGGGAGTGCTGTCGCAGCTCAAGAACGGCGAGATATACGGTCCCGTAGAGGACGGCGGAAAGTTTTACATCTATCAGCTCCTCGACAAGAGGATGTCGATAAACGATTCGGCCGTCAAGAACAGCATCGAGGCCGCCAGGCAGATACTCCTGACAAAAGAGAGACGCGAGGAGCTTGACCGGTACATCGCGGGATTGGCTGAGAAGGACGACGTGAGAATCTTCAGGCAAAACGTTCTGGGGGTTGAGGCTACGCCGTTTCAGATGCTGACCTATCGGTTCATAGGATTCGGCGGGAAAATACTCGCTGTTCCGCAGCTGTACCCACGGGCCGGATGGGTGAGGTACTTCCGTCCGAATGAGAGACCGCCGCAGCCGTAGACGAGTTGGAGGATACGCTGCATCTTGAATTAAGAATTCAAAATTGAAAACTCAAAATTGAGAGTTGAATGAAAAAACCCCGGCTGAGTTTCTGGCAGATATGGAACATGAGTTTCGGATTTCTTGGAATCCAATTCGGTTTCGCGCTTCAAAACGCCAACGTCAGTAGAATATTTGAGACGCTTGGAGCAAAAATTGACACTATACCTTTCCTGTGGATCGCGGCGCCGGTTACCGGTTTGGTGGTACAGCCGATAATCGGACACATGAGCGACAAGACGTGGGGCCGACTCGGAAGGCGCCGGCCGTACTTTCTCTCGGGTGCGATACTCGCGTCCATTGCATTGCTCGTCATGCCTAACTCACCTATGCTCTGGATGGCTGCGGGGATGCTATGGATAATGGATACGTCAATTAACATCTCGATGGAGCCGTTTCGGGCTTTTGTGGGGGATATGCTTCCATCCGAGCAGAGGACTATCGGCTTCGCCATGCAGAGTTTCTTCATCGGAATTGGCGCCGTCATCGCATCGGCGCTGCCTTACATCTTGGCGAACTGGTTCAATGTCAGCAACACTGCGCCGGAAGGGATGATTCCAGAGTCGGTCAAGCTGTCTTTTTATGTCGGGGGGGCAATATTCTTTATTGCGGTCTTGTGGACAGTCGTTAGATCTAAAGAGTATTCCCCCGAAGAATTGACGGCTTACAGCGAAGAGGGGCAGGGCGGGACATCGGAAGTTGAAGACAACCATGATCCTGTTCACGGTTCGAGGTTCATAAGAAACGGCGTAATCTGGGCTGCATCCGGGGTTGCGCTTTATCTCATCTTCTATTTATTCCTTTATATGGATTATGGTCTCGGCGTGTTCTTCGGTGGCATAGCGGCTTTCGGCATTCTTCAGATTACTGCGGGCGTCTTGACTGAAAGAAAGAAGACTCATGGAGGGCTGGTCGTAGTAATGAACGATCTTTTCAACATGCCGAGGACAATGGTCCAGTTGGCGTATGTGCAGTTCTTTTCATGGTTTGCGTTGTTTGCCATGTGGATTTACACGACTCCGGGAGTGGCGCATCATATATACGGCGCAACGGACACTGCGTCCGCCCTGTACAACAACGCAGCGAACTGGGTCGGTGTGTTGATGGCTGTCTATAACGGCTTTGCCGCTGTCATGGCTTTTCTGTTGGTCTGGATAGCCAGGAGAACTAACAGGAAAACTGTCCACGCTATCAGCCTGGTCTGCGGAGGAATCGGACTCGCATCATTCTATGTCATCAAAGATCCTAAAATGCTGCTGATTTCGGAGCTCGGAATCGGACTGGCATGGGCGTCAATTTTGGCAATGCCATACGCGATTCTTACAGGCTCGCTCCCGGCTCGCAAGATGGGTGTGTATATGGGAATATTCAACTTTTTCATAGTCATCCCGCAAATCACGGCGGCGGCCATCCTCGGTTTCTTTGTGAAGCACCTGTTTGCTGACCAGGCAATATACGCCCTTTTACTCGGCGGGGTTTCCCTGATCGTTGCGGCTCTGCTTGTAATTCGCGTTGAGGATGTGGATGAATCGGTGGCGGTGAATAGGACTGACACGCGTTCCAAGAAGTCGTTCAGAAAACCCGAGCAAGTCATTCCCAGATTTTCGAAAGCAAGGACTAATTTAAGGAATTCCTGATGAAATTGTTGTCGATCGCTCTCGTCTATGCTTGTCTTATCGGACAGGCCAGTGCGCAACTGCAAATCCACTCCTATGCTTCTTCGACAGAAGCAATGCAAAGTCGGATTGTCACCGAGCCTTCAGGAAGAGGCAGTTCAAGTGACTTACTCGCGGCCGGACTTGAAAGAAGCAACGGAGCGGATTATGCTCTGTTTGCATTTTCCCCGAAAAACAAGTCTGCACAGCCGGGCGGTCCGGACATTTCGAAGGAACATGCGCGCCCCAGCGTAATGTGGGTGAAGGACGCAGTCATATACGAACTCTATCCGCGTTCTTTCTCGAAGGATGAAAGCTTCCTTTCAGTAATAAAGAAACTTCCTCAGATCAAGAAGCTTGGTGTCACGGTTTTGTGGATTATGCCCATTAATCCTATCGGGAAATTGCATCGCAAGGGCCCGCTCGGCAGCCCGTACTCCATAAGCAATTACTATGGGATCAATCCGGAATATGGTACGCTGGCAGATTTCAAGAAGCTGGTGCGTGCAGTCCATGCCGCCGGCCTCCATATCATAATGGACGCAGTGCTCAACCATACCGCATGGGACAATCCTCTTATCAATGAACATCCCAACTGGTACAAGCACGACAGCACGGGAAAGATCGTCCCCCCAAATCCTGATTGGACCGATGTCGCCCAGCTTAACTATGCCAACAAGAACCTGCGCCGCTACATGATCAACATGCTGAAATACTGGGTGAAGGATGTCGGGATCGACGGTTTCCGATGCGACGCTGCGGAACTGGTACCGTTAAGCTTTTGGGAAGAGGCTCGTGCCGCCCTCGACAGCATAAAGCCCGTCATGATGCTGGCGGAAGGAGCGAAACCCGATCTCCAGCTCAAGGCTTTCGACCTCACTTACTCATGGAACGTTTACAATGTACTCGGGAAGATATTCAAGGGGAAGGCGCCTGCGGTCGCTTTAGACAGCACACTGGTACGGGAGAGATACGTATATCCAATCGGGGCGCTGCGCATGCGCTTCAATACAAACCATGATGAGAACGCGTATGATGCACCGTCGATTGAGCGTTATGGACCCGGAGGGGACAGCCTGACGGTTGCGCTCATCGCCACGCTTCCCGGTGTTCCACTGATTTACAACGGTGACGAGGTCGGGAATCCGAAGCGGCTCAGCCTGTTCAAGCAGGTGCTCATAGACTGGAAAGTGAGAAATGGGTTCAGAAGATTGTACGAGAAGATCTATTTAATCCGGAGATCGAACCCTGAACTTGAATTGGGAACGTATGGGTCCCTTTCTTCAAGCGGCGGGGATAACGTAGTGGCGTATGAAAGGCGGTTGAGCAACAAGAGAGCTGTGTGCGTTTTTAACTTCTCTAGTGCACCGGCAACCGACATTAAGGTCAAGGTCGATGGAGTTAAGGATGCTGAATTGGTCGACGAAGTGAGCGGCACGAAATACAAAGTGAATGACGGTACACTTGAATTGCCGTTGAAGAGTTATGGCTTCAGGATCCTGGTCATGCAGAAATAACTACACGCTGGCGTTATTCTGATGAGGCCAACTCCATTTGCTTCGTCTTAGTATTCCCGATCAGGCCGATGAGCCTGCAGGTGCAAGTGTATACTTGGTTCCACATTAATTATTTGAGCCGGAATAAGCTTCAGAGCCTTCCTGATACCACAAGCATTCACTTATTGAAGAAGATCACGTTGGAGAGTCATTATTCAATATGAAGGAAAGCATCTTTTGTCAGACTCACAGAAGATACAATCTACTTACAGGTGAATGGATCCTTGTGTCGCCCGGCAGGTTGAAGAGACCCTGGCAGGGCAGGGTGGAGAAGACCCCTCAGGAGATTCTTCCCAGGTATGATCCAGCCTGCTATCTCTGTCCGGGTAATACGCGGGCCAACGGGGAAAGGAATCCCAATTACAGGAATACTTTTGTCTTTGACAATGACTTCATCGCATTGTCTCCGGGCAGAGGCCGTTCACTCTTGACGAGGCTGGGCTCATTCGCGCCGACGGAGAACGAGGACTGTGCAGGGTAGTCTGTTTCTCGCCGAGGCATGACTTGACCCTGGCCGAGATGGAAGAGACACAAATCTTTAAGGTGGTGCGGGCGTGGAGAGAAGAATATATGTCACTCGGAAAAGATGACGACGTCAACTATGTTCAAATGATGAAAAGGGTGGCGAAAGTATTCATCAGAGAGCCTGAATTGTGGGAATCAGGTAATACCTGCGAACCGTTGTTGCCGTCAGAAAGAAGGCATAGCTTGTAATGCCTCACTGAAAGGGTTATTTCTCTCGCAAAGGCGCCAAGAACGCAAAGAAATGTTGACGAGCGGTTCGCTTTGCGAGCGGCTTGGCGAGAAACCATAAGTGAGAGGTCGTGTTGCATCATAATAAAAGGTAACCGAAAGTTAGGAAAGTTGGGCATGTCTTAAAATGTATCTTGGGAGGGGATCAGCCTGTTTTAGGATAGTGTTGATCTTGGTTTGGATATGTTGTTGAAGAACAAAAGGGCTGAGAGTTAAGAAGAGCTTTTGAAGCTCTTCCTTAGTACCATCGGAGATAAGCGGAGAATCGAGGACGCGTTGGAACGGGGTCTTTGGGAGATCGTACTTCTTAACGATGAGTGAACCAGCTCGTTGTTTAGCAATTAGTTTAGTTGAAGGGACGAAGAAATTC
>JAMCXB010000048.1 GCA_023480735.1 Bacteroidota bacterium | reverse complement strand
CAGAAACTACAGATCGTCCCACCCGAGCGACTCAAGAAAGATTACCAATTGTAGTGCCGACTTTTGCCCGCCTTCCCTCGTTTCCGCACGGAATCGCCGTTTTCAATCGAGAAGTGTCGAACTTGGGCTAGTTCAAAAACTCCCAGTTTATACCGAAAGCAAAGCTGCTGTTGAGAGCAGGGTACACCGGTGCAAGGAAGTAGTCCTCTCCGGTCAGGTTGAAGAACGTGAAATAAATCACCGCGCTGCCTATTTTCCCTTGAAGGAACAGGTCGGAACTTCCATACGGGCCGTACTGGTTCAGGTCCGTCGGATAATAGATTAGCGCTTCCGGATAGAACCCGCTTCCCTGAAATTCACTGAGGACCCTTCCCCTTACACCAACTCTGAAATTGAGGTGACCATTAAACAAAATATCGTGATAGTACAATTCACCGGCGGCGTAATACTTCGGCAGCGTGTTAACGTTGCCGCCATCGACCTTTTCATTGACGTAGTTCAAATTCCCATCCGCTCCGAACTTCCACACCGTTAATCTGATCGTCGCATCGACGCCGTAAATCTTCCTGGTATTCAGATTAACGACAGAAATATTCGGGTAAGTCGGCTGTCCGATGTAAACCTCGCGAAAATATATCGGGTTATCTATGAACCTTATATAAGGTTTAAGGGAAAATTCGAAGGTTTCTCCGAGCTTCACGTTCGCCTTCACCTGGAGCAGTTTATCAGTTTCTGCCCGGAGGTTTGGGTTGCCGGTAAAATCCTGAGTCACGAAATATTTTTCCGATAGGCTCGGGACGTGATCCGATATATTGCCACCCGCTTCCAGATTGAAATACTCATCACTAAAGCCGAATAGAAATCCAAACGCCGGATAGAATTTATCGGATACGAAATCGCCTCTGCCAAATACCCCGGCCCTGACAAGATCGAACAAGTCGAACTCTTCGTCAGCATATCCTGAGACCCTGTTCTCCGAAGGGATGAGAGTGTGACTGTTATAAGAGTTCTCATTGCGCACCGCTTCCGCGCCAAGATTCAGTCTCCCGAATGCAAAATTCTCGCTCCCGCGAATGTTCGCCCCAATCCTCCTACTGAGATTGGTCAGATAATAGGAAGCGTCGGGAGACGGGACGTATTCACCGAACTGAAAGCTATAGTAATCATAGAAAACCGAGGCGGTAAGGAACTGAGTCGAGTCGTACGGATCCCCCTGTGAGTAAGCAACCTGCACATGATGCTGAAGATAAGTCAGATCGGCGGTCGTACTTCTCAGCGGAATCAGATATTGCTGAAAGATATTTGCGCTGATGTTGTACGGGAGCGCTCCTCCGTTCGCACCACCCTTGGTGCGGTAATACACCTCAGTTGCCGTAAGCTGACGGGTCGAATCGATACTGTATCTGTACTTCGCCCTGATGTTCACGCCGTCGTATACCGAGTTGTCAAACCTCCCGTCCGTGGTCTGCCGCTCAAATCCCGCATCAATATTCGAATTGAAACCGATATTCTGTGAGAAGACTCCGTCGGTTATGAGGTAGTTGTACGGTTCCTCCATGTGCCTGACCTTCGAATAGGGAACCGCCTCGCTATAGAGATGGGTCTGGAAATTCACGAGACCGCCGGTCGCGTTGAACTGGTAAATAGGCGCGCGAAGCGCATCGATGTACTGGACATTACGGACGAATTCCATCGGGACATGGTAGAGGTTCATAGAGGAAGTCGTCGGCTCGTTCAGCTCAACACCATCAAGCAAGTACTTCGTATAGTCGCCGCCCAGTCCGTCGAAATATAGCTCGGATGGATTTCCCGGTTGATACATGTTGGCCAGGAAGGAGCCGGGAATCTGCTGCAGAAGATCCCCAGAGTAACGGTAATCGTTCCAGGTTATCTCCGAATCTGAAAGCGTATAGGAAGGTTCATGGGTTATTGTCCCGGACTGAAACACCGGGCTGACGAGGCGTTCGCGCGACACCTTCGTGGAGTCCTCCTGACAGAAGGCATGAGGGGATGCTGCGAGAATAATAGTCGCTGTCAGAAAGAAACCGCACGCGAAGGACAGAGACGGCTTCGTTGCCATTTATCCCAAGGTGATGCGGCAGGCATCCGCGAATACCGACGGAGAGTGTTTATCCCTGGTTATCTTCTTCATTTATATAACAGGAATTTCTCACGGAGACTCTCAAACTGCTTCAAGCCTGGCTGCCATGCAGAAATAATCTCTTGAGGGCTCTTCCCCTCTTCAAGCATGGTTCTGACTTCAGGAGTCCCCGCCCTGAGATCGAACCCTTTGCTGTGCAGCTTAAATTGGTCTGGGTATAACTTGTGAATTGCCCAAACGAGGGTAACTCCCGCCTCGACGGGCTTAAAGATGTTTCTTTCCGTGACAATAATCTTCACACCGTGACACAACTCGCCCTCATACTTCGGCTTGATCGCCCAGGGGAACGGACGAGGCGTAAAATCGACGGGTTCGTACTTGACTCCTGCAACATGCTGCTTATCGAGAAGCTCCACGAGCTCCTTAGAATTTATGAACGGGGCACCAATTGTTTCGAACGGATGTTCCGTACCGCGCCCTTCCGAAACGTTTGTTGCTTCAAACAGTACATTTCCCCCGTATACCTCGACGGCATTCATATCCGGAAGATTGGGCGACGGCGTCACCCACTTAAGACCGGTTTGGTCGTACCACATGCTGCGGCGGTAGTTTTCCATCTTAATCACCTTGAGATCTGCCTTGATGCCGTCCTTCAACATATGAGCGTCGTTGATCATAGTGGCAAACTCACCCGGCGTCATACCATAAACGCTCGTGATCGGTTGAATGCCTATGAAAGATCTCAGGGAATCCAGCAGAAGCGGACCATCGACAAGATTCGCCCTCACCATGTCGGGCCGGTCGAGCACGATGAACTCGATATGATTTTCGGCAGCTGCTTCGAGGCTGAGGTCGAGCGTGCTGATGAAGGTATAAAATCTCGTTCCGACGTCCTGTATGTCATAAAGAAGAACGTCGATTCCCTTCAGCATTTCAGGAGTCGGCTTAGTCGTTTTTCCATACAAGGAGTAGATCGGCACGCCTGTCTTCTCATCGACATTGCTGGAGACCTTTTCGCCGGCTGAGGCCTGGCCTCTTATCCCGTGCTCCGGGCTGAACAATGCGACGAGTTTGACGCCGGGAATCTTAGCCAGGACGTCAATGACGTCCCTGCCGTCAGAAAGCCTGCCGCTCTGGTTCGTAATAAGTCCGATCGTCTTGCCCTTAATAAGATAGAGATACTTCTCAACGAGAACCTCATCTCCGGTTTTCACTCTCTCCCCGGCAAAGAGCGAAGACACCGCGGTGACAAAAAAGAAAGGGATCAAAAGCAGAATCAGTTTTCTCACCTCACAACCTCCTTCAAATTTTGAAGCACAGTTTTCTTCACAAGCCCCCATGCCGCGAGAGTCATTCCATCCCATATTCCGCCCTCGTCTATGAGGGACTGGAACTCGTCTGCGGTCAGCTTGAGTACCTCGAATTCCTCCGAGGGATCCTTCTCTTTGACTACTTCCTCCAGACCGGTGGCAAAATACACCCTGCAAATCTCATCGGTCACCCCGTTGTACGGATCAAACTCGCCAACCAAAGTCCAGTTCGCCGCCGAGAACCCCGCCTCTTCAGCGAGCTCATTCTTCGCCGAAAGAAGGAAGTCTTCTCCTTTGACCCCTCCACCCGGGAATTCGATACTCTCTTTCATCAGGAGATATCTAATCTGTTTGACCAGGACTAGACTTCCCGTCCGGTCGAGGGCAACCACCATCGCCGCGCCCAGTGTGTGAACGTAATGGTATTCTCCGGGGGCCCCGTTCGGCAGCGTGTAATTATCAAGCCTGTATTCCCAGTAGGGATTCTTGTAGATCGAGCCCGTGCTGAGGGTTTGTAGTCTCTTGAGAGGCAATTTTACTTCCGAACGTCTCCGGGCGTTCCGCCGGACAGTTCATTGGGGTAGAGCTCCACGAGTTCGCGTTCAGAAAAGAAGAATCCGATTTCCCTTCCGGCGTTTTCGGATGAATCTGAGCCGTGGACGATATTCTCCTGCTTGCTTTCGGCAAAATCGCGGCGAATGGTTCCGGGCTGCGCTTCCTTCGGATCCGTGGTGCCGATCAATTTTCTAAATTCCTCAAAGGCGTTTTCCTTCTCGAGCACCATCGGCACACATGCCCCGGAGGTCATGAATTTCACCAGGTCATTATAGAACGGGCGCTCTCTATGAACGGCATAGAATTCTCCTGCCGTCTCTTCACTCAAATGCACCATTTTCAGACCCACCACCTTGAAATTAGCCTTCTGTATTCTTGCCACAACTTCGCCGACAAGATTTCTTCTAACACAGTCCGGTTTCAATATTGCGAGAGTACGACTCATATATAATTCAGATTTCCTTTCAGATTTCCGCGCTCGGACCGACCAAAGCCGGCTCTTCAAGCGTCATACTTATATTTTATTGCTTTATCTTTTCTTCTTTGATTTTGCCGCTGAAGCCTTTGTGGTTGTTCGCTTCTTCGCAGGTTTCTTGGAGACAACCACGCTCGTCTTCCTCTTTGCCTTTGTGCCAAGAACCTTTGACACTGCTTCACCTATCAATGCCGGACTCTGGACGACGATGATGCCTGCCTTCTTCATGGCCGCCATCTTCTCGTCGGCAGTCCCATGGCCGCCCGAAATAATCGCACCGGCATGTCCCATTCTTCTTCCCGGAGGGGCCGTGCGGCCGGCGATAAAGCCGACTACCGGTTTGCCGAAATACTTCTTTATGTAAGCGGCAGCCTCTTCTTCCGCCGTACCGCCGATCTCGCCGATCATAACCACGGCTTCCGTCTGGTCGTCGTCCTTGAACAACTGAAGTGCATCGATAAACTTCGTCCCAATTATGGGATCGCCTCCGATGCCGACGCACGTCGACTGGCCGTAACCCTGTGCAGTAACCTGTGCCACCGCTTCGTACGTCAAAGTTCCGCTTCTGGAGATGAGTCCGACTGTACCCTTTCGATGGATAAACCCGGGCATTATTCCAACTTTGGCTTTTCCGGGAGAAATTATACCGGGACAGTTAGGTCCGACCATTCGAACGCTCTTCTTTTTCAGATAATCGTAGACCTTCACCATGTCACGGACGGGTATACCCTCGGTGATGCAAACCACCAGCTTGACCCCGGCGTCGGCGGCCTCGACAATCGCATCAGGCGCAAAGGCTGCGGGGACAAAAATGACCGACGTGTCGGCGCCTTCCTCTTCCACTGCCTCCGCAACGGTGTTGAAAACGGGAAGACCGAGATGGCTTGTTCCGCCCTTCCCTGGAGTTACTCCGGCAACGACTTTTGTTCCGTACGCGATCATTTGTTCGGTGTGGAAAGAGCCCTCTCCACCGGTAATTCCCTGGACTACGAGTCGCGTAGATTTGTCAACAAGGATGCTCATTAGTTTTCTCTCTTAATTCTTTGTCGTTTTTTCTATAAAATTTGCTGCAGTTAAAATCGTCTCTTCTTCGAACTGCCTTCCCAGCAACTGGACCCCGATCGGGAGCGACTGCGAATCCTTGCCGGCCGGGACTGAAATACCCGGTATCCCCGCAAGATTCGCTGAGACGGTAAATACATCGGAAAGATACATCTGAAGCGGATCCGAGATCTTTTCGCCAAACCTGAATGCCGTCGTGGGAGCGGTCGGCGTCAAGATGACGTCCACTTTCTTGAAGGCATTGTCGAAGTCTTCCTTGATGAGGCGGCGGACCTTCTGCGCCTTCCGGTAGTACGCGTCGTAGTACCCCGCTGAAAGGACGAAGGTGCCCAGCATAATCCTCCGCTTCACTTCCGGTCCGAATCCTTCGGTACGGGAGCGGACGTACATCTCATCGAGTTCATGGACATCATTCGCCCTGTGACCATACCTCGCTCCATCATATCTTTCGAGGTTCGAAGAGGCTTCGGCAGTCGCCAGTATGTAATACGCCGGTATAGTGTAATCGAGATGGGGCATAGCTACCTCGGCTATCACGGCACCGGCCGAACGAAGATTGTCTATTTGCTTCTCTATTGCCTGCTTGACTTCATCTGCGATCCCGGAGTTCAAGGTCTCCTGTGCTATTCCGACCCTGAGGCTCTTGATGTCTCTGTCGAGGAGGGATGTAAATGACGGGACGGCATTGGCGGCAGAAGTGGAATCCCGCCCATCGCGTCCCGAAATAACTTCAAGAACAAGAGCCGCATCATAGACGGAATTGGCAAACGGACCGATTACATCAAAAGACGAAGCAAAGGCTACGAGTCCATACCTTGAGACCCGTCCGTACGTCGGCTTCAGCCCCACCACGCCGCAGAACGACGCTGGCTGTCTTATAGAGCCGCCGGTGTCGGTGCCGAGCGCAACATGGCACAATTCTGCCGCGACTGCGGCAGCACTGCCGCCGCTGGATCCCCCGGGTACACGCGAAGTGTCCGCCGGGTTCAACACCGGCCCGAACGCGCTGTACTCGGTCGAGGAGCCCATGGCGAACTCGTCCATGTTTGTCTTTCCTATTATGATGACGTCTTCACGCTTCAGCCGCTCAACAACGGTTGCGTCGTATGGGGAGACAAAATTCTCCAGTACCTTTGAGCCGCAGGTCAGCCGTTTTTCCTTTATTCCAATTATATCTTTGACCCCAAGGACCATTCCGGCAAGTTTGCCTGCCGTTCCGGATTTCACCTTGGCATCAATTTGCTCTGCAGCTTCTTCCGACTCGTCAAAAAGCTCCAGGAACGCGTTTAGATCCGCTTTCGACTTGGCTCTCTTGAGGTAGGATTCAACAATACCCTTGCACGTGACTTCTCCGTTGAGAAGTCGCTTCCTAAAATTCTGATATGTGTTCGGCAATCTGCCTTAAGATTTTAATTCGGTTTCTGACTTGGGATCGACCTTCGCACTCTGCTGAGTCGAGGACTCGATCATTTTTGGCGGAACAGACTGGGCCTTAGGTTCTTCCGCAGCGGACTTTTGGACTTCATCTGTTATGTCGCGCATGGCCTTCTTGAATTCTCTTATCCCTTTGCCAAGCGACTGGGCAATGTCGGGGATTCTCTTGGGTCCGAAAAAAATCAGGATCACAAGAAGAATCAAGAAAATCTTGCCTATACTCAGATCATCAAACATCTTTTCTGCTCCAGAGCATTTGCTCTAAGTAACTAGTTCACTAGAAACACTTTTTCAAACAGTGAGGTACTCAAATAGTCTTAAACGACTCACTGGATTAAATTTATAATTTCTGGAGTTATCTTCAAAACCATGAAAGACTGTCAGACACTGGTCAGCTTATGACAAAACGGAAATCTTCCGGTCAGGTGCTTGAATTCTTTCTCATTCGGCGGGGAGGCGACCCAGTATCGGCCTTCGGGTCTGCCCCCGCCAAATTATTACACGCTAACAGCGAACTGTTTTCGAGCGGTAATATGCGGTTCTACTCATGAATGGCTACACCCACCAGGAGGGGAAAACCTTCCGGGAAGGCGGACCGATAGTGTCAAGGGTCGTCTAATCGGGCGTTGGGGAATGATATAGCCGGCTTTGCGGTGGATCTCCCGGCAGCATCTCGTCGGCCTTGTATCGCAGTTAATCTGGGGACTGTAACTACTTGCGCGAGACTTGAAGGGATTCAGCCCTCACACTTTTTCTGCCGTTTTCTCCTTAGAGTCCGGGTGTATTTCCTGAGCCGGGGCAGAACTGGAGAATTGTTTCTGCTGAGTCATTTTGGGTTCAGGTTTTTCTTCGATGGCTTTATTTACTTCGTCCTGTACGTCTCTCATCGCCCTCTTGAATTCCCTGACCCCCTTGCCCACAGATTGCATAATATCCGGTATGCGCTTCGGACCGAAGAGCACGATCACAACGATGACGATTAGAAATATCTCGCCGAAACCAAAGTTGTCTAGCATTCTACCATATCACTGCTTGGTAGTCTTATTCTCTTCTGTCTTTTGGTCAGCGTCGTCCGGAACATCTTTCACGGCTTTCTTGAATTCTTTTATGCCCTTGCCTATTCCCTGCGCAAGTTCAGGAATCTTCTTCCCTCCGAAAAGGAGGACCAGGACTACTATGATAAGTAGAATTTCGGTAGGTCCAATTCCATCAAACATTGCAACCTCCACTTTCTCTCAATTTAAGTTCTCGATGACCGATTTCAAAACCATCAGCCCGCTGGCACTTCCCAGGATTTTCTCACTTGCGCGCTCGGGATGCGGCATCATTCCTAGAACGTTCTTCTTCGCGTTGACAATACCGGCAATGTTCATGATTGAGCCATTCGGATTAGACTCCGGCGTGATTTCGCCGTCGCTCGTTGAATACCGGAACACAATCTGGTCATTGTCCTGGAGCCTATTCAACGTCGATTCGTCCGCATAGTAGTTTCCATCGCCGTGGGCAATCGGCACTTTCAGCACGTCACCGACCTGCAAACCTGAAGTGAACGGCGTAGCCGAAGTCTCGGTTCTCAGGTAAACTTGTCTGCACATGAATTTCAGGGATGAATTTCTCAATAAAGCGCCCGGCAACAAGCCCGACTCGACGAGGATCTGGAATCCATTGCAAATCCCCATGACCAAACCGCCCTGCTCAGCAAACCGAATTACTTCATTCATGATTGGAGAAAACCTGGCAATCGCGCCGGACCGCAAGTAGTCACCGTACGAGAATCCTCCGGGAAGCACTATTATATCCGCGCCATCAAGGCTGGTGTCTTTATGCCAGAGATATTCAACTCTCTGATTCAGCACCGTTCCAAAGGCATTGAATGCATCCCTGTCACAATTGGAACCAGGGAAAACGACAACTCCGACTTTGTGTGCCATCTTTACCCCGCGTGTCCTGAAACACTTCCGACGCCGTGTCGGCTGGTAAATCTGGAAAGCGTCGAGCCCGCATCGTCAAAAATCTGATATTCGTAGTCTTCCGTAACCTGATTTGCCAGGAGCTTTGCACATGCCGACTTAATAAGTTCCTCCACGGTACTGAGATCATTTTCATCTATCGATATCTCGATATTCTTTCCGGTTCTTACTCCTCCGAGGCTCAAGAAACCGAGATTGTGCAGACTGTGCTCTATTGCTTTCCCCTGCGGATCCAGGATTTTTTCTTTAAGAGTAACCTTTACTATCGCCTTTAACAAATTACCTCCTCTACAAACGAGCTTCTCAATGGAATGGTGCTTCAGACTTAAATATCGAAGCTGCTTAATTCAACGTCCTCCTCCTCTTCGTGTTTCCGTGGAGAAAGGATCGCCCTTATATGCTCAATAACCCAACGAATCAACCCGCCAACTATATACAGCAGGAACAACCAAAACAAGCCCTTTCCCAAAGTGACGATGGCGATGACCAAACCGACCAAAAACACAAGAAACTTCAGAGGGTGAGCGCGAATGCTTCTTTTACTGAACTTAGGTATCGTATCATACCTTACCGTGCTGACCATTAGGAGCGACAACGCAACAGCCAATATAGGCAGGAAGGGGGCTGCGTTCTGGTTCAACATTCCAAGCGAAGCGTCATAAAACAGCAGGACAAAGGAGCTGATCGTGATCGCGCTCGAAGGTATTGGAAGCCCCTTGAAGAAAGACTTATCAAACCCTACGAGCTGCACGTTGAATCTCGCCAGGCGCAATCCGCCAAACACCATTACCATCGCACTTGATAGTGTCCCAATCGGTCCCAGACTCCGGAGCCCAAGCTGGTATACCATAAACGATGGTGCGACGCCGAAGGAAACAAGGTCGGAAAGGGAATCAAGTTCGACGCCGAATTCGCTGGAGCTTTTTGTAAGACGCGCCATCATTCCGTCGAGACTGTCAAAGATTGCCGCCAGGACAATCAGCCAAGCCGCGGACACGTAGTCCTTGTTGGCTGATGACAGGATCGACATGAATCCGGAAAACATATTGAGGATAGTGAAGAAACTGGGTATTACAGCCCGAGAAATATGAAGATTTCTTTTCCTACTCATTCTGCAACACTCCCAGGACCGTGCTGCCTCCCCGCGTCCTATCGTTCAGGGTGACCTTAACACTACAATTCAAAGGAAGGAACACGTCCACGCGAGAACCGAACTTAATCATTCCAAACCTTTCGCCTGCCGCGACGCCCTGGTCTTCGGAAAGTTCACATACGATTCTGCGCGCAATGAAACCCGCAATTTGTTTAAACAACACTCTTTGCCCCTTGTTTTCGATTCCGATTAACATTCTCTCGTTTCGATCGCTCGCTTTTTCCTCAAATGCCACAAGGTACTCCCCTCTTATGTATTTGAGAAACTTGACCGTTCCGTTGACAGGTATTCTATTAACATGAACATCCGTCAACGACATGAATATACTCACCATCTTCGCACGACTCTTTAGAAACTCATGTTCATCGACCTCTCCGACAAAAATAACCTTCCCATCTGCAGGTGAAATCACGACTTCATCGCCCGACATTTGTGGTTTCCGATCCGGATCACGGAAGAAATAGACGGTGAAGGTTCCGACAAAGAGGGCAATCAAGTCCAGGATCAATTTGACGGGTAGAACGGGAATGACGAGGGAGAGGAGTACCATGAGCACACACGAGATCAAGACGACCGCTAACACGTCTGACCCATAGTTAGCCAACTTGGGTAACATACTTCTTACTAGGCCTTACGTCCCGCGGAGGGAAGGATACGGTCGTAGATCAGCTGGTAGCTCTTCGTTGCTTCGCGAGAATCACGGGCTGACAAGATTGAGATCTCGTCGCCTGTGGCATTATCTATGGCAGTTATATTTTCAGGAGAAATTTCATCCCCAAGCATTATCACGCCTTTATACTTTCCGAATTTTATCGTTAAGTCCACAAGTGTAAAACCGCGCCTCTCAAGGAAACTTTTCATAACGGCGTCAATCTTGCTTGCAAGGCGGTTAATGGTCTTGAACTCATCGGGGGTCAGCAGCTGCAGTGCATACAAGTGCGTGTCGTTAACATAGAAGCCGCCAGATTCGTCCTTCAAAAAGTATTCAAATATCGGAAAGTCGAGATGCTGTTTCGGTTTGAAATGCTTGAACCGTCGCGCGAATGATTGCGAGACCAGATTTCTCACCGTTACATTGACGGGAATGATGTTCAGGCGTTTTACAAGGAGTTCGCTGCCCGATTGGCTAAAAAAATGGGTAGGAATTTGGTAGGTCTCTAAGTAGGCGAATATGAAAGCCTGCAACTCCGCGGCAATTCTCGGCCTGTCCTTAATTTTGAAGACCTTTTTCCCGTCAACTCCTAACTCCGGACGGAATTCAGCTAACAGAATATCATCTTGCGGGAGAGCATACAGAACCTTAGAACTCCCCCTGAAAAGGACCGCTCTTTTCTCTTTTTTTGCCAATAAACCTCCGCTGAAATTCATAAAATAATAACAAAAAGAGGGAGAAAAGTCAAGGAGCTAACTTATTGATTTTGCGAAAGTTATAAAATTTTCGGCGAAGGCAGCGGCTGGAAAGGGCCATAGTACGTAATCTAAGAAAATGAGGGGGTGTTCCATAGCGGATGGAATAGATCATTTCCTCCAGATTCGCCGAACCAACTGCGACTCTCTCCTGACACTTCAATCCAGGTCAAAAATCCGGAATGCTCGAATCTATCCACCAGACAACTTTACCGTTTGAAGGATTCACCCCCTTTGCAGGACAAGAGTGTGAGTACGTGGAGGTATCAAAGACTCTCGCAATCGCTTCAGCCTTCTCTTGCCCGGAAATCAGAAAGTAAACCGCATCGGCCCGATTCAGAACTGGATAGGTAAGTGTGATTCGTTTTGGCGGATTAGCGGCTACCTCAACCGCCAATGCCCATCGATTGGTCTCGGCCAGCGCAGGCGACTCCGGAAACAGCGACGCAGTATGCCCTTCCTTTCCCATGCCAAGAAGAACAAGGTCAAAAGTATCGCCCGTCGTGTCGAAGAATTTTCGCAATTCCTTTTCATATAATTCTGCTGCCTCTGCCGGCTCAGCGTATGTTGTCGGAATGGGGTGCACGTTTTCCACCGGAACAGGTATAATCTCGAGAAGCGATTCTTTTGCCATGTGGTAGTTGCTGTCCTTGTCGTCGTGCGGCACATACCTTTCATCGCCCCAAAAGAAATGCACGGCTTTCCATGGGATCTTGTCCCTATACGTCGTGCCGAGAATGCGATAGAGCAGACGAGGGGTAGTCCCGCCGGAGAGCGCCAGGCTGAAACGGCTCTTCAGCCTGACAGCCCTGACGATGAGCCGGTTAATGTCCTCGGCTGCGGAGGCGCTGAGTTCGTTCAAATCGGCGAATCTTCTTACTTCACGGTTCAAACCGTAAACCATTTGTCTCCGTCAAGAAGTCTTTCTGCGACATCGGGTCCCCACGTTCCGGATGCATATCTGTGCACCTCGAATTTATGAGAAAGAAGCGGAGTATAGAGCTCCCACGATGATTCAACCTCGTCCGCCCGAACAAATAAGGTCTGATCTCCCTTCAGTACATCCAGGAGAAGTGTCTCGTAAGCGTCCGGAATTCTCCCGAAAATTTCGGAGTACTGGAAATGAAGCTTCTGGGTAGAGAGCTTATAGGAATCGCCAGGTTCCTTCACCTTGAAGAACAAATCGAAGCCCTCGTTCGGTTGGAGCGTCATAACCAGCTTATTCGGTTGAATATCCTTTATCGAAAACTGTCTGAAGATCGAAACGGGCGGGCGACGAAACGTGATAGCAACCTCGGTTATCCCTTTGAACATACGCTTCCCCGTTCGAAGAATAAACGGGATGCCCTGCCATCGCCAATTGGATATGTTGAGCTTGAGTGCGACGAATGTCTCTGTCGGGGAATCTTTCCCGACGCCCTCCTCTTCGACATAAGCGGCAGCTTCTCTTCCCTGCACAGCACCCTGGGTATACTGTCCAAACACGACATCGTCCAAAGAGATCGGAGAAATCGCTCGGATGACTTTAACCTTTTCATGCCTTACAGCATCCGCTTCGAGTGCTGTTGGGACTTCCATCGAGATAAGAGTGAGAAGCTGCGTCAAATGGTTTTGTATCATATCGCGCAAGGCGCCGACCTTGTCGTAGTAACCGGCTCTGTGCTCTACGCCAACGGTCTCCGCCACCGTAATCTCTACACGTTCAATCCTGTCCCGATTCCATAACGATTCAAACATGGCATTGCTGAAGCGAAACGCTAGCAGATTCTGAACGGTCTCTTTTCCGAGATAGTGGTCGATGCGATAAATCTGGCGTTCGTCGAAGTATCCGTGAACGAGTGTGTTTAGCTCCTGGGCTGATTTCAGGTCCTGTCCGAAGGGCTTCTCCACAACTAGCTTAACTTCTCCACTGCCTTTGTTGAGACCCGATTCCCCAAGATTTCTTATCGCGTTTGGAAAAACCGACGGGGGAACGGCAAGATAAAAGATGCGGTTGCCGGGAAGATTATGCTCTTTCTCCAATTGAATTACACGATCCGCAAGTGTCTTGTACTCCTCAAGCGATCCACCGCCAACCGACTGGTAATACATCCAATCGAGGTTGTCCCCCATCTCGCTTATGTCCATGCCCTCGTCTTCGAGCGACCGCGCAATGAAATCCCGATAAGTCTGATCATTATGTTTTTTCCCGGATCCTGATGCGATGAGGTAAAACTCCGACAAGTGTTTCTCGCGAAGTCTGCAAATCGCAGGGATTAGCTTCCTTCGGGCAAGATCGCCGGTCCCACCCACAATCACTAACAGATATGGAGGTGTTCTCTTTCCGTTCATCTTATTTCCCTTCTTTCATCGCATGACCGCCAAATTCGTGCCTCATCATCGCAAGCAGACGTCCGCCGAACGCCTCGGTGTCCTGACTCGAGAATCGTTCGTAAAGGGATTGTGTTATCACTGGCAGAGAGACTCCCAGCTCAATTGCTTCCAGTGCGGTCCAGCGGCCTTCACCCGAATCCGCGACGTACGGCGCTATCCCTTTTAGCTCCTGGTCGTTCTTCAACGCATCTGCCGTCAAGTCAAGAAGCCAACTCCTCACGACACTGCCATATCTCCAAATCTCAGCGATTTCGTGAAGATCAAGCTTGAACTCGCTTTTCTTTCTCAGCAGCTCAAAGCCTTCTGCGTATGCTTCCATCAGGCCATATTCAATCCCATTGTGTACCATCTTCACAAAATGTCCGGAACCGCTTGGTCCAACATAACCCCATCCTTTGTCCCTGCCCGGGGCTAGAGTTTCAAAGATGGGTTCCGCAAACTCGACGGTCTTCTGATCGCCGCCGACCATAATACTGTAACCCTCCTTCAGTCCCCAAATCCCGCCGCTCACTCCGGCATCGAGCATGCTGATTCCGAGGCCGGAGAGTCTCTCAGCCCTTCTAATCGAGTCTTTGTAATAGGAATTGCCGCCGTCAATTAATATATCCCCCTTTTTCATTTGGGGAATAAGTAAGTCAATTGTGTCATCAACCGGCTTGCCGGCGGGAACCATAATCCACACAATCCGTGGAGTTTTCAGTTTTGAGATGAGCTCGACGATAGATTCTGCTCCTTCGCTTCCCTGCTCTACGATCGCGCCTACGGCCCGCGCATCTCGATCGTAACCGAGTACCCTATGGCCGCCTTTGTGGAGCCGTTCCGCCATATTGGCTCCCATCTTTCCAAGTCCGATTATTCCAAGTTCCATTAATATTCTCCTTATTCTATCACGACCGTGAAATCAGTCCCTTCCCAGTTTCCTGAATTATTCCAGTAAAAAGTGAACAGAATTTCAGCGCCGCTTTTCAATTTTGAAACATCAAGGTCGGCATTATACAACCCGAGGCGTGTGTCACGTGTAGCAGTATCTTTGACAGTGTTCCAGTTATCAGTCGACCAGTGAATGACAGCAGGGGCGAGCACCTCAACCCTCAACTTGAGACCCTGCTGTATCGATCTAATTTTGTGATTGAATCTCCATGATGCAAATTTCGCCGGATGTTTTCCCTGAATATATCGTGCCGTCGTCTGGGGAGGGGTGTCAAAAACCCTATTCTCTTCGAGCGACCGGACGAGCTTAATATATTCGGCGTGCGCCCACACGAGAGGCATTGCCGAGCCGGACGGTTTGCCAAAGTACAGTTCCTTTTCAGGAATATCGGGCGAATCCCAGACTTGTTCGGGCAGCAAACCGCCTTCACCGGCAAACGATTCCATAACCTTCAGCAGCTTCTCAGCCTCTTCAAATCTTCCGCAAGACAGTTCATAGTGCGCTCTTTCACCTGTGAGAAGAGGCCATGCCCTTCCTACTCCCGTTCCGTCAAACGGGCTTCCGTCCTCGTGCTCACCGTAGCCATCGTCGTTATACCTGTGCCATGATGGTCCCGTCGGTGTTTCAACTCGAAGCATCTCGTCAATTGCCTTCACCGTGTTTTGAATCCGAGGATCTTTTCCGTCACGAAGCCCTAAGCGGACAAGCGCCAATGCATCGGGGCTGATAATATGGGTGGCCTTCATGTTTGTATCGGTCGGCGGACGGTTCTTAATCGGGACATAGCCGTCTTTCGGAGAACCCGCTTCTGAGACATCGATAGGGGAAATGCGGACATAATAGCCATCTACACCTAATTTGCCGGCAAAACTGGTATTCGACACGTATATCCACCTCTCAACACTTGAATTCCATGTGTCAGCTGTTTCCAACAGATAATTTGCGAGATCGTCGCCTTCAAATTTTCTTGCATAGTCGGCAACAACAACTAAGCTGGCAATTTCAGCGGCAAGGGTAAAAGGGGTGTAACCCGGGTCTTCTTCCCAACGATCCTGCTGGCTTACGGGACCGTTGCGCACGACGAAACCGGCGGCAGATTTCATCATCGGCCAGAATCTCTTAAGGGTATCATCGGATATTACACCGTGTCTATAGGCCAGGTCAACCAGTAGGATTGGAAGCGCCGTTTCGTCCATCTGTATTCCGCCCCAATATTTACTCCCATCCATCCACATGTTTTGCGGCCAATGCCCGTCTTTCTCCTGCGTCGCTTCCAGATAAGTCAAAGCCTGTTTCGCTTCATCGTTCGCGCCCATGGCAAGAAGCGCACCTGCAGCTTCGACCATGTCGCGCGGCCACACCAGATGATAACCACCGAGATCATCATCCCCTTTTGAGAATCCCCACGGAATCGATAAGCTGGCAATGATCCCGCCGGGCATGTAGACTCCCATGTGAGCTTTCATGACTACCTTGCTCGAGTCGTAAAGCCTGGCCGGTCTTTTCGGGAGCCAGAGGCTCTTGTCCCATCCCTTCCAAAATCTCAGGTAGCGGTCAAGGGAAGAATCGAATCCGTCATAGAGCGACGCCAGTGCCTGGTGAGCCGCCTCATCCGCCGTACGACCGAAGCCGAGAGCCAATAGGAATTCTCCGCCTGAAGACTCTGCATCCAGCTCGGCGACCAGCGCAACATTTCCGTTTTCCGCGCTCTCGTAGAAATTTGTGAGCCTTTTATTAACCCTCAGATCCTGCCAGCCGTCGGATGTTCCGACGTAACCGGCAGAGGCGCCCTTCATCTGAACCGAAGAAATCATGGCAAGTGAGAATCCGTCTCGTGTCGCCATAAGTGCGGCGTTGCCTTTATACTCACCTACCCACCCCGTATTCCCGGCGCCTCTGTTTGCAATATGAGGAGCGAGAAGTACGTTGATGCGATAATCGGAAATAGCACCCGACAGAGGTGAGAATCTTATTTTTTGAAGGACGACCGGTCTTCGCGGATCGCTGACGATCTGCTTCTCAATAACGTATCGACCGGCTCTGCACTTGTTGTTGAGTATGTAAGCGGGAACACCAGCTTCAACGAAACCTACGGACTGACTTGTATCCCTCTTCTCTTCGGAAAAGAAATCGCTCCCACCCGTTATGATCAATTCCATATCACGGATCATCGCCTGATCCATCCGTGGGTAGTAAACCTCATCGAGTATTCCGTGTGAAACAGTAAACCAGGCCGGACTCACACCGACATAAGCCACCCCTATCCCATTTTTGGCACTGGAAGTCCATCTGGCAGGTATACCCGGCCAACCCGGGGCACGTTTAGACTGAGACATGGAATACTCCTATAGCAAGTTTGTATTTATAGTTAACAAAAAACGAACCAAGTGAGTTCAAAGGTAAGACATTGAGGCACAAAGCTCCAACCGGAGTATTTAATCTCCGCCGTCAGCTACTGTTCTGAAATTATAAAGGGGATCCTGTACAAACATCACATTAAGCCGACCCGTCATCTCCGTAATGACGAACCATGTGACATGGCATCTGTCAACAAACGCAAATTTCGCTTTGCAGAAATGATCTCTTCTAAGAGAGACCGGTGATAGTCAGTTCACGGGTGACACTCCGGTTTAAATAGAGCGGATTCTCAGCCTGATCTTGCAGTCGGCTTGTCAATAGTTCTCCTGACTTTTTCGGCAAACTCAAAAGCAGTGAAAGGCTTCTGGAGAAAATCGACTCGTGAATCGAGCAGGAATCCATGATTGATGGCATGGCCGGGGTAACCGCTGATAAGCATAAATTTCTTGCCAGGATAAGCGGCAAGAATCTTTTCACGCAGTTCTCCTCCACTCATCTTCGGCATTACGACATCCGTAATAACCAGCGATATCTGGACGGCATTTTGCTCAAAAACAGCCGCGCCCTCTTCTCCGTCGTTTGCAGTCAACACCGTATAACCACGTTCGGTCAAGAGCGTTTTCATGAATTCCCTTAGCTCTTCATTATCTTCGACGACGAGCACGGTTTCAGTCCCGGTCATCAAGCGTCCGGCACCTCTCGGCTGATTATTCAACTTCTCCGCGGCTTGCGAGACTGCAGGAAAATAAATCTTGAACGTAGTGCCTCTTCCGACCTCGCTATAGACATTGACCGAACCGCCATGCTGCTGGATTATTCCATGGACTACCGCAAGCCCCAGGCCGGTCCCTTTTCCCACAGCCTTTGTAGTGAAAAACGGCTCAAAGATTCGCTGCAATGTGGAATCATCCATACCCGCGCCCGTGTCGCTGACCGAAACCACGACATACTCGCCGGGCTGCACGTTAGCGTGCAAAGCACAGTAAGATTCATCTAGAAAGGCATTGCCAGTCTCTATTATGAGCATGCCGCCCTGAGGCATTGCATCGCTAGCGTTGACCGACAGATTGAGCAGAACTTGCTCGATCTGCGACGGATCTGCACGCACCGTCTTCAGATTCTCCCCAGGAATGAATCTGGTTTGCACATGTTCTCCCAGCAGCCGTGGCAGAAGCTCAAACAGATCGCCGATCAGTTCGTTTAGATTCATATCCCTTTGCATTAAGATCTGGCGGCGCGCAAATGCAAGGAGCTGTCTCGTAATTTTTGCTGCCCGCTCTGCCAATTTATAGATTTTCGTCAGATACCCATGCACGACGCTGTCATCACTCGTCTTTTCCGTCGCCAACTCGGTAAATCCCATGATTCCACCGAGGACATTGTTGAAATCGTGGGCAATGCCGCTTGTGAGCTGGCCAAGACTCTCGAGCTTCTGCGACTGAAAAAGTTGTTCCTCGAGTTTTCTCTTTTCCGTCAGGTCCCGCAAGATGCCGTGGTAACCGACAATCTGGCTCTTTTCGTCCAAGACGACGCTCGCGGTGTCCAATACCGTAAGCTTCTGACCGTCGTTCCTCTTGATTCTTACTTCAAAATCTCTCACCACTCCTTTGGCCGCCAACGTGTGTTCGAAGACGGCTCTGTCCCCTTTGCTTTCATAGAACACCGAGATATCATCGACGTTGAGCAACTCCTCTTTCGAAGAGAATCCAAACAGCTTCACACCGGCGGGATTTATGTCCAGTAACTTGCCTGAAGGAGTGGACAGGTAGATTGCGTCTACAGAGTTTTCAAACAAATCTCTGTACCTTGCTTCAGATTCACGGAGTTTCTCCTCCGCCTTCCTTCTTTCTGTCACTTCCTCAAGCGTTCCGATAATTGCCGGTCTGCCCTTGAATATGGTTCTTGAACCGAGCGTTTCGAGCTCGATAATCGCTCCGTCTTTTCGTGCGGCGTGAAAAAAGTACTTTGAAGATTCTGGGGCTTTCTCAAGACGCATCTTCATCCTATCAAGAACTCTCTCCCGGTCTTCCGGAATAACGCCAGCAGCTAATGAAGGCATCGCAATCAGCTCATCCTGTGTATACATAAAAATCTTTGATAATGCCGGGTTGACGTAGGCGAACTTTCCGTCCTGGATTATGTAGACGCCCACAAGTGACGATTCCACGAGGTTCTTGAATTTCTCTTCGCTCTCGCGAACGGCAGCCTCCGCCTTCTTACGTTCCGTCAAATCTCTGGCGGCCAGGAGTATAGTCTCCTTGTCATCGAGCGTGATGGAGCGCCCGTGCACTTCGACCGGGATGGCGCTGCCGTCCTTCTTCAAATGCATGGATTCGAACGTTCCTTCCCCATCCCGAAATATCCGGTCAATGCGTATCTTCTCCTCGCCGCGGATGACTTCGGGTAAAATCATGCTCATCTTCTGCCCGAGAATCTCTTCCCGGCTATACCCTAACTTATCAGAAGCCGCCTGGTTCACCTGAAGGAAAACACCATCCTCGTCCAAAATGAAAAGTTCATCGGCAGAATTCTCAAATAACAGCCTGTAGCGATTCTCACTCGCCTTCACGGCCTCCTGAATAGTGTTGATCTGCGTCATGTCCAGCAGGACTATCCTCATGCCGACTATTTCGGAACCCCGGGCTATACGAGTAGCCGACACAATTACGGGACGGGTCGAGCCGTCCTTTCTTACTATCGTATACTGCCGCGGCTCGATCTTCTCTCCTCTCAGGATTGCTCCGAAACTATCTATAGCACGCTCATGTTCGGAAGACGAAACAAAGTCGAATAGAAAGGAGCCTTTTTCAAAATCCTCCTGATTGGTCGCCATAAACTCAAAGGCAACGCGATTTGCAAAAGTCACCTTGCCAAAAATATCTACTTCGATGAGGGGCTGCGGAAGAGAATCGGCCATTTCCATCAGCCTGGTCTCAGCCCGGCGGAGTTCATTCTCGGCAGACTTTTGTTCCGTCAAATCCTGAGACGCTCCGTATACTTTTGCGACACGGCTGCGCGCGTCATCCCAAACAGGTTCCGCGCAATCCCGCAGCCAGACTACCTCCCCGGAACGGGTTACGAATCTGAACTCCGCCTGGTCCGATGCGCCGGCCAGCATTCGTTTTATATGCTCCGATACTATTGTGACATCATCCACATGAGTCAGACTCTGCCATCCTCCCCTGTCTTCAACTTCGGGGCGGGTATAACCGAATTTTCTCTCGAATGATTCTGAAATCCATTCGCTGGCGAGCTTACCTTCAGCCGTAACATCAAACACATATGCGTAATGCGAGATCAATCCCGATATCTTACGATATCTCTCTTCGCTTCTTTTCAGCCCGGTTTGCTCATGGGCAATCGAGGACCGGAGGGCGGCATTTTCCAACACTCTCGGTACCCGGTGAAGAAAGGCGTTTGATTTCACGACACAATCGTCCGCCCCCAGCTTGATTGCCTGAGCAACGTCTTCTTCGTTTGCCTCACTTACTGCAATTACAATCGGAACTCTGCGATTGCAAACTCGCCTAACATCTCTGACTATCTTAAACGTCCGTGACCCTAAGAAGTCATAGTCCAGCAAAAGGAGATCGGGATTCTCTTGTTTGTCGACTCTATTTATCAATTGATCGTTTGCTTCGAGAACTTCCAGTGAGACCAGAGGTACGCATCGGCTCAGGTATTGCTGAATGGAGTCAGGTCGATCATCCTTGCGTTTCGCATATAAGACATGAATGGACTTCGCTACATCGCAGATTCTTTCCTCCGAATCATCAGGGGAAATCAAATGACTGGAGACTTCCGCCAAAACTTCCTGCCACTCTTTTTGATGGCCGTCCGATTTGACAATGTAGTAATCCGCCCCTGCTTTCAGCGCGGGGGTTGCTCTCTCATCTTCGTCACAACTTACAAGTGCTACCACTCTTGTCGGAAGTGCCCCATTGCGAACGGAGGAAATAAACTGAAGTGCATCACCATCCCGGACATCAAGATCGACGAAAGCTATGTCGTATGTTCTTCCGGTACCGATTCTATCCTGTGCTTCGATGCATGATTGTGCCACGTCGAGTCTGGACATTACGCAGGGTTGGCGACTGCCTATATCATCTACCCAAATTTCTCGTTTTCGCATGCCACGTTTACAATAATATAATCGGACTTTGTAAACGTTTTATTAATTTAGGGAGATTTCCCAAAAGATCGTACTCCCGCAAGTAAACGAGAGACGTGTGATATCCATGGCATCAGGGGCAAGCCCCCTTCCCTAATAATTGCCTCTAGAACGCAGTACTTTTCCACATTGCTGTCCCCCTTAAGTGAACCACGCTGCAAAAACACCTAAAACTTGTTGGAATAGCACATAGCTGTAAAGAAGCTCAGGCGAATAAGAACTCGGATTTTCAGGTTGAATATCTCCTTTTGAATATGGGAACCATGACCATACCAGCCAGAAACCCTCCGACATGCGCCCACCATGCTATGCCCCCCGACGTGTCGACCCCGACAGACTGAATTCCGCCGAAAAACTGCATCAGGAACCAGAATCCGATAAAGAGAAGTGCAGAGATATCAATGATATCAAATATGAAAAGAATTGGAATAAGCGTAACAACCTTCGCCCCTGGAAACATAATGAGATAAGCGCCGAGGACTCCCGAGATGGCCCCGCTCGCACCTATAGTAGGTACGGAGGAACCCGCGGATAAAGAGACCTGCAAAGCAGCAGCAGCCAGGCCGCTCAAAACATAAAACAAGAAGTACCTCCCGTGCCCGAATCTGTCTTCCACATTATCGCCGAAAATAAAAAGGAACCACATGTTGCCGATTATATGGAGCCACCCGCCGTGAATGAACATAGAAGTAAAAAAAGGGAGATATCTCGTGACAGGATGGGTGTGGTTCGCAACCATCTCGAAGTATCTGCTCGGTATGAGACCATACTTAACGAAGAACGAATCAAGTTGCGGCCCCAACGACAATTCATAAAAGAATACGACTGCGTTAGCCGCAATTAGAACGTAGTTTACGATGGGTACTGAATACGAAGGGTTTTTATCTTTCAAGGGGATCATGACATCCTCCTATCAGATTCGCTCTCTGGAACGGCGGCTATTTGGCGTCAGAGTTTCCCTGATTTGTAAAGTCTGTTGAGAACAGTCGCCGGATGTAAAGCCTCGATGTCCAGTTTCTCATTCTTAACGCCCGCTCCGATCTGCGCCATGCAACCGGGGTTTCCCGTAACCACGACCTCGGCACCGCTGTCTTTGATATTTTTCATCTTGCGGTCCAGCAGTTTCGAAGCGTCCTCATATCGAACCACGTTATATATTCCTGCGCTGCCGCAGCACCACGTTGCTTCATTGAGCTCATGAAACTGATCACCCGAAAGCTCCCTGACGATGGACTTCGGTTCCGTACTTACCTTTTGTGCATGTACGAGATGACATGCCTCGTGGTAGACTGTCGATTTGCAGATATGAGCCTCAGGTTTCTTGTAACCTGTCTGGTAGAGAAACTCCGAAAAGTCTTTGACTTTTGCGCTGAATTTCTTTGCCCTCTCGGCAAACTCCGCATCATCAGCAAGGACTTCCCCGTATTGTTTCATAAAGGCACCGCAGCCGGCGGAATTGATTACGTAATAGTCGGCTCCCGACCGCTCAAAGACTTCGATATTCTTTTTGGCAAGGGCTCTCGGAGTTTCACGGTCGCCATTGTGGGCATTAAGCGAGCCGCAACAGACCTGGTCATGCGGAACGGCGACCTGCCATCCGTTTTCGAGAAGCACGTCGACCGTGTCTCTGTTGACATCTGCGTAGAACACATCCATCACGCAACCGGTGAGTACTGCGACTGTGCCGCGTAAGCCATCCTTCGGCTCGGCAACCTCAGGAAGTACATCGATCGCAAATTCATCCGAGACTCTCGGCAGGAGCTTCGCGCGGTTGTACAGTCTCTTCGAAAACAGCTTCAACGCTCCAAGAACCACGCCTTCAATTCCGCTCCTCTGGTAAAATCCTGCCGCCCTTGCGACAAGACGAAGCGTCCGCTTTCTTACAATGATTTTCCTGAGGATGAATTGCTTCAGATTGAACCCTTTCCTCTTCTGATCCACAAAGACGCGGGCAGATTCAACCAGCTCACCGTATTTCACTCCGGCCGGGCAGGCGGTCTCACACGCCTGGCAATCGAGACAGAAATTCATCTCCTCGACAAAGGCGTCTGAAACCGGAAGTTTTTCTTCCATTACACTTCTCATCAGCCTGATGCGCCCGCGCGGAGAGCTCCGTTCGAGACCAGTAAGTGCATAGGTAGGACAGACAGAGAGGCATAAACCGCAGTGCATGCATTGCGTCAGTAGATCGTCCGATATTTCATTCATCAGAAATATGCCTCCGAAGGATTGTCCATTCTTTTCAAAACTTTCTCTATTTGCTCACGACTCTTCGGCAAAGCCCCTTCGCATCTTGGGCTCACTGAGATGACTTTGTCGGGATTGAGAATACAGTTGGGGTCGAGCATTTGCTTGGTTGTCCTCATCATCTTGACGAATGGGGTATTGTACAGCTCTTCCAGAAATTTCTTCTTTGTCAGACCGACACCATGTTCACCGGTAATTGTCCCTCCCAAATCGACAGCCTTTCTGAAAATGTCGTCGAATGCTTCCTCTGTCCTCCTGATCTCCGCGTGATCTCGTTCATCTATAAGGGCCGTTGGATGGAGATTTCCGTCGCCGGCATGACCGAAAGTTCCGATTTGAATGGAATGTTTCTTTGCCGTCTGGTTTATGAAATCCACCATTACCGCCAGTTCGCTCCGCGGGACGGTGGCGTCCTCAAGAATGGTAGTTGGGCGGATCCTGGCGAGTGCAGCTAGCGCCGACTTGCGGGCTGTTTTCAATTTTAAGGCCTCAGCTTCATCTTTTGCCACACGCACGTCTTTTGCACCGGACCCCCTGCAAATATTCTCGACGGCAATCGCATCCTCTTCGACTGCCGAACGCGGCCCGTCGACCTCGACGAGAAGAATCGCACCGGTATTCGTGTCCAGACCGAGGTGGGAGAAGGCTTCAACTGCACGTATCGTGGTATTGTCGAGAAACTCCATCATCGCGGGCATTATCCTCGCGGCAGTTATGGCAGAAACTGTTTCGGCTGCACCGCCAATCGAATCATAGAAGGCGAGAAGTGTCCTGCTGGAAGCAGGCATCGGAATAAGCTTCAGCAGAATTTTTGTGAAGACGCCGAGCGTCCCCTCGGATCCTATGAGAACGTCTTTAAGATTATACCCAGCGACATCTTTCATATTCTTTCCACCGATCTTCATCACCTCGCCGGTCGGCAAAACGACCTCAAATCCCAGTGTATAGTTCTTGGTAACGCCATATTTCAATCCCCTCAGGCCGCCTGCATTTTCCGCGACGTTCCCGCCAAGCGTGCAGATCTGTGCGCTTCCAGGATCGGGCGGATAAAACAGCCCCTGGGATTCGACCTGCGATTGAAGCTTCGCGGTAATCACTCCAGGCTCAACCCAGGCGGTGAGATTGTTCTTGTCCAGCTCCAATACCTTATTCCATTGGCTCATCAGGAGTACTACCGAATTCTTCGACGGCACCGAGCCGCCGCTCAATCCGCTTCCGGAACCGCGAGGTACAACTGCAAATTTCTCGTCATTGGCAAGACGGATGAGCGCGCTTATCTGATCTACTGATGCCGGAATCACTATCGCGTCAGGCATCGAACTTATGACCGGTGTTCCATCGTACGAATAAGCGATTCTGTCTTCGACCGAATCAAGAAAGCGCTTTTGCCCGAAAATTTTTCTTAATTCCTTTTTTACGTTGTCACCAATCATTCAAGATTCCTTTCTCAAACGGATAGCATCGACGGAATCGAGCCCCTCGAAGGATCACTTTTTCCGCTCAAGCCCGCCCCGCCGACCCGAAAGCTCACAGCTTATAAACCAACCTTATTAGGATTCGTCCGGATGCATAGGCTTGCATGGCCTACGGGTGAAACACAGCCGCGCATACAACGTCCCCCAACCTTCCCGGACCTCGCAAGGGACCACAAAATCACGCTTTCGAAACAGCACCTTACTGGTAGTACTGACATTATAAAGAATTTAACATTTGGCTAAATTAAATAACTAATAAGATAAATTAGTTTCGATGGGACAGAGTTTAGAAAAGAAGATGAGCGTCGATGAGATTCGCCAAAAATTCGAATCTGACGACGTGGTTAAACGTTTCTCAAATATTGAATCAGGACAGGTTGCTGCAGTAGATGCCGTTGTCAACCTTAAGGAGACGTGAGGAACCTGGAACTCCCTATCGACCATTTCGGCATCGTGATGGCCGGAGCTGTCCTACACCACCTTAGAGAAGAACACGAGTGGGCAAATGTATATCGAAAGATATACGATGCCATTCATCCGGGGGTTGCTTCCTCATTTCCGATTTGATCGTTCACTCCAACCCTTTGGTGGAACAATATATGTGGGTTTTGAATCTCTGCCAACGGAGCACGTGTCCAGATTTGGACATTCAGCCATTTCTAAATCTCCTTTTGCTTGCCACATTAAGCACGATCTCACTATTAACATCTGCACTAATTCTCCAAAGATTAGAGCGAGAATGGCGGATCCAGAGAATTTGGATGACAACACTCTTACAACCAGAATGTCAGCATGTCTCACTTAATAAGTTTGACTTTGGCGTGTCCTCATTGTAGATTCCTTCGACAAGAGTCGCGGGCTATCGCATCCTATGAATACTCTCTTCCTCGTCTCCCAATGCTCGGATAAGCAAGAGCTTAGCAGGATGGCTCTGCTCAATTTCATCCTGGCAGAACCGAGTGAGAAGGGGGTGAAGAGACTCGACTGCGATATCGACTCCGTAGCGAAACATATCACTCAAAATTCAGGGGGAACATCAATATGCGCACACAAAAGAAGGAATCGAAGGACTGCTGTCCAAAGTTTGAACCGGCTCCATGGGACGGTAAAACTCAGGAATGGAAGAACAAACCCTTTATCAAAGGGACCATTCCGCAGCTATTTCATGTCCCATTGCCAGGCGCAATGAAACATGCCATGGGACGAATGTGGAAGGAGGCAGAGAATGCCAGCGCCGCACCTGAGCTTCAGGACTTCCTGGCTATAGCCTACGATCCTTCACCATGGAAATCGGAGCTTTACATGGCGGTCACGAAGGATGTACCGGGAACAGAAAACACAAAGCTCACAGGTACATTCTTGACCAAGGTATTTGATGGACCGTACAACTCGGTCCCCAAATGGATCAAAGAGATGGACAAGTTCGTTGCTTCGCAAGGCAAGATGACAAAGAAATACTATTTCTACTACACAACCTGTCCAAAATGTGCAAAGAAATACGGCCATAACTACGTCGTCGCATTTGCACAGGTCGACTGACTAGCGCTGGGTCATTAAGGATAGTCCAGGCATTGCCAGTTACTACCTGCGAACTGCCGGGATTTGTTACCGCCTACCCCGAGCCCGGCTACGCCACTGCTGAAAGCAGCGCTCACTGCAGATCCTCCGGTGGCTGACGAAAGTCAGGAGATGCAGTACTGAGCCCTAAGAATATGTGAGTTCGTAGCGGAGGAGGGATTCGAACCCCCGACACGTGGATTATGATTCCACTGCTCTAACCACCTGAGCTACTCCGCCTTGGCGACGTAATTTAGCTCATAGCCGCAATGTTTCCAAGAACGATTAAGCGGACAAGCTGCTAAGCGATCAATCTTCCAGGTATTTCTTACTCGTGATTTTTTCGCCGTTGAATTCATAAACGAGCGGGACACCCGTCGGAATGTTCAATTCAAGCACCTGTTCCTTCGTCATGTTGTCCAGGAACATTACAAGCGACCGGAGGCTGTTGCCGTGCGCCACGACAAGGACTTCTTTTCCTGCTTTAACATCAGGATAAATCTTGAAACGCCAATAAGGCAGGACTCTTGCCGCAGTATCCTTCAAGCTTTCGCCGTTGGGCGGCGGAACGTCGTAGCTCCGTCTCCAGATGTGCACCTGTTCTTCTCCAAACTTCTTGGCTGTCTCTGCCTTGTTCAACCCCTGCAAGTCGCCGTAGTGTCTTTCGTTCAGTGCAGTATCGTAATCTATGGGAAGGTCGGTCTGACCATTTTTCTGGAGTACGATTCTCAAGGTATCGATTGCGCGTTTGAGTTTTGAACAGTAACCAAGGTCAAATTTATAGCCCTTCAGTTTATTGCCGGCCGATTCAGCTTCCTTCACACCTCTCTCAGAGAGAGGAATATCGACCCAGCCAGTGAAGCGATTCTCCAGGTTCCATTGAGATTCACCATGGCGGATTAATACGAGTTTGGACATTTCTACTCCATTTCAATTCAAGATTGTCGATTTTATTTTCCAGTTACAGATGTCAGCAATTTGATTTCAGTCTTGCTTAATCCCGAGAAACCTTTCAACTTCCACAACAAGGCCTCTCTCATCTCCTGTCTATGATTTCAAAATGGCTTCCTCTTCCATCTCCTTCAGAACTTCGTGACGTTCACCATATAAGTTGCCGAGATAGTGTTCCATCCGAGAGTTTACTATTTCCATCTCACATTCCTCGAATTACGCCTTCCTATGACATAACAATCGGTATGCAAAATCAGTTTACCACGAACTGCAGTTTCCGCAGGCTAACGATGCGCACGGACTTTGTCAGGACCGCAACGGCTCCAAAAACCGAAGCGAAAAGCATCCCCTCGAGGACAAAACGAAGATAGACGTTCTCAACCAACCCTCGGACGAAAAACAGGGGTAAAATCCCGCAGATGGAGATGAGGATTATCTTGAAAATCTTTACCCATGGGAAAAATTCGCGGATGTTTGTCTTTAAGATCATCATTAAGACGACGGCGAGCGCGACCACCTCAATGTAACTGACAACCACCTTGCCTATGGCGGCCCCCTCCATCCCGTAAGCCCGAAGGAGGAAATACGACGCTAGACCGCTCAGGAGCATTTCCAGTATGGATGTATACATATATAGTTTCTGCCTACCAAGTGAAAACAGCGCCTGACTGTAGAAAGCGAGTCTCAGCGGAAGAAGCAGGAGAAATATCCTGAAAATGCCGGCGCTGACCACATATTTCTCGCCGAAGAAGAACCCCATAAAATCTCTTGCCGCAAAGAGGAGGAAGACCATCATCGGCAAAAGAAAGAAACCTGTCTTGGAAATAGAGTTCTTCCAGACCGCAACGAACTTGTCACGCATTTCCGATGAGCCGAATTCACTGAAGACAGGGAAAAGAACGGCGGCGGCTGAGCCGGTTATTACCGTAATCATCGGGATCTCTTTGGAGCCAATCGAATAGATTGCAAACTGACCCGGTGAAAAAAACAGCGTGACCAGGAACCTGTCGATCTGCTTGCTGAGCGTGCCGGTAAGACTGCTTACGACGATGGGGAGCGCATAAAGAAGCTGCGCCTTCATTACGGGAGACAATCTGCCTGAGGCGAGTCTCTTCTTCCTGATCAGAAAAGAAAAAAGGAACAGCGACTTAATAACGCCTACTGCAGTTATCGCGACGAACACAATAGTCAGGTTATGAAATATGACCGCAGAAAGAATTACTGCAGCCCCGAACAAAATCGCCAGGAGTACATTGGCAACCAGCAGCAGCACGACTCTTTTCTCCGTCACAAATATAGATTCAAACATCAAGGACGGTGATGAGGCGATAGCATACACCGCGAAGATCCTGATATACACGCTCAGCCCTTCAGCCTTGAACCATCCGGCGATCACGGGCGCAAGAACGGCAAGCACGATTCCCGTCGCAACTCCGACAATGGTTGCCCAAACGATTGCCGCCGTGTAGACAGTTCTCCTGTCCTCTTTTGCGGAAAAGAAGTATATGGCGCTGCTTAGGCCATATCCCATAAGCGGCAGGAACGAATTATAAACCAGCCAGACCTGCTCATAGTTGCCGTACTCCGACCGGGACATAATCCGCGTAAGCACCATAGACGCCGAGAGCAGACCGAGGATGTTGACAAACTTAGATATGCCGACGAATCCTGCGCTTCGGGTCAATGAAGACTCTTCCGCCCGCTTCCCGACCGGCTCCGTTCCGTTCATCAGATTCTCTTGAAAAATGAAGCAACTCGGGTAATAAGGCGATTCGCACGCCAGACACGGAAATGAGTCTCAAGGCGCGGCCCAAATGAAGATTTAAAGAGATTAATCGAAGGCGTATTGGCCCCGCAAAAGTCCACAAAGGATATACCCGATTCCTTCTCCGACTTCAGGACTTCATGGTAAAGGAGGTGAGAAGCTCCCTTCTCCCCTTCGGCGTTGGTTCCGCTCACATAGAAATACGACCCCTTCCCGAATTGCAGCCTCGCCAGCCCCGCAAGAATCTCGCCCTTCGTATTTCTCACGCAAGTAATCTTCAGCAGACCTGCAGCGTTGAATGCATTCAGCAGGCGATTTAGCTTCCCGGCATCGACCGGCGCGTGCCGTCCGTGGCGCTCATAACTCAGTTTCTGCAGGATCGTCAATTCCTCTATGCCGCATGTCGATCCGCTCAAGCCCGAACGCTCTGCGGCACGAAGGACCTCCTTCAGGGATTTAGTGTAGTTCTCTTCGGAATAATCCGCCATGTCCACGACGTATGTGTATTGAGGAATCACCGTCGCACCGGCCCACTGGAATGAACGCACATCCGAAAAACCCGGAGGGAAGACCATCTGGTAGAAGCTAAAATTCCCGGCCAGGTAAGACTCGAGTACCTGCAGCGCCAGGAGCTTCTCATACTCCTGTTTCTGACTCTTCGATCCTTCCAGCCTGCGGAAACACACGCCGTCGTATGTCCTGATGGGTAACAGCTTAACTATCCGCTGTGAGAATCTTGTACCGACAAATACTGCGCAGGCTGCAACCGGAGTCTCATTCCGGACAACGAACAAAAAATCGACATCGCATGAAAAGACTTCCCGGTACGTCTCCAGGAAAAGAGGGATCGAAAAAGGATTATCGGGAGGATTGTCTGAAAGGAACTCCGCGTAAGCTTTGGCGTCCACCTTCTCGACGTTCAGGTCGCTCATATCACCGAAATGCCGAAGTGTGATGACAAATGCCGTCCTCGCAAATAATGGGTGTAATGACTCCGTGAAAATCGCGTGAGAATGTCAGGAGCTTTGACCCGGAATCAGGCGGGGCAACTGGACCCGCCGACACGTCTGGTGGAATGGCTGAGTATGACAGATTCAGAGAAAGAAAGCTCAACGTAAACACATTCCGAACTTTTGTGGATTTTGGGTTTCAATATTGTTCAGAACTCAACACATCGAAACTTAAAACTGCGACACGCCCGCTCCCCCTGGCCCTACATTTCATTGCGCTCCGACGGCACACTCTCGAGCAGGAATTAGAGGATGTATTTGCTGAGGTCACGATTCTTGACAATTTTATTCAGCTTATCACGAACCATGTCGCGAGATATCTTAATTTCTTTCTCTTCGATCTTGTCCGGGACGTCAAAAAGGATATCCTCCAGGAGAGTCGTCATAATCGTATGAAGCCTTCTCGCGCCGATGTTCTCAACCTGTTCGTTGACCTCCGTAGCGACTCTGGCAACTTCATGGATTGCATCGTCCGTGAAGCTTATCTCGATACCCTCGGTAGCAAGAAGTGCCGTGTATTGCTTGATCAGGGCGTTTTCGGGCATCGTGAGGATCTTATAAAAATCCTCTTCGTTCAGGCTGTTCAACTCGACCCTTATCGGAAATCTTCCCTGAAGCTCCGGAATCAAGTCAGAAGGCTTCGCGGTATGAAAGGCGCCGCTCGCAATGAAGAGTATGTGGTCGGTTTTTACCATTCCATACTTCGTCATGACGGTGGACCCTTCGACAATGGGCAGGAGGTCCTTCTGCACTCCTTCCCGTGACACATCGGGGCCGTGCGACTCGCTGCCGGTACTGGCAATCTTGTCTATCTCATCGACAAATACTATTCCACTGTTTTCAATCCTGCTGACCGCTTCCTTGACAACCCCATCCATATCGACAAGCTTCTGTGCTTCTTCCTGTTCAAAGATCTTCAGCGCCTCAGGAATCGGGACCCGGCGGGTCTTCGTCTTCTTCGGCATAATATTACTCAGCATATCCTGGAAGTTAGCACCGAGGTCCTCAGCACCGAACGGCCCGAAGACCTGCATCATAGGCATTACGTCAGCATTGACCTGCACTTCGACAGTCCTCGAATCGAGGTCGCCGTTCTGAAGCATTTTTCTCAGCTTCTCTCTCGTCTCCGCGCGCTGTTCGCCCTCTTCCCCGTTATCCGGCACTTCGGGATTTGTCTTCCTCTGTGATTTCATCGGTATGAGCTCGTCGAGCACACGCTCTTCCGCAAGCACCTTCGCGCGATCCCTAACTTCCGATGTCTTCTCGGCCTTCACATTCGCAACCGCTATCTCGGCCAGGTCGCGGATCATCGATTCCACGTCCCTTCCGACGTAGCCAACCTCGGTAAACTTAGATGCCTCCACCTTCACGAAAGGCGCATTGGACAGTTTCGCGAGCCGGCGTGCAATTTCCGTCTTACCGACTCCCGTCGGCCCGATCAGGATTATGTTGTTCGGCATTATTTCCTCGCGGAGGTTCTCCGGAACCTGCTGCCGGCGCCACCTGTTTCGAAGTGCGATAGCGACCGATTTCTTTGCGGCATCCTGGCCTATTATATACTTGTCGAGTTCACGGACTACTTCGCGGGGGGTCAGTTCACTCTTTGCTGCCTCAGTCTTTATTTTTTTCAAGAGCTTAGTCATATCAAATTTCTTCAACCGAAAAATTCTTGTTCGTGTAAATGCAGATGTCGGAAGCGGCGTCCAGGGACTCGAGCACAATCTCCCGCGGCGAAAGATTCGTGTGTTTAATAAGCACCCTCGCTGCTGCAAGGGCGTAATTTCCTCCGGAACCAATGGCTACGATCTTGTCATCCGGTTCGACGACATCACCGTTTCCGGAAATCAGAAGCGCTACGTCCTTGTCCATGACGGCGAGAAGCGCTTCCAGATTACGAAGGTACTTGTCCATCCGCCAGTCTTTCGCGAGTTCAACAGCGGCCCGGCTCAGGTTCCCGTGATATTGCTGAAGCTTATCTTCGAAACGCTCAAACAGCGTGAACGCATCCGCGGAAGCGCCGGCGAATCCTGCCAATATCGTATCGTTGTACAGCTTCCTTACTTTCTTGGAATTGTGCTTCATCACCGACTGTCCGATTGTAACCTGACCGTCACCGCCTATCGCGCATTTGCCGTCTTTGATAATGCCGATTACTGTGGTCGCATGAATCTTCATAATACTCCTTAGGACAAGGGGATCCGATTAAGAACTTGAGCTGCGCCGGCAGGGTTCAAGGTTATCGGCCAGCTTTCGGCAACTCGCCAAGCATCCGTTCGTATACGCCCAGCATCAGGAAGGCCTCTTTCCAATCAAGAAGTTCATCCTCCAAGTCGGATGTTAAGTCTGACTTTAAAATTCCCGCCGAAAATGACTCGTACGAAGCCGAATATTTATTTTCATAATTGGCAATGATTGCCTGGTAATGCCGCACCTTTCCTTCAACGCTTACCCGGTCCAGCGTATCGACTGTCTTCATATCGATCACGCCTCTCGCCGCATTCTGGCCGGCGGAATCCGGAGCTGTTCACGGTACTTAGTGACCGTCCTGCGCGCGACCCTGTAGCCTTGCTGGTTTAGAAGATCGGTGATCTTCTCGTCGTTGAGAGGAGTATTCTTCTCCTCCGCCTCTATCATGCTCTTTATCTTGTTCTTGATCTCCCGGGTGGCAACTTCCTCGCCGTCCGACGTTTTCAAGCCCTCGCTGAAAAGTTCGCGCAGTTTAAACACGCCGTAATCGGTCTGAACATACTTCGCACTCACGACCCTACTGATAGTGGATATATCAAAACCCGTCCTGTCCGCTATGTCACGATATATCAGCGGACGGATGTGGTCCGGGCCCTCCGTAAAGAACTCGCGCTGTGTCTCAATGAGCGCCCGCATGACTTGCATCATCGTATGCCGCCGCTGCTGCAGCGCATTGACGAACCATTTCGCGGATTCCAGTTTCCTCTTCAGAAAATCTTTCGTCTGCGCATCCGTCTTGTGACTGCGAGCCTGTTTCATCATATCCAGATACCGGGGGCTGATCCTGACCTGCGGCATGTCACGTTCGTTGAGTGTAATAACAAGCTCACCCTGCTCGTCTTCCTGTACCACAAAATCGGGAACCACAATCGTCGTTTCCAGCGGAAGGAGGAAACCCTCACCCGGCTTGGGATTCAGTTTCTTTATTACCACATCGGCTGTCTTTATATCTTCCATGCTCAAATTCAGCTTTCTGGAAAGCTGATCGTAGCGATGGTTCGAAAAGTCCTCGAAACCATCCTCAATTATTCTCAGTGCGATCGCCCGATCCTTTGGATCGATATCTGTGCGGGCTCTGAGCTGGACCAGCAGGCACTCGCGCAGGCTCCTGGATCCGACGCCCACAGGATCCAGCGTCTGTATCCCGGCAAGGACCTTCTCTCCATCCTCGATTTTCATGTCGAGCTGGAAGGCAAGATTTGCATCCTCGACTATCTTCTGCAAGTCTTCACGCAGATACCCGTCGTCGTCTATATTCCCTATTATCTCTTCTCCGAGCCGTTTCTCTTTGTCGTTGAAATCCAGCAGCTGCAACTGTTGAAGAAGGTGATCGTACATGTTCTCTATCGCAGGGGGAGCGAATTCAAACTCTTCATCGTCTTCGGTACGCCGCTTCATCCTGATCTCGGTATCGTCATTTCTAAACTCGTCGAGATCCACATCGCTGAACTCCGGCTCGTCTATCGGATCGTCGGCTTTCTCATCAGATTCCTTGAGCTCCATCTCCGGCTCTTCGACCAGCTCTTCAGTTTCTTCAAGCTCAAGCACGGGATTCTCATCGAGTTCCGTCCTCAGCCTCTGCTGCAGCGCAAAAATCGGTTGCTGCAGTAAGTCGTAATAGAGAATCTGCTGCGGCTGCAACCTTAGCTCCTGACTGAGGCGCTGCGTTTGCCCAAACTTCAGCATGTCAGTAAATGCCTCCCATCAGACCTTATTAACCACATTTGCGTTAACCTGAACATCAATCTTATTGTACCATTCCTCTCCGTAGCGTCGGACTAGCGCGGTCTTCAAGAATTCTAATACGCCGACCTTTTCCGCATCACCCTTCCTGACGGCGGGTCTGCATTCCGCAATCTCATGGTAGCGGAGAACATCTCCGCCAAAATTACCGATCCTTATGGGGTAGAGATGACACGAGATAGGTTTCCTGAAACTGATTTTCCCTTCATTATAGGCGCGCTCAATAGCGCATTTCGCGATCCCGTTTTCGCGGTAGACGAAGACACAATCCTCATCATCGACACAAGTTGTCACATAGTCTCCGCTTTCTCCCTCGTAAAAACCGGTCTCTCCCGATTCGTCTCGGCGTGACCCAATTATCCGCCTTTTTTCATCTCCCAACATAGAGAGGACAACGGGAAGTGTTTCCTGAATCTCCTTTATTTCAGAGTCAAGGAGGGGGGCACCTCTCCCGCCGGGCAAGCTGCAGCAAGCGCCTTTACACTTTAGAAGGTCGCATGCGAAGTTGCGCCTCAAAAGGCTTCCATCTATTGTCACATCATCTATTACCAACAACTCTCTCATTGCTCATTAAGTTAACAACTCATGGACTAAGTTGAAACAAACATGGGACAGAAACCGGGATTGAATCGCCGATTGGCGCTCAGAATGGCAACTTACAGCGTCGTGTCGAGTCTGAATGAATCATCGGAAAACTCCGAGTTCCGGACGAGCATTAGAATTGACGAGTGACTTACGATGAAGTATTTCTCTTCTTCAAATTCGATCTCTGCCGCCTGATCGCGATAGAACAGGGCATAATCGCCCGCTTCCGCCTGCAGAGGTATGTATTTAACGGGCTCCTTAGGAGAAGTAGACCACGGTTCCTGGTCAATATAATTCGGATTCGCGATTGCATAGCCCGGACAGACCTGTACGACAGTACCGCCCATCACTTTTTCCTTGTCTTTCACGCCTGGAGGCAGGTACAGTCCGTGCTCCGTCCTTTCCTGGTTCTTGTCTGGAATTACGAGGACCCTCTCCCCAACCAGCACAATCTTTTTACGAGTTTTGATATCCATAAGACCAAGACAAATATAAGAATTTTGTCGAAAAGAAAACCGGCATGAACTCGTTTGAATATTGTCTCAGGGTTTGTTACAATCTGTTGAGTCATTTGCGATTAATCCCCAAAAACAAAAAGGAGGCAAAATGAACAAGAAGGTATGGCTTGGGTTTGTTGTGGTCTTCATAGTCCTTGAAATCCTCATGTTTCTGATCGATGGCGTATTCCTTGCAGGGGCCTACAGCTCGATTCAGAACGTCTGGCGTTCGGACATGAATTCCAAGATGTGGATATTCCACGTCGTGAACATCTTCATAGCGTTCTTCTTCTCATTCATATTCTCTAAAGGATACCAGAATAAGGGGATATGGGAAGGTGTACGGTACGGGCTTTATATCGGTCTCTGGATGAGCATTCCGGCGGCATACGCCACCTACGCGATGATTGCGATACCGCATTCGCTTGCGCTTCAGTGGCTCATCTACGGTGTGATTGAGTACATCATTGCCGGAATTGCACTCGCATCGGTATTCAAGGGAGTGAAGCCCAAAGAGGCGGCAGCATAATTCTGAAATGGGTCGGAATGCCATTCCGACCCACAATTTCTTAGTCTTCCGATTGGTGGATTCTTGTTCTTCCCACTTCAACAATCCACAAATGCTTTTTAATTGGAATCTCCCCAAGCATTCTTAGGAAATCTCTCACAAGTTGCTCTAACAAAGCAAGGCTTGGATTTTGTGGAACACGAAATACCGCTATACCATTTGTTCGATCCGGTGGAAAGCGCACCACATCCGCAAAATCAAGGTCTAACGTTACTAGACAGCGCTCTTCTTCACAACAAATATTGAATAGCTTTTCATCCGGACAACTTTGGATTCTCTCATCGTGTACTGTCTGAATGTCATGGTTTGCCAAACGGAAAAGTCGTTGAGTCCGAGTTCCAAAATTCTCGTCGAGTTTAAGCTTCATCCCTTTGACTCGGACGGAAGCTCAACGTAACGTTCCCTTGACATCTCTGCACCGTAAGCGATAGCAGCACGAATATCATCCTCCACAAGTCCAGGATACTCTGACAGAATCTCCTCGATACTTGAGCCACTTGCCAAGAAATCCAAAATCAATGAAACCCAGATCCGTGTACCACGAATACATGGCTTACCAAAACAGATATGGGGATTGATCGAAATTCGTTGCATAAGCTGATTCATGCACATCTCTCCTCTGTTGTGCTATGATAATATAACACTACAATATACAACTTGGCATTCCCGCCTCTCTTAAGGAACAGGTTTGAAGGAATTCAATCCCGATGTGCCTCGAGGTATTTCTCCGCGTCGACGGCGGCCATGCATCCTGTTCCCGCTGCGGTTACGGCCTGACGATATTTCTTATCCGCCACATCTCCCGCGGCAAACACACCGGGCACGCTAGTCTCGGTGGAGCCGTTCTTCGTAATTATATAGCCAACGGCATCCGTCTCCAGTTGGCCTTTGAAAACCGAGATGTTCGGCTGGTGGCCTATCGCAACGAATAACCCATCGCACTTCAGCTCGGTTCTTTCTCCGGTCACCACATTCTTCAGCATGACTCCGCGCACACGCTTCTCATTGACACCGAGAACTTCATCGACGACAGAATTCCACACAAACTTGACCTTCGGATTCTTGAACGCCCGCTCCTGCATGATCTTCGAGGCTCGCAATGAATCGCGCCGGTGCACGATCGTAACTTTGCTTGCAAACTTCGTCAGGAAGGTCGCCTCTTCCATCGCCGTATCTCCTCCCCCGACGACGACGACCTCCTGATCCTTGAAGAAGAAACCGTCACATGTCGCACAGGCAGAGACGCCATAACCCATCAGGGCCTTCTCCGACTCGATCCCTATCAGCTTCGCCGAAGCGCCGGTTGAGATTATTATCGAGTCTGCCGTATAAGTCTCATTTCCGCTCTTAATGACAAATGGTCTCTTTGATAGATCGACTTCGCTCACATCTTTAAACACCATTTTTGCACCGAACTTCTCCGCCTGCTTTTTCATGACGTCCATCAGTTCGGGACCCATTATTCCCTCCGGAAAACCGGGATAGTTTTCTACTTCCGTCGTGATCGTTAGTTGTCCACCCGGCTGGCTCCCTTCAAAAACAAGAGGTTCGAGGTTTGCCCGTCCTGTATATATTGCCGCAGTCAAACCCGCCGGACCGGAACCAATTATCATGACCTTTCTGTGATTCATTTCTTCTCCTTAGTTTTTAGCCGGATTATTCTCTTCAATTCCTCGTCCGCGAAATCACTTATAAAATAGTCAGCCTTTCTCAGAACTTCACGTGTCGTCGTGGTCAGGAGCGCAATACACGTCGCACCCGAGGCCTTCGCGGCGCTCACTCCATACATGGAATCCTCGAAGACGACACAATCGGAGGGACCCTCGCTGAGGAGCGATGCCGCCTTCACGAATACCTCCGGATCGGGCTTCCCTCTGGAGACATCGTCGGCGCAAACCTCCGCGTCAAAGACACCTCTGAGGCTGAACGCATCGAGAAACGCATCGACGTTCTGACGAGGTGCCGAGGTCGCAAGCGCAATCCTTTCGCCGGACTCCTTCAGTGCGCTGACAAATCCAAGCGCTCCTCTTATGGGCATCCCAAACTCCGCTACCCTATTCACGAAATTTGAATCTATGTCGTCGGAAATCTTCTTGGCTTCCTCCGCCGAAAATCTCCCTTTCCCGAAAACCTGTTCGAGAGTCTCCTGACCTCTTTTTCCGAAATAATCTCTGAGAAAAGTCTCGTAATCGAAGTCTTTGTCGAAACTATTGAGGAATCTCTTCCATCCTGCATAATGTATCTTTGAGCTGTCCACAAGAACCCCGTCCAGATCGAATATAAATCCTTTGTATATCAAGCGAATTCCCTTTTCTTTTTGAAACGTTCATTTAGTCACCTGGAATGAACAAGAGCTCTTGCATTGCGTTGGAAACCCTCGAACTTCGCCCGTTTCACGGGGCTCTTCCGAAACCTTGTCGAGAATTCCACTCTTGTCATTAGATGAACTTCTTCGGCTTTCAGATTCAGATTTTCTTCGCGCGGACGAAAGGCCGGATCATCCGTCGCAGTCTGAAACTTTTCGTTCCATGGGCAAACATCCTGGCAAATATCGCATCCGAACACCCAGTCCTCGAACTTCGGCGCGAGCCTGTCCGTAATTTCCGGGTCCCGGTTCTCTATGGTGAGAAAGGAAATGCATCTGTTCCCATCGAGCACATAAGGCTCTACGATTGCCTGGGTAGGACACGCGTCTATGCACGCGCGGCAGCTTCCGCAGTGGTCAACAGCAGGCTGGTCGTGTTCGCATTCCAGATCTGTTATTACCTCCGCCAGAAACATCCACGACCCGATCCTTTGACTTATAACGTTCGTGTGTTTGCCTATCCATCCCACTCCCGCGCGCTGCGCCCAGACTTTGTCCATCACCGGGCCGGTATCGCAATAGTAAATAAACTCATGTCCCGGAAATGTCACTTCGAGCTTCTTAGTGTATCGCTTTAGCATTTCGGTGATGACGATATGGTAATCGTCACCCCAGGCATAGCGGGAAATTTTCGCCGAACCGGGTGGATAGTCGGCTGGAACGTAGTAGTTCCGGCCGAGAGAAATCACAGAACGAGATCCGGGGAGTATCTTATCCGGATCTGTCCTCTTCCCGACATCGTTCGACATCCAATGCATTGTCGCATGATAGCCACGTTTAATCCACTCGCTCAGTCTTTCAGATTCCTCTTTCAGCGGGACTGCCCCCGTAATGCCGACAAGATCGAATCCTTCCTCGAGCGCGGCCTGTTTTACAAAGTCCGAATTCCCTTTCATCACCAACTCTAGCTCTTGATCCCTCTCCTGACAAAGACCGCACCGTCTTCGACTTTGACTTCAAGCATCTTCAGTTTTCCGCTCTCGTTAATGCATTTCCCAGTCTTGACGTGATAAGTCCAGCCGTGCATCGGGCACATCAGATTCTCCCCGGAAATCTGGCCGCCGTATTTGTCTACGAGCGGCGTGTGCTGATGCGGACAAATATTCATAAATGCGTAGACGCCGCCTTCAAGCTTCACAAGGGCGATTTCATCGTCTTCGAATCGGTGCACGCTCCCTTTGCCTTCGCGAAGTTCGGACAGCTCGGCTATTTTAGTGAACTCCTTTGGCATAATCTCCCTTGAGTTTTTTAAAGTCGCGCCTTAAATTTCTTACATCTTTCACATCCATCGGCCTCATGCGAGTGACCCTCCGTTCACAGCACTTCGTCCGGACGTGAAGGCTCTTTCGTTGAAACATGCCATCTCACTCATGCCGTGATTTTCTTCTCGCTGCAACTCATCTCAAATTCATATCGACCGGTTTACCCGCCCTGTAACCCTTTTCCGTCTTCTCAACATAAGTGGCTGCGTGTTTGGGGTCATGCTCGAAAAACAGCAACCAGCCGCCCTCAACCGCCCTTCTCAATAGACTTTTTTTCTCCTCCAGTGTGATGAGAGGAAAATTGTCATATCCCATTATGAACGGAAGGGGTATATGAGAAGACGTAGGGATCATGTCGCCCGGATGGAAGAGTGTCTTCGTGCCGTCGGTAACCAGCACATTTTGCTGTGCTACCGTATGTCCGTCGGAAAGCCTGATTCGAATTCCCGGCATGAATTCGACTTCGCCTTCGAGCAATCGCAATTTCCCCTCTTCATAAAGCGGCACATACTTCTCGCTCATAAAGCTTGCCTGGTCCTTCTCAGACGGGTTTACCGCCCACTCGTAATGTTTCTTCTGAATATAATAAGTCGCGTTTGGGAAAGCGGGAACAATCTCTCCTCTTTCATTGCGATGCGTGGCTCCGCCGGCATGGTCGAAATGGAGGTGAGTGATAATTACATCGGTAACGTCACCGAACGACAGCCCCGCCCCGAGAAGCGATCTCTCAAGCGAGTATGTCGAGTGGTCAACCCCATAGATATCAGAGAACTTCGAATCCCAGTTCTCGCCGATCCCGGTATCCACCATGATGCACCGTTTGTCATTCCTTATCAGGAGCGTTCGCAGAGCGAGCTCGATCCGGTTCCTGTCGTCGGCGGGGTTCGTTCTGTTCCATAACGCCTTCGGAATGACACCGAACATCGCGCCGCCGTCGAGATAAAACCGACCCGTCTCGAGAGCGAAGAGCGTGTATTTCCCAATGAGCATCACTTCTCCTTCATTCGTGTTTCATACTCACTTAGAACATACAAACGACCAGAAAAAGTTTTCACTATATGCTTAGAGCATTTTACATAAAAAAAGGCCGGGTGCTCAGGCCCGACCTTTTCCAAGTCCGTCGTTATGACAGACCGGCCAAACTTATTCCGCTCACTTGTGGAATTTTGAGTTGGCCGCAGTCAGCTCAAGCCCCGCTAGTTCGGGATTCAACTGCACTGCCCTGGCAAAAAGCACTTCTTCCGACTCAACATGATTCGGATCGGGGACGCAGCAGTCGACCGGACATACCGCGGCGCACTGTTCCTGCTCGTGGTGCCCCACGCACTCAGTGCACTTCTCAGGCACAATGTAATAGAAATCATTCGAGACAGGGGGATGTTTTTCGCCGAGGAAGTCCCACTCGACGCCGCCAGCGTAGATCGCCGTATTCGGGCACTCCGGCTCGCATGCGCCACAGTTAATGCACTCCTCAGTGATCATCGTAGCCATTTAATGTTCTCCTTTTTTATTTTTCGGTACCAGAGCGAACTTGATGCGGGGAAGGCTTCGCTAACGGAAACTCTACATGACCGTAAGCTGATGCTGTCCGACTAAAGTTCCAAGTTTAGCCGAGACCTCGTCAACGATGGATACCGCCGCGATTAGAACCTCGGCATAGAACCCATCGCAGACGGACTGGTACGGTTTGCTCATCTCAGTCACACTGCCAATCTTGCGAAAATCTATCAGACTTATCAATAATTTACAGAACGTCCGTATTCTACTTTCTCAGGGTAACAGTGTGAATATATCCCACAGGGCAAACAAATTCAATGGAGAGAAAAGGGACTTGTGAAGATTAACTGCATACGAGGCACATCAGAGCGCATAGTTTTGTTTCTCATGTACCGTATGTGTACAACTTTACCGCAACAGAAGCATCTTCTTCATTTGCATGAAGTTCCCTGCTTCCATCCTGTAGAAATAGACTCCGGTGCTGACTTGCTGACCTTCGTCATTCAGACCATTCCATATGGATTGGGATAGTTCTGACTCACCGCGAACTCCCGTGGAAATTCCGGGCTTTCACTGACATCGTTCACGGCTGCGATTGTCCCTTCACCGTAGATACGTGACTTATCGCCGTTGAAAACGTAGATCGTCAGACCGGACACTGGGAGCGACGAGGAGGCGTAAAATGTCGTCCGTCCCCTGACAGCCTTCGGGTTGGTTCCGAAGTCGACTCCGCCCACCTCGTTTGATGCGATGTTAACTATTACTTACATGGTATTTGGTACGCTGTCCACGGCAAACTTATGAAGATAGAATACCGCCTCTCCCTGGTTAAACACCGTGTCGTCGATGCCCACGCCTGTGGACCTCACATGCTTGCCCCAAATATCTGAATATGTAAAGTGGTGCGTCGTGTCCTTTGCCACAGTCGGGTTGAATGCGGTGCTGTTTAGCCAGAGCGCATGCTCACCGGAACCATAGGTGTAGACGCGGCGCCCCGATGAGTCCCTCGCAGTGACGGTGATCCTGACGCTGTCACCCGCGAGGTGATTCAAGGCGTTAAGCGTGTCAAGCGTGACGTGCAATCGTAGTACGGCAGCGGTGGGAGCCGAAATAACATTCACCGTATCGTATGCGATTATGCCGCCGCTTACGAGTCTTACATAGATCGCTTCTGTGTCGGGTCCGGCTGCGGAGGCCGTAAAAGGAAAGGCTGCTGCCAATGTGCCGCCGACACTGGCAATTCCAGGCTGTCCGACGATCGAGTAGCTCTCCGTTACGCTTCCTTCGTGACTACGGCCGGTGGTCACCACGCCCGCATGCAGGCCTGTCGAGTCGGCTGTGATTTGACCGGCTGAAGATCTCGTAATTTTCCCTGAATTTGTCCGCAAATTACCTCCCGGCAGTCCCCAATCGATGTGGTTTCCAAAGACATCCTGTTTCTCGATCTCGAATGTTCTTGTCTCCCCTGCCAGCATGACGTCTTCGCCGTCTACAGTAAGCACAACCTTTGAGTATACCGCAGGAGTTACCCAGACTGGCGTTTTGACAACAAGCGAATGATTTGACGCCGGCCACGATTTCACTGTATCTATGCCCGTCTTCTCGCCGGATGAGACAGTCCTGCTAATCACGCCCGCTGCGGGATACGAAGTGTCAATAACGCTGCCTGGCGAAGTCACCGGTACTCCCGTGAATGTAACCAGCCCGTTTGTCGAGAAGACTATTGCGTATGATGGGTGTTTGGGTTCAAGGGTAACCGAAAGGCCCGGGTCGTCAGCAAGATTCCCGAAGGAGTCCCAAATCGTATCACAAAAAACGATGGTAGTTGTGTACCCGTGCAAATGGAATCGCCGTGTATTCCTGTCCCGGTAAACATGCCGCCGTGAGGAGTAAGCTCCCTTGCCTGAATCCATGTCGAGTTAACAGGATTAAAATATTTATCCGTTACCACCAGGTTATATTTCTTCGTCTCGTCAACGGCGTATTCGTCCTTGCTGGTAATGCTCGCAGAAATGTTAGCAGCCTTGCCCGGCGAGATAGCGATGCCGGTAGTCAACGCAGTCGTCACAGTATTGATAGAGAAACCTGCGAACGTGAACTCCAGGTCGATTTTCTCTGCCTTCCTGTACGACAGGCTGTCAAAGGATATCGCGACATGATGGTCGCCATACCAATGGGTCACGGACGTTCCACTCAACACTCCGTTTCCAGGCGTGCTCGTGAGGCTCAGCAGCGCTCTCACCTTCGGAGCGGAGGTTCCATAAGGCGTAAGGTTGTTCATCCTGTCCAGGAAGGTAATTACGGTGCCTCTGCCGGTATCCGCAACCGGCGAGCCGCCACGGGTAGTGCCCATGATATTCCCTGCCGTCTGGTAGGCATTCGGAAGCCTGGCCGCAAGTCCGAATCCAATCCTGGCTGCCGGCCCGGGAAGGACCGTAAGGCGGCTGAGAAAAGTCGCGTTGGCCGGAACTCCGATTTGAGACAGCTGGAGCACCCCTCCCGTTGTCGAATCACACATGACATTCGTCGTGTCGACCGACAGCACATAGAGTCCGTCGATTACCAACGTGTCTGCAATCGTCGAGGAGGTCCTGACCATGAAGGCTACGTACGAACCAGAACCCGAATTGCTCACCGGCTTCATCCTGAGGAGGTTTTCCATTGAACCCGGCAGCAAACCGTTTGCCCCCGCATATGCGCCCGTAGTGTCGAGCCGAATCCCGGACAATCTCGTGCACGACGTGGCAATTGTGACAATCGAATCCGGCAAGAGCAGGAATCCTACGGGCGGAGTTACCTTGACCGAGTCGCCGGGTGTGTCCAGGAGCTTTCCGGCGGCCGACTCTATGATTGTGATGGTGCCGAGTCTGTACTTAAGAGAATCTCCCGCGCTGCTCAATGTATGCTGGAGCGGTATCCAGGTAGTATCGTAGTCGGCCGTGCCGACTTGCGCCTCTGCAATCGGGCACCATGCCGCTACATACAGGATGATTACGAGAAGACTTAACTGACCAATACCCATGAAATCAAAGCTAATCAGTGACATTTCCGCCTCCTGATTTTGACTTCTCTCAGTCCGAGAATACCATTGTCAAAAGGAATACATGACGTATCCTTTTCCGTGTGACATGTGAATTCTTTTAACGAGGAGGTGCATCGCAAAGAGCGGATGGAATGAATTCACTCCGTATCCATGCTATCTATCGTTAAATGCCGTTTAGAACGATTCCTGGGCCTATCTGTGGGGGTACGTTAGCCAATCGGAATGATTTTGTCAAGAAGATTTTTGGACAAAGGGACAGGTGGTGTTCGAGAGGCACACGTCACGCAGACAGGATCCTTGCCTCCCCGCTTCATCTGTGCCACCCCTTCGGGGTTCAATTGCTCCTTTATTCCCATCCTATAATAATATCAGCCCTTCGGGCTTGTCCAAAGAATCGTCTCTTCTCCAGACATTCCCCTGATCCTGGAGCGGGGGAATTATTTCTGATTCCATTTCACATCCCAAAACAATGTCAGCCCTTCGGGCTTCCGCTCAGAAATATTTCGATCCTCGGCTTTTTCCAAATCGCGAAGCGATGGCATTATTGTAGACATCATCAATAACCGCAATCGTCAACCCCGAAGGGGTGGCATTGTTTCTTCGCCTCGGATAAACACCCATCATTGTATCAATTCCAATGTTATGTCTTCGGGGTTTAATTGCTCCTTCATTCCCATCCTACAATAATATCAGCCCTTCGGGCTGTCCAACTACCCCGGCGGGTTACCCTTCAATCTCAGCTCTCCTCCCGTTTCGAACTGACATCCCCTCTCAATTCCGTTGCCTTATTCCCGTGCGATAGGAGAGGGACAGGGTGAGGTCAAATTTTCCAAAGCTGCAACGCTGGAGATTCAATTCAGACACTGGGACACGGGGGAAGAAGAAGGTAACCTTATGTAACGAAGCACCACTGAAGGACACTACCTTCGTCAGGGTTATGCGAATTGCAGCCGTTTCCCTTTTGGAACCGGTACTGGGTCGCCAAATTCCCTCGCGGTCTCGACCCACAGTTGAATAGCATCTTCAGCATTCTCGAGCGCATCGGAGTACGTGTTGCCATGAGCAACGCAACCTGGCAACTCCGGAACATCCGAGACAAACGCCTGATCTTCGTCGCTCCAAAATATTATCACTTCATATTTGTACATTATGCCTCCTCAATTAGAAATCTGTATTTCAGGAGAATAGCCCTGATCTGTTTCACTTGATAAGGTTTCGCGTTCTTATTGTCCTTTTGCAGGTTAATCTTCTCCTCCACCCCTTGATTCCGGTAGATATGATGGCTCCCCCTGATCCTCACCTCAAATCCAATCGAAACCAACAAGTTGTGCAAATCATCAAACGTCA
>JAMCXB010000023.1 GCA_023480735.1 Bacteroidota bacterium | reverse complement strand
ACAAGCTGGCGGTAGTAGTTTTTCAAACGCCGCTTAACCGTTTGGAGTACATACGACCGCTGATGCCAACTCTACTAAAGAAGCTCCCGGAAATGGCATCTGGCGAAGTGTACGAAATCAGCTGAAGGCTGGACGCGCGCCAGCGTATAACAGCAACAGCACGAACCACGACCCTCGATTATTGTATATCATCGTGCTCGGTTCATGCCGCGCTCATTGTATATGGCGTAGAGGCGCGGCAGGACGTGGTTCATGCGGACGTTTTAGCGAGGTGGCTGTTAAGAGATAAATAAATATTTATTCTTTCTCCCATTCTCCCCGTCCCCCAGTCCCATAGTCCCCAGTCCTCTCGTCAGAAGGACGCCGCTAGATTCAGATAGATTCCTTCAGTCCCGGGTGTGTTGTTGAGAGAAGAGGTCGCAGAAGCGTTGAAATTTGCAGTAAGTCTGGCGGCATCAATTGCACTTACAAGGTGATTAAGTATGATCACCGCGGCCGTATATCTTCCGTAATTCAAGTACTCATCCGCTTTTATCCTGAGAGCCTTGAACCTTCCGCGCTCCGCGTCGGATTGCCACTGCCACTGGTATGATGCGGAGGAATACAAATTCCCATAATCGCCGTCGTGGATTTTCTTGATATTGTAGTCCTGAGTATTCAGGAAGTTTCCTATGTTTACGAAAAACTGAGACGATTTCCCGCTGACATCCGCGCCAGCATATATTTTCGCGTAATTTATCGCATCATTTCTCACCTGGTTCGAGTACAGCTGGGTGGCGGTATAGAACACCCACAACGATACTTCTGCAATCGTTGAATACTTGCCCACATCATACCTACCTGCGTACAGCTCTCCCAATCCGGGGACCATAAAAGAAGCAAGGGCGGCAAGGGCGGGGGACTTCCGCTCAACACTGAACGGCTTGGACAATTCGACACTACTCATGTTTTCAAACAATTTTGCGCCTAATTCCATCCTGGACTGTGAGAAAGCAACGTTGAAAGAGCTAAGAAGCAGGATGCAAGAAACAAGGGGCAAGAGGCAAGAAGCAAGAGAAAAGAGGTAATTGTGGCGTGTAGTTCCATGCCACTGACCACAAACCACCAACTGCTGATTGCCGACCGCTGATAGCTGGCCGCTGACTTCTGACTTCTTGCTTCTTGCTTCTGGTTTCTTCATAGAATTACCTGTCCCAATACAGTGTTATCGCTGATGCCGGTTATAAGGACATCAGATATTTCGTTTGCGTGTGTTAAGTTAGACTCACCGACAGATTCAGCGGCGCCGGAGGTTGCAGCCAGAGGGATTTCAACCCGGACATAATTCGAGGTAAATCCGAACACTTCCCCGTTCTTTACCTCGTCCTCGATAAGGACTCTCACTATTTTACCCACGTGCAGCCGGTTGAATTCGTAGCGTTTTCTCGCTGACAGCATTCTCATAACCTCGCTTCTCTTCCGGCGAACGCGCGGGTCAACGCTGCTGTGAAAACCGCTGGCGTCCGTTCCCCCTCTTTCAGAGTACGAGAAAACATGCAGGTACGAAAGCGGGAGATTCTCCACAAAATTGTAGCTCCTTTCAAAGGCTTCATTTGTCTCACCCGGAAATCCGACAATGATGTCCGCACCAATTCCCGCCTCCGGGATCAATTCCTTTACGTATTCCACCGTGTCACGATATTGGCTCGAATTGTACCGCCTCCTCATCTTTCTGAGGATCTCATCTGACCCGCTTTGTAACGGGACGTGAAAATGCTTGCAGAACTTGGCGGACGAGGCGACAAATTCGACGATTTCCTTTGTCAGCAAATTAGGTTCCATCGAGCTTATTCTAAACCGTTCGATGCCGCCAACATCCTCCAGAGCTTTTAACAATTCCAGAAAGGATCGGCTCTGACCGTCGTCAGATTTCTGAAGAGGTTCCGGCCTGCCGTAGTCTCCGACGTTTACACCGCTCAGAACGACTTCCTTGAATCCGTTCGCCGCAATCTCTTTTACCTGCTGGATCAGAAAATCTATGGACGGGCTACGACTCTTGCCGCGCACGGTGGGAATTGTACAGTAAGAGCAGTTGTAGTTACACCCGTCCTGCACTTTCAAGAAAGCGCGAGTACGGGTTTGCAGACCCGAGTGCCTTGCTACATGTGGTCCGTCCGTCTGCGGCCTCGTTCCGTCCAACGCCGAATCGGCGGCGCCAAACTCCACTATGTCTTGAACCGGGCCTGCGAAGATCCGCGCATGATAATTCTTGGCAAAATCATCCACAAAATCGAAGAGTTTGAATTTTTCATTCGCCCCCAATACCAAATCAACGCCCTCTATTTGTGCAATCTCATCGGGTTTACCCTGCGCATAGCATCCGGTAACCACGACATACGCATCTGGAGAGTTCCGGAGAGCGCGCCTTACTATCTGGCGGCAGTCACTATCCGCGCTCTGTGTGACGGTACATGTGTTAATTACGAAGACATCGGCTGGTGTGGAGGAATCCACGACGTCAAATCCACGCCGTATGAATTCCTTCTCTATTTGAATAGTCTCGGCGTAATTTAACTTACAGCCGAGACTCTCAAAAGCGACACGCTTCTTCTGCATTCCGTAGAATCTTTCAGACATCTGACAGCGTCAATTTCAGGCGATGTGACCTGAAAATCAAGCCGTTCTTAGAGATTCGGAGCAGCGTCGCCCGTATTCTTATCTTCCGCGTCTGATGACGGAGACCCTGTGCGATCCTCCTCGGGTTGCGAGCCAGTGTCAGATAGATGGTTTTCGGCTTCCGCTGTTTCCTTCGTCTGAGTCGACCCGGTGGCGTCGCTCCGCTGAGATGCTTCAGATTGTTCCTTAGGCTTTTTCTCAGTCGAACGAGGTCTCCGATCGCGCCTCTCGTCAGGACTTATCTTGTGGGCTGCAAGGAATTCCTGATACTGTGCGGCATCCTTGTCCTTGAAATACTCCAGAGCACTCAGAACGATTCGTTTCCCGTCTTTGTCGAACTCTATGACCTTAAGGTTCAGAGACTCACCAGCCGGGAAATGTGCCGAGAAGTTCTTCAGGTTGTTGGGCGACATATGGGAATGGGGAATGAAGCCGTCCACTTCACCTGGAAGTTCGACAATAGCGCCCTTCTCAATATGCCTGATCACCTTTCCTACTACTTCAGATCCGGTTCTAAATTCCTGCTCGAATTTATCCCAGGGATTGTCGAGCGCCTGCTTGTGCCCAAGCGAAATACGGCGCTGCTCCTTATCTACTGAAAGGACCACAACGTCAATTTCGTCCCCACGCTTAACAAGTTCTCCGGGGTGACGTATTTTCTTCGTCCACGACAGATCCGAAATATGGATCAGGCCATCGACGCCGCTTTCGAGTTCCACGAATACCCCAAAATTTGTGAGGTTGCGGACGATACCCTTGTGCTTTGAATCGACTGGATACTTCTCAATCAGCTGCTCCCATGGATCGGGGTCGAGCTGTTTCAATCCCAGTGACAGTTTCTTATTATCCTTGTCGAGGCTTAGGATAACCGCCTCTATCGTCTGTCCCATCGAAACCTTCTGTGAGGGATGCTTGACATGTTCGGTCCAGCTCATTTCCGATATATGAATAAGGCCCTCTATTCCCTTCTCAATTTCTACGAAGGCGCCATACTCGGTCAAAGAAACGACCTTTCCGTTGGCACGCTGGCCGACCTGGTATTTGTCTTCAATACTCTTCCACGGTTCGGGTTTCAGAGCTTTCATCGAAAGAGAGATGCGCTTCTTCTCCTCGTCGAAGTCTGTCACGACGACCTGGATTTTCTGGTCGAGCTTCACAATTTCCGACGGGTGGTTGACTCTTCCCCAGGAGAGATCTGTGATGTGAATCAGACCGTCGACGCCACCCAGGTCGACAAACACGCCGAATTCTGTAATAGCCTTTACATTTCCTTCGAGAATAAGACCCTTCTCAAGCTTGGAGAGAATGCGTTTGCGCTGTTCCTCGAGTTCCGCCTCAAGGAGCGCTTTGTGGCTCACAACAACGTTTTCTGCCGCTTCATTTATCTTCACAACCCGGAAGTCCATGGTCTTTCCGACAAAAGAGTCAAAATCTCTGACCGGCTTAACGTCGACCTGAGATCCCGGCAGGAATGATTCCAAGCCCATGAGATTCACCATTAAACCGCCCTTTACGCGACGCAACACCGTACCCTGCAAAACAGTCTGATTCTCGTGAGCATCGACTATGCGGTCCCAGATCCTGATGAAATCCGCCCGCCGGCGCGATAATACAACCTGACCGTCCTGGTCCTCTACGCTGTCGAGGAAAACCTCTACTTCATCGCCAGCCTTCAACTCGTTAAGATTCGGGAATTCGATTTTCGGTACCAACCCGGACGATTTGAATCCGATATCTACTATAACATCGTTATCAGTAAGTCCGATTATTCTTCCTTTGACGATTTCGCCTGCATCGAACTGCTTAAGACTCTTGTCATAGAGATCCACCATCTCCTTGAGTTCTGCCTCGCTGTAAGGCGAATCATCCCCGGCAAGCAGTTTTACTCTGCTCGGTTGTGCCTTCTTTGTCTTCGTTTCTTCTGGACTTTGCATTACCATCGTGTCTGTGACCTTCTCCCCGCGCGCGGGATCTTCGACTTCTTCGGTCATTAACTCTCTCCTTTTACAGCCAGGAGCTTACGCTCATGGCCAAATGTGTTGATCACCTTGCATCAAACCCAAGCCGCCGCAGAGTTCAATGTAAAGTGTTTTTTTCGTTGAACATCAGTTGATTGTCGCGGCTTTCCTGAGAGATCCCGATTGGGGCATCTCCCTGATCTATTCTTTCGATTGAACGTCCGATTTTTTCCATAAGCCATTGGGGCGTGGAGGTCGCTCCGGTTACACCTACGGTCTCGGCTCCCTCGAACCACTGAGCTTGAATCTCTTTCTCGCTCTCCACAAAATAGGACGACGGATTTTCCTCTCTGCAGATTTCGAACAACACCTTGCCGTTCGAACTGTTCTTCCCGGCAACAAAGATGACGACATTGTTCCGGGCCGCAAATTCTCGCAGCTTCTTGTCCCTGCCGGAGACCTGCCCGCATATCGTGTCCTTTGCGAGAAATGTCTTGGCTATCTCTTCCATCGTTCCGACGACGAGGTCCTTCACCTTCTTGGACAACGCCTCCTTTATCGCATAGAACGTGGGCTTGTCCATCGTGGTTTGGGAGAAAAGCACAGTCTTCCGTCGGAAGTCGACCTTTGTAAGTGCTTCGTCGACCGACTTCACTACTACCGCCTCGTCATTGCAAACGCCGCGGAGACCTATCACTTCCGCATGATCCTTCTTCCCGAAGATTACGACCTGGTAACCATCATCGTAAAATTTCCTTATGCGTTCCTGAAGCTTCGTGACAACCGGGCATGTAGCGTCTATTATCTCCAGATTGTATTCCTTTGCAAGCTTATACGTAGATGGAGGCTCCCCATGTGCCCTTATGAGGACCTTCGCGTCTCTTATATTCTCAAGGTCTTTGTGGGAAATTGTCTGAAGGCCTTTCTCGCCGAGACGGTCGATCTCCTGTGGATTGTGTATTATGTCCCCGAGAGAATAAAGCTTGCCTGATTTACCGAGCTCTTCTTCCGCAAAATCGATAGCTCTGACGACCCCCCAGCAAAAGCCGCTGTTCTTATCTATAGTCACCTTCATTTTCTTTGCATCTCCTCATGTCCTACCGCAATTTCACGTGCATAGTTCAAAATAATCTCAACCTGTTCATCGATCGTCAAGTTTGTGGTGTCTATCTCGATAGCATCGTCCGCTTTCCTTAACGGACTGGTTTCCCGTGTAGAATCCTTGAAATCTCTTTCCTTAAGTTCTTGTACGACCTGCTGCACCGGCAGATCTACACCCGTCCCCGATAGTTCCTCCTGCCTGCGCCGTGCCCGCTCTGCGATGTCGGCCACCATGTAAATCTTCAGGTCTGCGTTCGGAAAGACGACCGTACCGATGTCCCTGCCGTCTACTACGCACCCCTTTCCGGAGTCAATCTCACGCTGCTTCTCGACCATGAGCTCACGCACCGCAGTGTAGGAACTGACGAGGCTGACGTTCTTCGTGACCTCCTCGGATCTGATGGCCTCCGTAACATCAACGCCGTCCAGAATCACCTTGAGCTCGCCGCCGTCTACGAGTGAAATCCGGGTCTCAGTGGCAAGCTTGACGGCTGCAGATTCATCGGCCGGATCTATGCCGGAAGCAAGAACCTTGAATGTCATTGCACGGTACATAGCTCCGGTGTCTACGTACACATAACCCAGCCTCCGAGCCACGAGCTTTGCCGTGGTGCTCTTTCCGGAGCCTGCAGGGCCATCAATCGCAATGAGTATTCTTTTCAAACCTCTCCTTTTAAAACGTTTCCTGGCGCAAGATTCTGTCACCGAGGCTTTAAATTTACCCCTTTGAGCTCAAACAAGCAACGGCCTTCCCCCGTCGGGGGGATGCCTCACTGAAAGGGTTATTTCTCTCGCAAAGGCACCAAGAACGCAAAGAAATGTTGACGAGCGGTTCGCTTTGCGGCTTGGCGAGAAACCATAAGTGAGGGGTTACCGTCGCCGGTCCACTCCGAAAACGTCGCTAAATGGCGCAAATCCCCCGGTTTTCTAGCCTTTCTTCATCGCCCAGCGCACCAAATCATTAAGACTCGGCCGCTTACCGTACACCAGAATGCCAATCTTAAATATCCTTCCTGCTGCTATCATACAGAAGTATGTTGAGCCGATAAGAATCAGCGTACCTGCAATCAGCTCCCACAGGTCGGGAGTCTGAATCGGAATACGAAAAGCCATCATAGTCGGTGTAAGGAGAGGAATCAGGGAAAGGATCTTTATGTAAGACGCACTTGGGTTCTGAGCAACCATCGTCGCAAGAACTATCGGAAGGAACAAGAGCATTGAGACGTAAGTAGTTGCCTGCTGTGCCTCCTGCTCGGTAGTTACAGGCGCACCGGCCATAACAAATATCGATGAGTAGAAGAGGAATCCAAGTACGAAGAACACACCTTCCCACCAGATGCTGCCCGGTACCGTAATGAACGCGGCGAGCTGACCGGCAAACGAGATCGCTATCGCTCCCCAGACGGCAAGCTGGGTCAATCCGAGCAGACTCAATCCGAGAATTTTTCCCGTCATAATTTCATCCGCGGTCATAGAGGATAACAGCACCTCTACTATTCTGTTTGACTTCTCTTCGACAACACTCCTCACCAGCAATTGACCGGAAGTCACCACGAAGAATGCAAGTATAATTATGAAGATATACCCCAAAATAAAACCGGAACCCGCCTGGGTCTTCTCCTCCTTTCCCTCTTTGGATAGTCTGACTGTTTCCAGGTCCACCGGCCTTGTCACTTCCTTCACAATGCTGGGTTTTATGCCGTTCCGTTGGAGCTCATTCGTCACAAGAATGTCCTTCACTGCGGATTGAAGCCTCGAAATGTCCTTGAAGTTGGAAACATTCTCCGATACGTATTCAAACTTGCGCGAACTCATGATGTTTGTGTCGACCACGATGTATGATGACAATCGGTTGCTCAGCACCATTCTATTCGCTTCCGTTCGCGCGCTGTCGCCGGGTGGAATAACAACCACATTGTAATTCGGGCGCCCGTCCGGAAGTTTGTACTTACCCAGCAGGTTAACGTCGAGTATCGGGGCTATCTCTCCTGTTTTATCGATGATACCAACATTGATTGTGGTAGAGCTTGGCTTGTTTATCAGAAGCGACGGAACAACCGACACGACTATGATGAAGACAGGCATCAGTATTAGAGAGATAATGAAAGTTTTTGTCCTGACTTTCTCGACAAATTCCCAACGCGCAACTACCAGAGCTTTCTTAAGCGACATTTCCCCCCCCGGTTTTGTCTGCATTCACTGCACTTATGAATATCGAATTGAGAGACGCCTCCTCGACGGAAAACTTGGTAACATCCACGAGCGATACCACTTGTTTGAGAAATTCATGGCGGCTCATGCCGTCCCTTATTCTGACCTCCGCGTAATTCTCATACAGGTTCATATCGGCAATACCGGCAAGGCTCTTAAGACTAGACGAGTCTCCCTCAAATTCCATATGGATCGTATCGTCCCCGTATTTCCGCTTGATGGTGCCGAGTTCTCCGTAGAGCACGACTTTCCCCTTGTCTATGAGGCAAATCTCGTCACACAGCTTCTCGGCCTGTTCCATCTGGTGAGTTGAAAAGATGATCGTTTTTCCTTTTGTCTTCATCTCGCGGATCATGTCTTTCATGACGATTTGGTTAACCGGGTCCAATCCTGAAAAAGGCTCATCAAGAATAAGCAGGTCTGGCTCATGCAGAAGGCATGATATGAACTGGACTTTCTGCTGCATTCCCTTGGAAAGCTCGTCCACTTTGTGATTAGCTACTCCGGAGAGTTCAAATTTCTCCAGCCAATGCATCGCACGTTTCTTCGCCTCGATAGGCGGAACACTTCTCAGCCCGCCGAAGTATATGAGGACGTCGATGACCCTGCTCTTGCGGTAAAGCCCTCTCTCTTCCGGAAGATACGCCAGTGAGTCCTTCATACCGGCGTTCAGTTCTTTCCCGTTGAACAGCACAGTCCCGGAATCGGGCTCTATGATCCCGAGAGATATTCTAATAGTCGTCGTTTTGCCCGCCCCGTTAGGGCCGAGGAGCCCGAATATTTCGCCCGGCTTGACTTCGAACGACACCCCGTCAAGAGCGCGCGTGGATCCGTAGCTCTTTCGAAGAGCCGCTATTTGCAGCATTTTTCCCTCCAGAATTCACATTGGAACTGTTCGTGATGATTTTCTCGATCCTTGCAATAGGGTACCTGACCACACAGGTGTTCGCAATTTTCCAAACTCTACGGCGTATTCCTGTATATCATCCTTGGAAATGGAATTGTCTCCCTGACGTGATCCAGTCCGCAGAGCCAGGTGACCGTTCTCTCGATCCCCAATCCGAATCCGGAGTGAGGGACACTTCCATACTTTCTCAAGTCGAGGTACCATTCGAAGGGTTCTCTCGGGAGATTGTTTTCCTCGAGGCGTTTTACCAGCGTATCATAGTCATCTTCACGCTGACTCCCGCCGATAATTTCACCGTATCCCTCCGGTGCGAGGACGTCGACGGAAAGCGTCAGATCAGGCCGCTCCGGGTCCCGCTTCATGTAGAAGGCTTTGCACGCCGCAGGATAATGGTGTACCATGACCGGTCTGTCATACTGCTGCGAGATAATCGTTTCATCCGCCCCTCCGAGATCGTTGCCGTACTGGAAGTCCACACCGTTCTTTTTGAGAATTTCAACGGCCTCGTCATAATGGAGACGCGGGAACGGCCGCTTCACCGGCTGTAGTTTCGTAACATCCCGCTCGAGAAGTCTCAGCTCTTCGGTAGATTCCCTTAGCACCGTTTGCACCACGTGTTCGATGAACTCCTCGGCGAGGTCCATATCGTCGTTGAGATCAGCCCAGGCCACCTCCGGCTCAACCATCCAGAACTCCGTCAGATGCCTTCTTGTTTTCGATTTCTCAGCTCGGAAGGTGGGTCCGAAGCAGTAAACCTTGCCGAATGCCATCGCCGCAGCTTCCGCGTAAAGCTGTCCGCTCTGTGTCAAATAGGCTTTCCCGAGATCGAAATAATCCGTTTCGAAGAGAGTGCTCGTCCCCTCTACGGACGCAGGCGTCAAAATAGGAGAATCCACCAGCGTGAATCCCTTGTTATCGAAGAACTCCCTGACGGCTTTTATTATCCGATGCCGCACCCTAAGGATCGCATGCTGCCTCGATGACCGCAGCCACAAATGCCTGTGATCCATAAGGAATTCAGTGCCATGTTCTTTCGGAGTTATCGGATAATCATTTGCGATGCTTATAGGCTTCATGTCTTCAACTTGCAGCTCGTATCCTCCAGGTGCGCGTTCGTCTTTGTGGACTTTTCCCGTCACCGTAACAGAGCTTTCCTGGGTCAGCAGGTCGAACAAGCTGAAAACCTCTGGACTCAACTGGTTCTTCACGGCTACGCATTGGGCAACCCCGGAGCCGTCGCGGACCAGTATGAAATGTATCTTTCCGCTTGATCTCTTGTTGTAAATCCAGCCGCGGATCGTAACGGTCATGTCGTTGTAATTCGAGAGCTGATCGATAATGGTCACAGGATTGCTTTCTGACATCTGCCTCTCCATCGTTGTTGTTTGGATTGCCGAATCAATATAACTTTCTTTGTTTACGTGTTCAAACTTCAGGCTCTGCGGCATGACGAGTCATGTTCAACCGGTTTTCATGAGTCTAAATTTCGTGATCGATCCTTCGTTTTCAATCTCAGACGCAGAAAGGAACTACGCAGCATGAAAGCTCTCGTTACCGGTTCGACCGGTTTCATCGGCAGCCAGCTCGTCGAAAAGCTGCTCGCACGCGATTATAAGGTGTCATGCCTCATCAGAAAATCCACAAAGCTTGAATATGTCAACGATCTGCCGGTTGAATTCGTCAAAGCCGATTACGGAAATCCCGATTCGCTCCGCTCAGCTGTGGAAGGAGCAGACTATGTGTTCCACGTCGGAGGCGTTACAAAGGCAAAGGACAAGCGCGTCTATTTCCTGGGGAACCATCAGACCACGAAGAACCTCCTGGACGCAGTGCGCAAGTACAACCCGGGGGTGAAGCGATTCGTCCTTGCAAGCAGCCTCACTGCGGTCGGTCCGGGAACAGGTATGGAACCTGTCGATGAGAACACGCCGTACCATCCTATAACGACATACGGCAGGAGCAAGATGGAGGCTGAGAAGGAATGCCTGGCACACGTGCAGGCGCTGCCGATCACTATTATCAGGCCGCCTGCCGTGTACGGTCCGCGGGATAAGGACGTTTTCGAGTTCTTCAACTCTATAAACAAGCATTTTCTCCCTTTGTCAGGCTTTCGGAGAAAGATACTCAGTTTTGTCCACTCTTATGATCTGGTCGACGGGATCATAGCCGCCGCCGAGCATCCGAAAGCTGCCGGGCAAATCTACTTCATATCAAATGAAGGAGTCTACGACTGGGAAATGTTGGGAGATATCGCCAAAAAGATCCTGCACAAATGGGTAATCAAAGCTCGGATCCCTCATTTCCTTCTATACGCAGTTGCGGGAATCAGCGAATTTGCGGCCCGTATGCAGGGTAAGCCCGCGTTGATGAATATCGAGAAGGCACGCGACGGCGTACAATCGAACTGGCTGTGCAGCCCCAAGAAGGCTTATGATGAACTCGGGTTCAGGACAAAGCTGTCTCTCGAAGAAGGGGTGGCAATCACCTTAGAGTGGTATAGGAAAAACGGATGGATGAAGTAAGTCAGAAGTAAAAAGTCAAAAAAAGGCCGAGACCATTTGCAGATTCCCGCCGTTGAATCTTGACTCCTGGCCTTTTGAATTTACAACGGAATGTTCCCGTGTTTCTTCTTAGGATTCGTATCTACCTTCGTTTCAAGCATTTCGAATGCCCGGATAAGCTTTGAACGCGTCATGGATGGTTCAATGACCTCGTCTATGTATCCGCGCTCTGCGGCAATATACGGGTTGGCAAATTTCGCGATGTAGTCCGATATCAGCTTCGCCTCTACTTCCTCACGATTATCGGCGTCTTCTATATCCTTCCTGAAGATGATTTCTACCGCACCCTTCGGTCCCATAACGGCTATCTCCGCAGAGGGCCAGGCAAAGTTAATGTCGCCCCTTATGTGCTTCGAGTTCATCACGTCATAAGCACCGCCGTACGCCTTGCGTGTTATGACTGTAATCTTCGGCACAGTTGCTTCGCTGAAGGCAAACAAAAGCTTGGCGCCATTCTTAATTATGCCCCGCCATTCCTGATCGGTTCCAGGCAGGAAGCCCGGGACATCCTCGAAGACAAGGAGCGGAATGTTGAAGGCGTCACAAAATCTGACGAAGCGGGCCGCCTTGATGGAGGCATCGATATCAAGTACGCCTGCAAGAACTGCAGGTTGATTGGCAATTATCCCTACCGATCTTCCTCCGAGACGTGCAAAACCAACGAGTATATTCTGTGCAAATAACTCGTGCACTTCGAAAAAGACCCCGTTGTCGACCACCAGCCCGATAACATCCTTCATGTCATACGGCTTATTGGGATTATCCGGGATGATTTCATCGAGCTGTGCCTCTGCTCTGTCCGGACTGTCTTTAGTCGGAAGACGCGGAGGATCCTCG
>JAMCXB010000021.1 GCA_023480735.1 Bacteroidota bacterium | reverse complement strand
AGAGTTCGCGACAAACTTGAGACGAAAGTTCACAGGAGAGCCGGATGCGGGAAAACTGCACGTCCGGTTCGACGAGGGGAGGGGCAGCCGTGATGCTCACCATCGCGCCTCCTCTCCTACTCTACTGCCTATGTGTTTTATATTTTTGTCGCAGACCCGTGGTAACCTTTTTCCTTTGAAGATAGCCGAACATCGTTTAGATTTCTTTTACTAAGGTTGTTTAGCTAAGCTCACCCATCTACAAAAGGAATTATTAATGGCCATCAAACTCGGAATCATAGGAGCGGGGATAGCGGCCAGGGACCTCCATCTGCCCGCGCTTGAGAAGCTGAAGAATGAATTTGAAATTGTCTGCGTTTGCAACCACACGGAGAGGAAGGCAAAGGAGTTTTCCAAACTTGTCGGTGGTGTCCCGTATTATCTGAGTTACAAGGACTTACTTACAAATTCAGAGGTCGAGGCGGTGGATATCGTCCTTCCTATTCATCTTAACTTTGTCGTCACCAAGGACTCCCTCGAAGCGGGGAAGCATGTCATAGTAGAGAAGCCGATTGCCTCAAACGTATTCGACGCGGAACTTATGACTTCGTTCGAAGACAGGTATGAGCGGGTTATGATGGTCGCCGAGAATTACAGGTACAATCCCGTCTTCAGGAGAGTTAAAACCCTGATCGGTGAATCGAAAATTGGAAAACCTTACTCGGTCTTCTGGGATAATTTCAATATGATGGATTCAGGAAACAAATATGCGAAAACACAGTGGCGGCTGGATCACCAGTATCCCGGAGGCTTCATAACCGACGGCGGAGTACATCAGATAGCCGTACTTCGTGATATCTTTGGAGAGATCAGGTCCGGAGTGGCGTTCACCAGGAGTGTGAATCCACGCATCGGGAAAGTAGATTCGATGTCGTTTCAGTTCGTCACTGAGGAAGGCGTAAACGGAGTCTTCAACGTATACTACAGCGCAACCGGCTTCAACGGGAACCGCCTCACGATTCTTGGTGAAAAAGGGACAATACAGGCCGAAGGAAATAGAATTCTTCTGAGACACGGAGGCAAACCGGACATAGAAGAGACGATAGAGACCGACTGGGGATATCGGGCCGAGTTCGAAGATTTCTATAATGCTATCGTGAATGATAAAGAGCCGGTTAGTACCTTTTATGAGGCATACAAAGATTTTCAAACGATCGTCGCAGCCTTGAATTCGGCGAAAAAGTGGCCTGAGCTCGCCCTTGAAGGCTGATTCCGATGTGCGAACGTGAGTAACTTTCAGATCGCAGGAAACAAAGGAGAAGATTAAATGAGATTCAGCGAAAGCTCCAACCAAGGCATGATTTCCGCAAGCGTAATGTTTGTGTCGGCCGTTCTGATACTCAACAGCATAAATGTATTTGCCCAGGAGCCCATGATCGGCGCTCAAAACGGCGTCACGTGGAGGAGTCTCGTGATAGGGACGGAAGCAGAAACTGTCACGAGGAAGACTTTCTACGTCGATGGATTGTATAACATGTCGGTTTTCTGGTCTCAACACGCTTCGCTCAATGCGGATGCGGTTAACTACAATGACGCTTTCATGGGGCTGAACGTAGGCGAAATCCGAAACGGGCTCGATTCGTTCTACGCTAATGACAAGAATTTGCAAGTACCCATCGTCGATGCGATTCTCATCGTCAGGTTGCAGAATGCGCAAATCAGAAAATCAAGGGTCGACGAAATCGTGCAAGAGCTTCGCAGGGCGACTATCAACGGGATTAATCCGGAATCTGAAAACAAAATCTGGAAGAGCGCTCTCCCACTTCTGAGGTGATCTTTCGGAGCAAGGTAAGGTGAGTATGGAGTTATTAGCTCATAAGCAAAACCTGATAAAGGTGTGCCGGAAGCTGGCGGAGCACGGCTTCGTGGCTGCCACTGACGGAAACGTGAGTATCAGGCTGGACGACGGTACGATCCTGGTTACTCCGAGCGGAAGGAGCAAAGCAGATGTGGATGAAGATGAATTGATTGTCGTCGGGCTCGATGGTCGTGTCGTTGCAGGTATCGGGAGGTCGTCGACTGAATTCGGGATGCACAGTCTCATTTATCAGAAACGTCCGGATATCAGGGGAATTGTTCATGCCCATCCGGTGCATGCCACCGCGTTTGCAGCGGCCAGGATTGCTCTGGACAAGCCAATTTTTCCGGAGGTGATTGTTGCTTTAGGGAAAATTCCGCTGGCAAGTTACTCCACTCCTTCCACGGCCGAAGTCTCTGAGGCTATCGAGCCTCTCGTGGAGGAATTCGATGCGATATTGCTTGCTAACCATGGCGTGGTTACGTGCGGCTCAACGCTCGATGAGGCCTATGATAAGATGGAGAAGGTGGAGCACACTGCAGCAATCAATTTCATCGTTATGCAGATGGGGGGCGCGAAGGAACTGACCAAGGAGGAAGTGCAGCGGCTTGCTTCTATCAGTGAGAGAAGCTACGGCAAAAAGGTGGACCTCAAGAAGATCTATGGCTGAAATCTTCTCCTTCGTTTGCTTTCGGTGTACGAGGGTACCCCGCGGCAAGGGTTAGCCGGTCCGGAGTGCCTGCTTCTTAAGATTCCGGCCGGGAGCAAACACACGGATCTGATGTGCACATAGCATCGGAGAATTGATCTGTGACAGTGGGAAGAATAGGCTGTTTCCCCCTGGTGTCCGAATTCTTTCCGCAATTGAAATTTTACCATGTTTACCATAAACTCAACTAGGATAAACCTTGTGCCTGTGATGAAAAAGAAATTTACACCGCCTAAGAATTTTTCCATCGGAATTCTCGGCAACGTCGACAAGACCTCCGCATGCGAGACCGCGTTCGAACTAATCAAGATTCTTCAGGAGCGCGGGATAAATTTCGCGATTCAAAGGGAGATTTCGGAGCAGATGAGAACCAGGTGCGGATTTGATGCCGGGGAGGCATCAGTCTCCTCCTCCGAAGTTCCAAGAATTTCTGATGTGATAGTTTCGCTCGGCGGCGACGGCACAATCCTGCGGACGGCGAAAATTGTAGGCGATCTGGGCAAACCAATCCTCGGCGTCAACCTCGGCAAACTGGGTTTTCTCGCCGAATTGAATTTCGATGAACTCAGAAACAGCATCGACGGACTCCTGAAGGGAGAATTCAGTCTCGAGCATAGAACAGTCTTGAGAGCTTCGTTTGGCCAGGGAAAGGAGGCATCTTCGGTCTTTGCACTGAACGATGTCGTGATCGACAAGGCCGGCTCACCCCGCATGATCGATCTCGAGACGTATGTGGATTCCGAATATCTCATTACTTATCGCGCGGACGGAATCGTAATAAGTACTCCGACGGGTTCGACAGGGTACTGCCTGTCGACAGGCGGACCGATTATTTCGACCGAGAGCCGGGTCATCGCGATTAGTCCGATATCGCCTCATACACTTTCGGCACGTCCAGTCATCGTACCCGACAGCTCGGAAATTCGCATCGTTGTGCGTTCAGCATATAAGCATGTTATGTTGGCGGCCGACGGTCAGGTTTCGAAGGTCCAGGCGCCTCCGGCGGAATTCGGCGTTTCGCTCGCTCCGCACAGGATCACACTCTTGAGAAAAAACACGAACGGATTTTTTAGCTTGTTAAGATCGAAGCTGATGTGGGGCGTCGATATTAGATCGTCCGAAGAATCCATAACTGGAAGGGAGAAGGAATGAGACTGTCGTTTTTGCTTTTGGCTCTAGCGTTATTGAGCTCCCGGGCGAAGGCCCAGAATGTTGCAGTAGATTCAATTTCGCATCAGCGCGTCCTGATCGGCCCGGTAGAGCTGTCGGCATTCCAGGATTCTTCATGGTTCAAGAACAACTATTCTCTGTATAATCCAGCCGCGGGCTTGATTCACCAAATTGATTCTCTGAGTTCCGGTGACTCCGTCTCCGTTGTGTTCGGATCATGGTGCCCGGACAGCCACATGTGGGTTCCGATGTTCCTCAGCATAATGAGCAGAACGGCACTGGCACACAGGATCGGTTTCATCGCCGTACCGGAATCGCCCGGCTGGAGGGATGAGTTGACCCGCGGCCTGAATGTCAAACGTGTTCCAACATTTATTTTTTATCATAATGGAACGGAGATAGGAAGAATTGTCGAGGAACCGAAGGGGGACATAGGGGAAAACATCGTTGATATCATGAAGGCTGGTATGAAATGACGAAGTCGTTGCGGAGCACAATTACACCGGGCACTTTACGCCTTCTCAATTCGTTTATGGATAAAATCTAAACTTGAATGCCTGTTAAAGAAAAAACCTGGACAGTCTTAGACATAATTAAATGGGGGACGACCTATCTCTCGGAAAAAGGCTTCGATGAAGCGCGGCTGACGACGGAGCTTCTTCTTGCCGCGGCGCTGGACACAAAGCGGTTTGACCTCTATGTAAAACACGACCAGCCTTTGAAAAAAGGCGAGCTGGAGAAATTCAAGGTCCTTCTGAAAAGGCGGTTGGCTCACGAACCGGTCCAGTACATCCTCGGAAAGACGAATTTCTATTCCATCGAACTGAAAATCGACCGGCGGGCCCTTATACCACGGCCTGAAACTGAGATCCTCGCGGAGAGCGTGATCGGACATTGCAGGTCTTTTCTTTCCCAGAAAGACGAGATTCGCGTCCTTGACGTCGGCACCGGGTCAGGATGCATAGCTATCGCGGTCGCAAAGTTCGTAAAGAACTCTGTCGTCGCGGCTATAGATCAAAGCGAAAATGCGCTCGAACTCGCGCGTGAGAATGCCGAGGCCGCGGTGCCGGACAAGAAAATCACGTTCGAGAAGGCCGATATTTTCAGGCTGGACAGAAACATCTTTGAGAAGGCATTTGACATAATCGTCTCTAACCCGCCGTATGTTTCGGACTCTGATTTTTCGTCACTGGCGCCGGAGATAAGGCAATTCGAACCGGCCACCGCTGTGACTGACGGCTCTGACGGCCAGACGTTCTTCAGGAAACTAACCGAGATAGCACCAATGCTTTTGCGCGACGGCGGATGGGTCTTCGTCGAGACAGGTTTCGGACAGGCGAAACATGTGGAGGAACTGTTTCTCGATCACGGCGGATGTGAGACCGCTGTGAAGAAGGACCTTTCGGGCATTGACAGAGTAGTAAGAGCGCGGTTCTTTAGATGAAGGCTGTTGTTCAGCGCGTGAAGCGGAGCTCCGTCAGAATCGGAGGGAAACTGAACAGTGAAATCGGCACCGGGATTCTGATATTGCTCGGCGTTCACGAAGAGGACCATGAAAGCGATGCGGATTTCCTGGCCGACAAATGCGCGGCTCTCCGCATATTTGACGATGAGAACGGAAAGATGAATCTGTCTGTAAAGGACGTCGGAGGCTCTGCTTTGGTCGTCTCCCAATTCACGCTGTATGGAGACGCGCGCAAGGGAAACCGGCCTAATTACATGCAGGCAGCAAAACCCGAATCTGCCGAGAAGCTATACCGCTACTTTGTCGAACGGCTTGGAAGGAGCCTCGAAAAAGGAAAAATAGCCACGGGCGTTTTTAGAGAGATGATGGATGTTGAGCTGGTGAATGACGGCCCGGTGACAATCATAATTGACACGAGAGAACATGATTAAACTGCTGTTGCTCTTTGCGATGTTCCAGATGCCGGTACACTATGTGTCCGATGCACACCTGGTCATCTACAATCCGGTGAGTGTCGATAAATCAACGGCACAGTCCTATCTCTCTGTTCTCAGTAACATCTATTCCATCGAGGCGGAAAAATTCGGCGTCGAAGTCCGCGGTAAGCTCAAAGTGAGACTGTGCCACGACCCCTACGATTTCTCAGACTTAACCAGTGCCGATTCGAGCTTCTCCCCTCTGTGGAGAGACGGGGAATTGTATATAATAGCTCGCGGTAAACTGGGCGACCCGGATTTCAGATCGGCGCTTGACGCCGGAATAATTCACGGCATTTTAGAGCGACTCCGTACTAACGGTGCACCCCGATGGCTTATTTATTCCGTTGCAGTTTACGAGAGCGGGGAATACAGAGAGTGCACGCCGCCGCCGGTTGAATCGGTGAAATATTTTTCGGATTTGGACGAAAAAATTCAAGAGGCTTCCTCTGCCGATAATCTTACGGACCTATGTTTCTACCTCGGGAATACCGGAAAATTCTTCGATTTGAAGTTTGGGGTCGGGGCCTTCATAAAACTCTTGAAGGAATTCAGAAAAGAAACCAGTTTCGATACCGCCGTGAAGAATCTCTTTCATATGCATGGCAGCCAGGTGGAAAGAGAGTGGCGTGACTTCCTGGTCAAGCAGGTCAAAAGCGAATGAGCGGTGGGAATTCAAAGAGCCGACCGGGCTGCCGGAGTATTTCCAGCCTGATTAAGTGTTATTGCACGTCTTGGTGCGGCGTTGTCTAGGAGCTCGACGCATGGGGGCAATCCACACAGTGTTGATCCGGTGAGACGGCGGAGAAGTCACTTTCTGTTCCTTTTCCTGGACGGGGTCGGAATTGGCAAGGGTGATCCTGACATAAACCCGTTCTTCTCCATCGACCTGCCACACTTCCGGAAAATTTTCGGGGGCATTCCGTATACCGAGCACAGCGTGTTGGACAACGGCTCCTCGTCCGTGCAGCCAAGCGACGCTTTGCTCGGCGTGGAGGGGCTGCCTCAGAGTGGAACCGGACAGACTTCTCTTTTTACGGGGGTCAATGCCGCACGGGTCATCGGAGCGCACTTCGGGCCATATCCCCATTCTCAAATAAAACCCTTGCTGGAAGAGAAGAACATTTTCAGGGTATTGAAGACGCTCGGTGCGGATGTCCACTTTGCGAACGCATTTCCGAAGCAGTTCTTCGAGTATGTCGAAAGCGGCCACCGGAAACTGAGCGTGACTACGATGTCCTGTATGATGACCGGGATACCCCTCTGCAATGCCGACTCCATGAGGAATGGCGACGGAATTTCCGCCGACATTACGGCGGAGAGGTGGAGGTCGGAGCTTGGCTACTCGGATATCGAGCCACTGAGTCCCTTCGATGCGGGGAAGAGGTTGAAGAGCATCGCGCAGAAGCACGATTTCACTATGTTCGAATATTTCCTGACCGACAAGGCGGGACACGACAGAAACAAGACTCTGACGGAAATCGTACTGAAGAATTTTGACGAGTTGTTGGGCGGAGTGACGAGTGACGGGATGGAGAACCTTACCTTGCTCATCTCCAGCGATCATGGAAATGTCGAAGACCTCTCGGTGAAGACACACACACTCAACCCTTCACTCACAGCCGTTGCAGGCGAACATGCCGGATTCTTTAAGGGAAGGCTGGGTTCGATTTGCGATGTAACCCCGCGTATCGTTGGACTCTTCACTGAACGTTTCCTGTAGACCACCTTCCGGGCAACTTCAATTCCGTTGTTTTCCTCAAGTTTTCATATCCTTTCACGAATTGGCTTGACTTTGTGATATTGGGATGATATCGTTATGATAACACACGGAGGATTGTGATGAATCAAATCTCTGAGAGGGAAACCTTGCATGTAAGCGGGTTTCTGATGTTTCTGGTCGAGCTGGTTTTGCTCGCCCTTTTTGTCTATCTAATCGTGTTCTATGCGCACGATGTCGAAAGAGGCACCGAAATCATAATCGGCATACTCTGTCTGCTCCTCTTCTCACTTGCCATCAGCGGCTTCTTCGTCGTCCAACCGAACGAAGCCAGGGTGCTGGTATTTTTCGGCACCTACGTCGGGAGCCTGAGGAAGCCCGGCTTCTGGTGGTCGAATCCCTTTACCGTCAAGAAACATGTCCTGCTGAGGATCCGCAACTTCAACAGCGACAAGCTGAAGGTAAACGACTCACAGGGAAATCCGATCGAGATAGCTGCTGTAGTCGTATGGCGCGTTATCGATTCCGCGAAGGCGCTGTTCGATGTCGAGAGTTACGAAACCTTCGTTGCCATTCAAAGCGAGACGGCTATCAGGGCGCTGGCCATGGCGTATCCTTATGACTCTCACGATGAAGTTGGTACATCGCTTCGCGGCAGTCCGGACGAGATCGCTGATAAGCTTCGGCAGGAGGTTCAGACGAGACTTCAGGTTGCGGGCGTCGAGGTCATGGAAGCCCGTATCAATCATCTCGCATACGCACCGGAGATAGCCCAGGCAATGTTAAGGCGCCAGCAGGCTCAAGCTGTAATCGCCGCCAGACAGAAGATTGTGGAAGGTGCCGTCGGGATGGTTGACATGGCAATCAAGATGCTGGAAGAGCAGAAGGTGATTGATCTGGACGAAGAGAAGAAGGCGACCATGGTCAACAACCTTCTCGTGGCGCTGGTCTCCGAGCAGGAAGTCAGCCCGGTGATAAACACCGGCTCGCTCTATACCTGAGATCATGGCGGAGAAGAAAAAATTCCTGCTGAGAATCAGCGACGACCTTTACTCGACGCTCGAGAAGTGGGCGGCTGACGAACTACGGAGTGTTAATGCTCAGGTAGAATACCTGTTGACGGAGGCCGTCAGGAAGTCCGGTCGGTCGAAGCAGCCTGGTGCGGATGGGAAGAGCACGAGCGAAGCGAAGGACGGGAGTGTGAAAGCCCCGGAATAATCTGCCGGTCGACGCCTGACCGTACCACTGATGGAAGCAAGAGGGGGCACCGCTGCCCCCTAGTATCAATTGACTATTTGATTCTCCGCAACCGATGCGTTCAACGCCGTAACAAGTTCGGTTACCACCTTCTCATTTCCGAGCATATCCTTCAGCGTGATCCTGCTGAGGACGACATCGACCGCATTTTGCACCGCGCGCCACAATGATCGCATTGAACAATCGATGATGTGGTTGCAGACCGAACTAACGCCTGTGTGTGAGTCGCAGAAAGTCGGGTTGTAGATCCTTCCCCCCAACACCGCGAGGACCTCGCCTATCACAATCTGGTCTATGGGCTTCGCCAGCTTGTATCCCCCGGAGCGGCCGCGGGCGCTCTCGATAAAACCGCCCATTCGAAGTATCCTCAAAAGCTTTGCAACGTTAGCAGGCGTCAAACCTTCCATCTGGCTTATGTCGGGTATCGTCAGACCATCGGGCAGATTTGAACTTCCGATGCGCAAGAGACAGCGCATCCCGTATTCTTCCTGTGCACTGATCTTCATAGCTACTATTCTACCATCTTGTTTTTCGTCATGTGCCTTGAGGCTCCTTTTACATGAACCCCAATTCTAGTTTCGCTTCCTGAGACATCATTTCCGGCGTCCACGGCGGATCCCAAACGACTTCAACCTGGACGTCTTTGATTTCCGGTATCTGAGCCACTCTTTCGTGGACTTCAATCGGCAGCGATCTCGCTGCCGGACAGCCCGGCGCAGTAAGCGTCATTTTAACGTGAACGACGGGATCGTCATCGACGTCTATTTCGTAGATTAGACCGAGCTCCCAGATGTTGACCGGAATTTCGGGGTCGTAGCACTCCTTGATTGCGTCTATTACTTTATCTTCAATAACCTTCTTGTCCGTCACTTCCATCTTACCCTCTCAGGTTTTGAATAGACAACAGCCGACGACGTACCCGGCTAGACGGGGCGAATAATGGCGAGAAAACCTCAATTCGTTCTTGTATCCTCATTGTCGTCGACGCTTGCTGCTACTGAATGGACTGCGGTTTGTTCGAATCATCTTGTTTCGCATCATCTCGCAGCAGCCAAAAATCTTTCTGAAAGCATTTTTTCCAACTGGGTTCGTATTTCTTCTTCCTTGATGTCTTTCAAAACGTCACTGGCAAATGCATAGATTAGGATCAGCTTCGCCTGATCTTCACTTATTCCCCGCGACCTCAGGTAAAACAAGGATTCGCGGTTAAGCTGCCCGACCGTCGCGCCGTGCGAGCATTTCACGTCGTCTGCAAAAATCTCCAATTGCGGTTTCGTGTCCACCTTTGCTTCATTAGAAAGAATGATGTTTCTGTTTTCCTGGTACGAGTTGGTTTGCTGTGCACCTTTGCGTACCATTATCTTGCCATTAAACACGCCGTGCGATTTTCCGTCGAGTATTCCCTTGTAGTGTTCCTGGCTGCTGCAATGCGGTGAAGCATGATCGATCATCGAGTGCGTGTCGGAAAGTTGGTTTCCAGAGAGGAGATACAGCCCTTCAAGTGTCGCGTCGCTTCCTTCGCCGTTCAATGCGACATTCAGATCATGCCGGTAGATGCTGGCGCCGAATGAAAGACCATGGGATGTGTAGTTTGCATTGCTGTCGAGAGAAACTTCGGTCATCGCGATATGATATGAATTCAGACTCTCGGACTGAATCTTCACAGCGTTGACGCTGGAGTTCTCTCCCGCATGAATTTCTGTCACAGCATTTGTGAAATACGTGCCTCCATCGAGGCTCACATAATGCTCGACAATCCTGACCCGGGAGTTCTTGCCTGCAATAATGATGTTCCTGGGTTGTGAAATGAATTCGCCCGGCCCGGTTGAAATAAAAAGAAGATGTAAAGGTTCTTCGATCTCCACGCCGTCAGGTATATGAACAAACGCTCCGTCTGCGGCAAAGGCCAGGTTCAGGGCCGTGAACGCATTTTCTCCGGCCGAAGCATTGTTGGAGATATGTCCGCTCACAATGTCGTGTGGATTCTTCAAGGCATCGGTGAGACTCCCGATAACAGCTCCTTTCGGTAGGGGAGGTTGGAGGGAAAGCTCGGGGGAATAGGACCCGTTTACGAAAACGAGCAGGCGACTTTTCATCCCGTTGAATTGGAATCCGGAGATCTGATCTTTCGTCGGAATAGTGGCCGCCTTTTTGTCGGCGCGGGAAAATGTATGCCTCAGAATCGGGCTGATGTCTGTAAACCGCCAGTCCTCCTGGTGCGTGTTGGGAAAATCGATCTCGGCGAATCTGCCTATCGCTTCCTTCCTGACCTTGTGGAAAGATGATGACTTTTCTCCGTCCAAATGATTTTCAAAATCTTTGAAGAGCGAAAGATACCAGCCTTTTATTTGAGAGGTGTCAGCCATGATTCCATCATTCCCTATTTTGCCGCTATCTCTTCCTGTCTGACCGAGTCGTAACCCTTCTCTTCGAGTTCCAGTGCAAGCTCCTTACCGCCTGATTTGACGATCTTCCCGTTGTACAACACGTGAACAAAATCGGGGACGATATAGTTGAGCAGGCGCTGATAGTGGGTGACGAGTATGATTGCATTTTCTTTGGACCGCAGCTTGTTTACGCTGTTCGCTACTATACGCAGCGCATCGATGTCGAGGCCGGAATCGGTCTCGTCGAGTATTGCCAGCCTGGGCTCGAGGACGGCCATTTGCAGGATCTCGTTCCTTTTCTTCTCGCCGCCGGAGAAGCCCTCGTTCACGGCGCGGCTTAACAGTGTATCTGCCATCTCAACGAGTTGCATTTTCTTCTTGAGCAGCGCCAGAAAAGCTCCCGCGCTCAACTCGGGTTGACCCCTGTATTTGCGCCCCTCGTTGAGAGCAGTACGGAGAAAAGTCGTATTGTTGACACCCGGAAGCTCCACGGGGTATTGAAAAGCGAGGAAAACGCCTTCTCTTGCCCTTGTTTCGGGTGCCATCGCCAGCAGGTCTTTCCCTTCATAAAGAGCCTCTCCGCCAGTGACACGATACTCCGGCCGCCCGGCGAGGACATTTGCGAGAGTGCTCTTCCCGGAGCCGTTCGGTCCCATAATCGCGTGCACCTCGCCTGCGTTTACTTTAAGGTCGATTCCCTTCAGAATTTCTTTTTCTTCTACCGATGCATGCAGGTCTTTAATCTCTAACATTTAGTTTTCCATAGTTTTGTGGTCCAACTTTTCAGGCAAATCGCTGGGCGCAGAGAGCGAAGCGATGCCCGTTTCATCGTTAGCTTTTCCCAAAGACTCCACTGTTCCTTTTATCCTACGCTGCCTTCCAGGCTCATGCTGAGAAGCCTTGTTGCCTCCACTGCAAATTCCATCGGGAGCTGCCTGAAGACTTCCTTGCAGTAGCCGTTGACGATCAGTCTCACCGCGTCCTCCGTGGATATACCTCTCTGATTCAGGTAGAAGATCTGATCGGCGCCGATCTTTGAGGTTGTTGCCTCATGTTCCACCTGTGCGGTCGGATTGTTCGTCTCAAGATAGGGGAAGGTGTGAGCGCCGCATTTATCGCCGATGAGGAGGGAATCGCACTGGGAATAGTTTCGGGCGTTCTCGGCTTTACTGGTGATTCTTACCTGACCACGATAACTGTTGTTGCTCCTTCCGGCGGAGATGCCTTTCGAGATAATCGTGCTTCTGGTGTTCTTCCCGATGTGGATCATCTTCGTGCCGGTGTCTGCCTGCTGCATGTTGTTCGTCATGGCGACGGAATAAAACTCTCCGACCGAATTGTCGCCCTGCAGGATGCAACTGGGATATTTCCAGGTGATAGCGGACCCGGTTTCGACCTGGGTCCATGAAATCTTCGAGCTAACGCCCCGACATGCTCCGCGTTTTGTCACGAAGTTATATATACCGCCTTTGCCGTCCTTGTCGCCGGGATACCAGTTTTGCACCGTGGAATATTTTATCTCCGCATTGTCAAGCGCGACCAGTTCCACAACGGCCGCATGCAGCTGGTTCGTGTCGCGGATTGGAGCCGTGCAACCCTCAAGGTAGCTGACGTATGCGCCTTCTTCTGCCACTATCAACGTGCGCTCGAACTGTCCCGTCTCGGAAGCGTTTATTCGGAAGTAAGTCGAAAGTTCCATCGGGCATCGGACTCCCTTCGGGACGAATGCAAAAGAGCCATCGCTAAAGACAGCCGAGTTCAACGAAGCAAAGAAATTGTCTGTGTAAGGAACAACCGTGCCTAAGTATTTTCGAACAAGCTCCGGATACTTTTGTAAGGCCTCTGACATAGAGCAGAAGATTATTCCGAGATCGTTCAGTTTTTCCTTGAATGTCGTCGCTACCGAAACGCTGTCAAATACTGCGTCGACAGCGACACCGGCAAGGCGTTTCTGCTCTTCGAGCGGAATGCCGAGCTTCTCAAATGCTTTGACAAGCTGCGGATCGGCTTCATTGAGACTGCTGAGCTTCGGTTTTTTCTTAGGCGCTGCGTAGTATATAATGTCCTGGTAATCGATGGGGCCATACTTCACATTCGACCAGTGCGGCTCCTTCATGGTAAGCCAGTGGCGGTACGCCTTCAGCCGCCAGTCGGTCATCCATCCGGGCTCATTCTTCTTCTCCGAAATGAGTTTGATCACGTCCTCGTTGAGACCTTTGGGAAGCTTGTCGGTCTCGATGTCCGTCACAAATCCGTATTTGTACTCTTCGTTGGCTAATTTCTCAACCGTTAACTCGGAATTGCTCATTTCAAACTCCTAAGTCTTTCGCCTTATAACTCGCTTTTTCATTCTATACGGAAATAGTTTAACTAATCTGGATTTTAAAGTCAAGATTGAACCGTATCGGAACACCTAGCAAGCTGTGAATTCGTGATCAATTGAACGCTCATTCCCGTGGCTTATTATGTCTTTGAAGAAGAGGGCTCAAATGAAGATCGACCATTCTCAGAAGGCTATGCGATCTCTGATCTTGACAGGAAACACCCGTTTCTCTAATTTCTTCAGTCAGGGTTCAGGACGACCTCACCGCGTATCAGGGAGCACGATTCGAGACAAAGGAGAATTTGCGCACTGGGTGAAATAGGAGACATCGGTCAGCTGAATGCGCTTCCTCGAGTATATTTTCTTAACGAGAAGAAGAAGCGGCTAAGGAAAGGCGAGGAAAGGATGAAAGGCAGTTGCATTACCGCATGGTTGCAAATCTAAATGGAGAGTCGTGAATGAAAACGGGCAGAACAGGTTTTGCGCAAAAGTCGTACGGGCTAAGCGAGAGAGAGCTGAAAATCCTGGAGCTTCTCGCTGAAGGGGAAACGCGTGGACAGATCGGGAGTAGTTTGAATATCAGTGTCCATACCGTCGGCACCCATCTGACAAACGTATACCGAAAGCTCGGGGTCAGGAACCAGGCACAGGCAGTTGCAAAGTGGTTGCGGCACAAGTTGCCACCAACTGTAGCGAATGTGTTTTGTTGAGTGCTCATTGCGCAGATAAGCGCGACCCTTATTCCAAGAACGAAAAATCAGCGGATCCAGTGATTGCGCGGATGAGCGTGCATTAGTAACTTAGCCGTGTCGATGCTTCGCGGTAGATCCTTGAGAGTTGTGACCTATCGCAACAATAACCTTGCCGGCAAGTTGGAGGCGAAAATTGGACGGCACTGGACACATACCCTTAGCACCCTTGATAGCGGCGTTCTCGTTATCGGGTACGACAGACGTGTATTCTTAACCTCCCATAATGGCAGAGTTACTTCGTGGATCAAAAAGTAGACAGAATAGAGATATGATGGAGCGATTCTTCAACTTGGGATCCATCGGAATTGAAATGAGACTCTCCCTTATCTTCTTATCGGCGTTGTCTTCATTGAGCGGTTGTTCCCGCAATAATCCTACCGTGCCACCGATAAAGAACAGCAATGCTTTTGCAATTTACTTTCTCAAGGATACCACCTTGACAATCAAAGACATTGTCAATGCAGATTTAAAAGACTTGAAACTCGGCGATAAACCATGGCTTACACAGGATGATATTGAGTTCTACGATTGGTCAAGCCATTGCATTTATCTGAAGAAAGACAAAAGCTATTTCTTCCCTAATTGTCCGTCCTTTTTTCAGGGGTCTTGGGTAAACAAGCCTTTCGTAGCGGTGGCAAATGGACATAAATGCTATACGGGATATTTTTTGTCGATGATCTCAAATGATATGCTGCCAAACCCTGATATATTTGATGCAGATGTTCTTTTTTATCCGTCAGATATAATTCATATCGAGTGGCCGTATCCTTTTGCCAACGACAAAAGAGACAATGACAAAATAAGAAGTTCACTTATTGAGTCAAACCTTTTGCATGAAGGTTTAGGTATTGCAATAGACAGTCTTTGGATAAGCAATGGTGACACTGCAACTGTACGGTATGAAATAACAATTAATAATAAAGATCGTGATGACCTTTATGTCCTTGACCCAGATAAGATGGGAACAGAGCTTTTCCATGCTTTTGCAAACGGACCAGTATTTTATAATACCGATAACAAAATAATGTATGAGTCAGTTTATAAGAAGGTAACGGTGCCTTCTCCCCTTAACAGTTATGATGCGATGTGGTTTATCAAAATAGAAAGCGGCAAATCGATCATAAGAGCGATTACTCTCAAGGGCTACGCTTATCTACCGACGGGCGACTATTATTGCAGATTTGGGTTTGCAAATCCTACATCGATAGGAAAGAAAGACAGAGTACTTCCAGACGGACGTTACTGGATGGGATTCACACAATCGGACTTAATTGGTTTTCGTCTTGATTCCGGCACCACTAGTCCAAAGCTGAAAGTATTATCCCAAACTCAACAAGTCGAATTCATGAAAAATGCACGTCTAAAATGAACAGCACAAGGTCGTTGCCGCAAATCTAAAAGTTGACCTTCTTATGTCTCAAATACAATCATTCACTACAACATGCACGCGAGGGGAGGTGAAAAGATAAATGAACAGCACCTGATTGTACAATCGAGAAGTGCCTGCATTACGGTCATGGCGACATTATAAAAACTGTCGAGTAGGTAGAAAGTGAAGGGCGGTGCTGACACACCGTCCTTCGGAATTGCAAACGAGAAATTGAGGTTGCTTGTCACATAGAGCATCTGCCCAGCATAACTGGGCCTCCTCTTTTCTGTTTGCACTTTGAAAGTAACCAAATACAAAAATCTATTCAACTCTTAAAGGAGAAAAACATATGTCTATACTTAAGTTTTCAACAATAATCATGATGTTAATTCTTGCTCCTGTAATTGCTGTTTTAGGACAGCAATTGGTACTCGCTCCTTAAGAGCAGATATTCACTGAAACGCAGAATCACGCTCAAAGGTTACCCATTTATCCCGGCGGGCATATACCTTGTTCAAGGTGGTTATGGTACACCAAGGCATGGGCTCGAAAGGAATATCAGGGGGACTCAAGAAGGAAGATACTATGTTGCTGGTGGAGAAAGTCATACAGATACGGTGCGTATAATAATCACAAACTAAAAATCATCTCAATTGGGAGGACACAAAAATGCGAATCACTATGTCATCATTATTTGCTTTTCTGTCATTATTGAATTTGGCAGCCGCCCAGGGCAGAGGGACCGCCTACCAGTGGCCGATCAAACCCGGCACGGCAGACTGGAAAGCGCTGCAGACACATGATGAGATGCTGGCAGTGTTGCAGATTCCAGTTGATATTCTTGAAAAAATGTCAACGGAAGACTTAGTTGAGACGTGCCTTAATTATCCGCTCTTTCCGGATGTATGGGCTTTCAATTCTTTCCAGGAAGGCGTTGACAAAGCAATTGCGGGTTTCAACGGATTTCGGGAATTAATAGCTCGTGCTGGTGCGGGAAAGCCGTTATCAGAGAGATATCAACAAATAGATCTGGCAGACCTTGATAACAAAAAAACATATAATGAACAGGGAGATTTTATAATGCACATGTGTAAACTGGGAACACTATTATCTCAGTATGCTGTATTACAAAATATGTCAAGGTCCGACAGAATAGCATTGCTAAGGAACTCACTCTACAAAAATAAAGTAATATTGGCAGATGGCAGGTACTCTGTTTTTGGTTATGAATCAAATTTATTTCTAGCGGTAAGGATATTGTCTGTAGAGAATTCAGACCTTTTTAACAAGAAATTGGAAGAAGATAAAGACTTTAAACGATTTGTTGAGCAAGGAACAGGTATTACGGAGAGAACTCTTAATGATATTATTGAAATTTCAAATGGCCTTTTGTCGGGTGGTAATTAGAGGTAGGATGTCCTTGCTGGAAAACATCTGGTTTGAGAAAGACTTAAAGGGAAGATGATGAACGGATGAAGAATATTTTCATTCTAATAACCGCCACAGCTCTGATAACTGGTTGTACTGATAACCCTGTAAGCCCGAGGAAAGAGAATGATTGTCATTTTGCAATTTACTTTTGTAAAGATACCGCCCTGACAATTAGGGATCTAATGAATTCCAAGGTTTATCCATTCATTACAAAATTAGGAGAAGTGCAGCTTGCTGATAGTCCTTGGATAACAGAAAATGATATCGAATTTTACGAATGGTCAACTCAGAATATTTACCTAAAGAAAGATAAAAGTCATTTTTTCCCCGGTGAGATTCAGTTCATCTACAGATTTCCGAAATCCTGGACAGATAGGCCATGGATTGTTGTTGCAAACGGAATTCCATGTTATGCGGGTTACTTTGCAACTGAGCAGTCCACAGATCTTTATCCGTTCCCAGAAATAAATGTAGGCCACGTAGGGGGATGGCCAAAAGATATTCTAACCTCATCGTGGAATTTTTGGTTTGTTGGTCCCGATATAAGATTTAATGAATTGGTGAGAAAAGCACTAATTCAGTGCGGTTTGTACCACGGCGGAATAGAGACATCTATTGATACGACCAATTCGCCCATTAGAGTATTTGCTGATACTACAGTAGAGTATACTCTGAAATACCAGAATAATGACAAGGATAATATCTATATATGTGATCTGTATAAGGTTTTTCATCTCTATCAAGGGGTTGTAAACTTTAGAAATATAGAAAGCGGTGAGTACTATTATGCCCAAGATCCGGAAGCGAAAACAGCCCCAGGATGGCCAAACGAATTTGACTGTAATTGGTACACCCTTCTCAAAAGCGGGGAATCAGTAAGACGTACATTCAGGCTTAAGTGCTATCGTTCGACTTTTTCATATCCGAAATATCCTGAACTAATTCCTCCGGGTATGTATTTGCTTCAAGCAGGTCAAGTAGGTGGACCAGTAACCGCTCTTGAAAAAAGTATAAGGGAGACCGCCCAAGGAAGATATTTTGTTCCTGGCGGTGAAGTTCACACTGATACAGTTCGTGTAAGAATTACAACAGTTTACTGAACGAGACTAATTGAGGAGAATTCGGTCATGTATAACAAAATCAAAGCATTATTTTTCTTGATCGTAGTAAGCCTTTCTGCAAGAATCGTTCTGGCACAGTGCACTGATACGAGAGCTTATATTACAACTCCTCGTGGTACCGATGTGCCTGATACATATCAGACATGTGAATTCGATCAAGCTTGGTGGTGGAGACCATATTACGATTCCGTATATGCAGCTAACTATCCCAATGCAATACAGATAAAATTGCCGGGGGAACAATATTCTTCCACAAGAACATTTAATTGCCATGGATATGCGTGGTCCTATGTTGAAACCGGCCAACGCTTGTGGATTGGGTACAGTCAGGCTGGCTCCGAAGAGATATTTTGGAATGACGGTAGTTATGATCAAGTATCGCAAGCAGTCTGTACCAAGATTTCATACACTGGTGATCATTCAGCAGTTCCTTCCGGCACAGCAAATTACTATTATTCAAAATGGAACGCATTCCCATTAATGTACCATTATAAAGATTACACTCCTGGTTATGGAACAGCGAACCAGTTTTTCCGCCGTTCCGTCGATGTTCCCCAGGATCAATCATCGATTAATTCCGCTGTATCGGCAGCGGTGTCAGGTCAGACAGTGAACGTCTCCTCCGGCAGCTATACCTTGTCGGGTAACATTTCAATCCCGACGGGTGTAACTCTTACACTTCTTTCAGGTGCCAACGTTAATTTCAATGGCTATTACATCGATGCAACCAATGGAACTTTTAACATTCAGAATGGATCAACGGTTTATGCAAAAAATGGCGCACAGTATTATGGTTTATACACATCTATACAGCCAGCTATAAATGATGCGTCTTCGAGTCGAACCATATACCTGTTCGCGCCAAGTTACAACGAAAGCCCAACCTTCAGCAGCAAGTCGAACATCACGCTAAACGGTCAGGGGCAGCAGAACATTACATTGAGCGGATCTGTCTCTATCACCAACTGTAGCGGTATAGTGGTCTCGAACCTCACGTTAAGCAGCCTGAGTCTGAACAACAACACATCCTCTAACATCAGCAACGTCACCGCCACCAGTGCCTCCCTGGCAACCGTCTACGGGGGCACAGGCAATGAATTCTACTCAGATAATGCGAGCAATTTAGGTGCCTCTTTCGGAATTACGTCTTATGGCGGTACGGGAGACGTGGCCTCTGGTACCTCCCTTTCCAATGCCGATTGTGCAGTGTATCTATCAAACAGTGCTTCATACAACGTCGGCACGAACGACTATTTCTGCTCTAACGGATACGACATAAGCGCGGTAAATGGTGCTTACGCTTATGCTATTAACAACACTTATAGTCGCATTAACCCCGTATCCGTAAGCGGCAACGTTTTCGTCACAGGGAATGTTTGGGCATGCGGCGGCATTTCGTCGCCGGCAAAAGGCGCGAAAACAACCAGCAGCATAAGGATAGAAGATGGTGTGTCTCAGCAACCCGATCCACTGCAGGCAGCAGACAGCGCTTACCTAGCACTGTTGAGACAGATTAATGCCGACAAAGCCGCGAACAAGTATGATCCTAACAATTACACACAGAGTTACAACAATCTGTTGGCCGGTTACAAGGGCTTCGTAAACAACGGGAATGATAAAGGCGTAGTCAAGGCGGCATTGTCAAAAATATCTGACTTGTACAAGGCTATGGGAGACAACGCTGATTTCATCGCTTACATAACCCAAGCTTTGGCAACTGGCAACTTTAATTCCATTCAGCCTTATTTCAAGAGATACCTCATTTGGAATTACGTCGACAGCAATCAGTATAATGACGCCATAAAGACTGCGGACCAGATTTTAGCGTCATCCAGCGCCGGCGACGATCTGAAAGGAGAGATGCTATACGAGGAGGGACTCATCTATAAGTGTTATCTTGGCGACAGCACAAAGGCGAACGGGATGTTTGCGTCGCTGAGCAACAATTATCCGTCGAGTCTGCTCGTCAGGTTCGCAGACGCTGAAAAGACGGTGAGTGCGAGCAGCTCCGATGAAAGCGATCGCCATTCAACTGTGAGCAATGAGCAAGCTGCTGAAACCGGATTGAGCAATTATCCCAACCCGTTCAATCCGACAACCACCGTTAGCTACAAACTACCGACTAGCGGGTTCGTGACCCTAAAGGTTTACGATGCACTTGGCAGAGAAGTCGCAACCCTTGTGAACGGGAATCAGGATGCTGGTGTTCATTCGACGGTGTTTGATGGTACAGGTCTGGCAAGCGGTGTCTATTTCTATCGTCTGACTGCACCGGGGGTAAGCCAAACCAAGAAAATGCTTTTGACCAAGTAACAGCCTCACAATCTAGACACCGATTTCCGGGAAAGCCCGGAGGCGCTTGAGATAGTGCCTCTGGGCTTTCTTGTTATTGGAGGGGGAATCAAAAGGGGATCCCGTCCAGTCTGCGGACGCGTTGGGAATCGCTCCTCTTTCCTTCCGAAGTTTGACAAATCGTCTTGTTAATAGTATCATACATAGATAGCACTTAGAAAAGGATGATTAATATGGCTCAGACTATAACAGCGAATGAACTGAAGACAAAGGGCGTGAGCATTTTGGAAAAAGAGACTTCCGGCGACACGGAAGTGATAGTAGCCGTCAGAGGAAAAAACAAATACGTCGTCCTCCCGATGGAGAAATATAACTATTTAAGGGAATGCGAACTGGAGGCCGCACTCCTTGAAACGAAAAGGGACATCAAGGAAGGAAAATTCGTGAAAGAATCGGTGGACGAGCACATTAGGCGAATTACTCGTGGCTGGACTAATCTACACCGACAGTTATTTGAAACGAGAAAGGCATTCTCTTAAATGAACATCTCCTACCGCATTTCAATTTATTTCATAACAGAGAAGGACAGGATAGTCCCTGTTGACGTAGGGAGCCAAAGCGAGGTGTATTGAACCGGTCGAATTGTCTCGGGGCAGCGAATTGTTCTTCCTCTTCTCAATCCACAACTTTGAAAAAAGGAGCAGGCATGCGAAGCGCGATTTTGTTTCTTTCTTTAGTGATGCTTTTATATCCGCTCAATTCATTTTCTCAATCGGGGAGCGCCTCAGCGGAGAAACACCCGCTCACCGTCGAGGACATGTGGAAAGTTGGGAGGGTCTCCGACCCACAGGTTTCACCGGACGGAAAAACGATTGCCTATCAGGTTACTTCTTACAACATGGAACAGAACAAAGGATGGAGCACAATTTATCTTGTCTCTTTCGACGGCAAAAACTTCCGCGAGTTCAGTACCGGAATGAAATCGAGCAGCGAACCGGTCTGGTCGCCCGACGGTAAACAGATTGCTTTCATTGCCGACGACAATGACGGTACGCCACAAGTATATGTAGAGGGGGCGTCAGGCGGAACGCCGAAGAAGCTGACGAGTATTGCCCTCGGCGCCAGCGGACTTCTCTGGTCTCCGGACGAGAAACATATCGCGTTCGTGTCGGACGTGTTTCCGCAATGCGCGTCAGACTCCTGTAACGCCGCTCGCGAAAACGAGCTCGAGAACGGGAAAGTGAAAGCGAAATTCTTTACTCAACTTCCCTACAGAGTCTGGAACTACTGGAAAGACGGGAAGCGAAGTCATTTATTTGTCGTCGGTGTTGATGGCGGGACTCCCGTCGACCTGACCCCGGGGAACTATGATGCTCCTCCAATCGACCTTGGTGGAAAGATGGACTATGCATTCTCGCCTGACAGCAGGGAAGTTTGTTACGTAAAGAACACCGACAAGATGGTCGCAGTGAGCACTAATAATGATCTGTTCACTGTAAGCGTCGATCGTGGAGTCTCCAAGAGAATTACAACAAATCCTTCAAATGACAACCAGCCTCTTTATTCTCCCGACGGCCGTTACATCGCATACCGGGCGCAGATGATCCCGGGATTTGAATCGGATAGGTCGCGCCTTATGCTCTACGACAGGAAAGATGGAAGAATTATCGACCTGACGGAGAAATGCGACCGCTCTGTCGACGAAGTCGCTTGGTCGCCGGATAGCAAAAGGCTTTATTTCAACGCTGACGACGAGGGCTATCATAATATTTTTGAAGTAAGCGCTGCAACAGGTAAAGTCGAGCAGATTACTCGCCATTCGACAAACGAAGACTTGTCAATAACACCCGATGGAAAGTATCTCGTGTTCCTCCGCCAGTCTGTGACTCGTCCTAACGATATCTACAAGATGGATGTCGCGACGCGTGAGGTAACTCAGCTTACCCATACGAATGATTCACTGCTGGCACAGCTCGACATGAACCCATGGGAGCCCTTCTGGTTCAAAGGCGCCGGCGGGACGAAGGTAGAAGGCTTCATAGTCAAGCCGCCGAATTTCGACCCGCACAAGGAATATCCGATGGTCTATTTGGTCCATGGAGGTCCGCAGGGACAATGGATGGACGAATTCCATTACAGGTGGAACGCAGAAATGTTTGCGGCTCCGGGCTATGTTGTTGTGATGGTCAATCCGCGAGGATCCACAGGTTACGGGCAGAAATTTACCGACGAGATAAGTGGAGACTGGGGCGGAAAAGTGTATGTCGATCTGATAAACGGGGTCAAATATGTAATCGGTCACTATCCCTATATCGACAAAAACCGGATTGCCGCCGCGGGTGCCTCATTTGGCGGTTATATGATGAACTGGATGGAGGGCCACAACAACGACGGGATATTTAAGTGCCTGGTGAGCCACGATGGAGTGTACGATGCAGTGAGCATGTTCGGATCTACGGAGGAACTCTGGTTCCCGATATGGGAGTTTAAGGAAACGCCCTGGACGAATCCGACTCTCTATCACAAATGGTCGCCGAGTTCTTATGTAAAGAATTTCAAGACGCCCATGCTTGTGATACACAGCCAGCATGATTTCAGGCTAGATGTCAGTCAGGGGTTCCAGCTGTTTACCGCGCTTCAAATGATGCACGTTCCCTCAGAGATGCTGTACTTCCCAAACGAGTTTCATTTCGTCGTGAAGCCGCAGGATGCGCGCCTATGGTGGAATACTGTGATGGGCTGGATTGGAAAGTACATTAACAACTGATTAGTGGTCAATATACAGCGGCGGGGTGCAACAGTATTCCGCCTCCGGACTGAGATTGCCGGTTTTGGGTATTCCCGGTTAAAATTCTATATTCATCATATATATTGCTTTAGCAACGGTTAGTTAATACTCATAAGAAATGGACTGTTTAAGATGGCTTTGCTCGATCAAACAATGGATGCATCAAAGGTTATTCAGCTCATGCTTTCCCCGGCTGTCATGATCAGCGCCTGTGGACTGCTACTTCTCGGTGCCAATAATAAATACTCGAGCGTGGTGAACCGGATACGGCTCATCAACGACGAGAAACGCCGCCTCGTGATGAAGACGGGAGAGAGAGAGTTTATACCTGAAGAGAACCTGCGACTGGAGAGTACCGCCAGGCAGTTGAAACAACTCCGGGTTCGCGCCAGGCTAGTCAGAAATTCCGTCCTGAGCTATACGATCGCTGCCGCATTGTTCGTCCTGAGTTCACTTTTCATTGGCGCAGCCTTATTTCAAGGGCTTGTCGGATTTCATTATGTCTCCACTGCCGTATTTCTTGCGGGAATGGTGATGGTTTTCATGGGTGTCGTGTTTGGTGTGCTCGAATCGAAAAAGGGTTACGATATCGTTCAACTTGAGATTAGCGCGGAGGAATGATTACTGATTACATACACTCTACTCTTTCACAACTAACGAAAAGTTAGGAGGCTCAAAATGGCGGCGGTTGTGTTTGACATCGAGACTTCAGGCTTTCCGCCCGAACTCTTCGACAAGGCGCAGATCGATTATCTTATGAAAGGTGCCGACAAGGAAGAAAACGAGGAGAAACGGCAGCAGGTTAGAGACGAGCTCATCAAGCAGTTGAATCTATGGCCGCTGACGGCGCAAGTCGTCGCTATCGCTCTTCTCAACGTCGATTCGGGTAACGGCATCTCGTTGTATTGCGCGGATGAAGAGTCGGAAGTCGAGAAGAAGGAAGGAGACAAGTCGTTCCTTTTCATCGCCGGCGACGAAAGGAAAGTCCTGGAGAAGTTCTGGGAATATATCGTGAAGTTCGACGATTTCGTGACGTTTAACGGGAGAAGCTTCGATTGCCCGTTTGTTATGCTCCGCTCCGCGGTTCTCGGGATACGGCCATCGCGCGACCTAATGGCTGGGACAAGATATCAATCGCCGCATCACATCGACCTGCTTGAAGAGCTGACCTATCACGGGACGACGAGAAAATTCAACCTGGATTTCTACTGCAAATCGTTCGGCATCGAGAGCCCGAAGTCTCACGGAATTACCGGATACGACATTAACGACTACTTCAGAGCGAAACGTTATTCGGAGATAGCCGAGTACTGTATGGGCGATGTCGTTGCGACGGCGCAGCTCTACAGGAAATGGAAGGAGCTCCTCTTCGGGATAAAATGGCAGGGTTGACCGAACAACAGAAGAAATCTCTCGAGCTTGACAAGCACATCTCCGTAACCGCAAGCGCGGGCTCCGGAAAAACCAGAGTGCTCGTGGAGAGATATGTCGAGTCTGTCAGGAACGGCGCGAGCGTCGAGCAGATTCTGTGTCTGACATTCACGGAGAAGGCCGCACTCGAACTGCGCCAGAAGATTATCCAGAGAATAAACTCCGAGTTCTCTGCCGCAGGAAATATCAGCCCGCAAGTCCTGACCCTGCTGAGAAATGCGAAGAAACAGATGCTCGAAGCAAACATCAGCACCATCCATTCTTTTTGCTCTCAAGTGCTGCGTGAATTTCCGGTTGAAGCGGAGATCGATGCGAACTTCAAGGTGCTTGAGGATTTCGACGCGTCCTCATTGAAGGAGGAGGCTTGTGACGAAGCCATCAGGGAGTCTCTTGCCGGTGAACGGTCTGAAGCCGCCAGGGCGGATTTACCGGCAGACGGACGAAGGGTAGTCAACGACCTTCTAGTGAGAATCGGCTACCGGAAGACGCTCGATATACTCGCGAGTCTGCTCGACGATCGCGAAAAGATTGAACACATTAAATTGAGCGGCAAAAATCTCGTCATTGACGAGGAATCAATAAGGAGTCATTGGAGTAATTTAGCCGAGACCGTCGGGGCGGCGGTGCAGGAGAATGTCAAATCCAAGAAGACGGACTTTAGTAATGATTTGGAAACGTTGAAGGATGCGCTTACGGATGGCAGGGTAGAACCCGACGACCTTGTGGAGATGCTGCGGGCGCTTCTCGGAAAAATACTCACGAAGGAAGGGACTCCTCGTAAGAAGGAAGTCTCTGTCGAGGATACAGCGGTACGTTCGGCCGCTGGAGCATTGTCGGTTCTCCAGTCTGTTTTCACGATGCTCAAGGACTCAAAGGAGAATGCAGGCGGTCTGAGAGATTACCTTGAGCTTCTGAAAACAATGCTCACTCTGTACGAACGGAGCAGCTACAACTATGCGCGAAAGAAGTATTCCGTCGGTGCGGTTGACTTCGACGACCTTCAGATACTCACACTCCATCTATTGCGCGAGAGAGAATCGGTGAGGGGCACTCTCCGTTCACGATTCCTGCACGTCATGGTGGACGAGTTTCAGGATACGAATTTCCTGCAGTATGACATATTCACAAGCCTTCTCGACAATTTTGCCGGCGGCGCAAAGCTGTTTGTTGTCGGCGATCCAAAACAGTCGATCTACCGGTTCCGGAACGCGCAAGTCGAGGTCTCCAGAAAGGCCGAGGAAGACCTTTTGAAGCTTCCCAATGGGGCGTCCGTGTCACTCCTCGAAAGTTTCCGTATGAACTCTGACATAGCGGCCTTCGTAAACGCAGTTTTTGAAAGAGTCATGGCCGGTGATAATGTCTTTGAGTCGATAGGCCCTACCGTCACAAGCCAAACAGCCTACAAACCGCTTATCCCGCATAGGCTTGGAGGAGCAGAGGATCCGATTGAGATTTTTATTTCCCAGAAACCCGGCCGGCATGAGTCTGAATCTGAAGTGGAAGAAGAAGCGGAGGAAGACGGCCTGAGTGCGAACGAGCTTCAGGCGGTCTTTACGGCGTCGAGAATCCGCAAGATGATAGACTCACGCGAATCCGTGAAGACTGTCAAATCAGACGAACAGCCGCGCCAGATCACATACGGCGACATAGCGATATTGCTCAGGACACGCTCCAGACTTCCTCTGCTGGAAGAAGCTCTGTCGAAATACGGTGTGCCGTACGTCGTTTCATCGGGCATAGGGTTCTATTCTTCACAAGAGATATTCGATCTGACAAACTACCTGAAGTTTCTCCTCGATAACGATTCCGACATAGCTCTGCTGACGGTTCTTCGTTCGCCTTTCTTCGGAATATCCGACAATGAATTGTACAGAATGTCACTGTCCGAAGGAGCAACGCTTTTTGAAAGACTGCTCAGCCTTTCGGATTCGGCGATCGCCGGCGACAACGTCAGATTTGCGGCGAATGTTCTCAAGGAGGAGATCCAGCTCGCTCAGAGGTTGACGATACCGCAGTTGATAAACAGGATCCTGGAGAGAACGGGATGGCTCGGTGCTTATCGTCTCTCGCCGACAGGTAATCAGAGGACCGCGAATCTCAGGAAACTGCTGAGCATTGCCCGGGAATTTGAAGGGAGAGGATTCAACAATCTTTTCGATTTTGTTGAGCGGATCAAATATTTGAAGGAGACCGCGCGTGAAGGGCAGGCCCCCGTAGAAGAGGCCGTCGACGCCGTAAAAATAATGACAGTGCATACGGCAAAGGGGCTCGAGTTTCCGGTGGTATTCCTGCCGTTCTGCGATACGACATCCAACAGAAGCAGGCAGATGGTTATTAATGACGCCGTCGGGATTCTGCCTTTTGTCGGGAATGAAGTGCCGCCGTCTCTCTCGCTTTATCGGAAACTAGAGAACATGAACGAGCAGGCGGAGATTACAAGGCTGTTTTATGTCGCGTGCACGAGAGCGATGGATAAACTGGTCCTGACAACCTCGTCGAAGAAACCGGGAAGCAAGTCGGGGATTAATTCGTTCACCGACGTCCTGGGAAGAACCCTCGATTTGTTCTCGCCGCCGCCGTCAGGTTATTTCGAACTGCCTTCGGTGAAAATTCTTGTCCATCACGCCGTTTCTCAGGTGCAGGTTCACACGGCCGAAGAGACCGGAAGAAAGCCGGAAGTGGGTGAAGTGTCATTGGCCCCGGTCCACGCCGGGACGGGGGGAGAGTTCTATTCCGCTACACTTCTGCAAACGTTCAAACTCTGTGAGACAAAGTATTTCCTGAGATACCGGCTAGGCATGCCCGTACAGGAGACAGGAGATGGGAGGCAGGAGACGGGAGGAAGGCTTTTGGATTCCGGTCCACGGTCTCCGGCCTCCAGTCTCCGTCTTGAAGATTATGACGACGCAATACTCTCGACTGTTAAAGGTCAGCTTGTTCATTCCGTCCTCGAAAAGGTCTTGTCCACCGATCAGAGCAGCGAGGAAACAGTCGCAAACGTTGCGAAACTTACCGTGTCGGCCGGAGTCGGGCAGCGCCTTGCAGAAGCGGATGCAAATAAGCTTACGGGAGTCATCGTTGAAAATGTTAACAACGCGCTGGTGACACTTGCAAAGATTGGTACAGAAGGAAAGAAGTATCTTGAGCAGACGATAACCCGGAGATTCGTCCCGGACTTTCTTACCGGCACGCTCGATCTTCTCATCGAAGACGAAAGAGGATTCCATATCTTCGATTACAAAACGAATCGGCTCGAAAAATCCGAGGAAGAAATTTATGCCGGTTATGAAATACAGATGAAGCTGTATGCTCTCCTCTGTGGCAACCTTAAACCTGAGCAGAACGAATTTGACGTAACAATAATATTTACGCGTGAACCTCACAAGTACCTGCGCAAAGTCTATTCAAGAAAGGCTCTGTCCGATTTCGAAAGTGAACTCGGTTTGATGATCGAACGAATCAAAGGAATGGAGGCAATAGGTGGTGGCTTCCCGTCGGCGGGAACTCTGCCAACAACATCGCCTCACTGCAGCGAGTGTGAGTACTTCGTCGCGGATGGGGAGAGGGCATGCTTGATGAAGAGTCAAAAAGGCGGAAGGCAAAAATTAGAGGGAAGAAGTCAAAGGACATAGGAGCCGACCGTATTTCTAGTTCTTGCATCCGGCCTGTGGCTTCCCGTCTTACTCGCAGCAGCTCTTCTTGCTCTTCCTCTTTACCGATCTCCAGATTACTACTCCGGCGGCGATAGCGAGAATCGCCATGAAGATTATCTCGCCGGTCATATCAGACTCCCAACCTGGTACACAACAAAAGCAACACCCCATGCCATTACGAAACTGTATGCGAGGAAGAGGAGCGCAAACTTCTTACCGCCCTCTCGAGCCATAACCGCGACCGTTGCAAGACACGAAGTGTACAGCAGCAGAAATATCATGAATGACAAAGCCGATGCAGGCGTGAAGCTCGACCTGATCACGTTCTGCAGGTTCTGATCGCCTCCTTCTGTTTGCAGTGTCTGTATCTTAGGTGTAAGGAGAGACATGAGGCTTTCCTTAGTGGCTTCCCCCAACCCGTTTAACTGTGTTTCCAGAGCCGGGACGAAGTGAAATTCCGTTGTCTTCTGCTGAATGTCGACCGAATAGATTGTCCCCATTGAACTGAGGACTATCTCTCTTGCCAGGAAGGCCGGGATCAGGGATGTGGAGATCCTCCAGTCCTTGATGCCGATGGGTGCGAGGACAGGAGTTATAGCCTTGCCTACATAAGCCGCGGCACTGTCCGATTGGTTCTTGAGATTCGGGGGAGTGTTCAGAAGTACCCAGATAACGACGGATGCGGCAAAAATCAGGGTGCCCGCTCTGTAGAGGAAACTCTTCACCTGTACCCATGTGATCTGGAATACGGTCCTGATCCTCGGGACGCGGTAAGGCGGAAGCTCCATTACGAAATGTGACAACTTGCCTCGGTAAGCGGTCTTCCTCAGCACGAATGCTGTCAGCAGCCCGATTACAATTCCGAGGAGGTAGAGTCCAAATATCACCACTGCCGGGTGCGGGAAAAAGAGGACCGCAAAGAATGAAAAGACCACAAGCCTGGCCGGGCAGCTCATGAACGGTATCATGGCCATCACGAGAAACTTGTCCCTCCGGTTCTCGAGAGTTCGTGTCGCCATTACTGCAGGCACGTTGCAGCCGAATCCTAGAAGCAACGGTATCATACCCTTGCCGTGAAGGCCGAGCTTGTGCGTGAATCGGTCCATGACAAAGGCTATCCTCGGCATGTAACCGGACATCTCCAGGAGGGCCAGGAGAAAATATATCATCCCGATCAGGGGAACAAATGTGATGACAAAACCTACGCCGCCCACAATTGCCTGCGAGAAGAACTGCGGAAGCCACTTACCTGCTCCCACGTGAGAAAGAAGCGACAGGGCGAGCGGTGCCAGAAGATTGTCGATGAACCCCTCGGTCCAGTTCATAAAGGGGGTCGAGAAGTCGAAAGAGATTTTGAAAAGGAGAAAGATAACGAGAAGGAAAACGAAAAATCCGAGTATGGGATGAAGGGCGATTTTGTCGATCTTGTCGGTGATGTCGCGGTTGCGAGACTTTCTCTTCCTAAAGGTTTCGTCAAAGAGGCCGCGGGCGAAGGCGTACCGCTCGTCTTTGATAATGCCGTCAATGCCTTTCTTGTACAGCTTCTCCAGCCGAACCTTCTCTTCGTACCGTCCATCGCTGTCCACGAGCATCTTGATGAGGGCACGTTTAGTAAGCTTATCGTGATGAGCGCCGGAATCGTTCCGGCCATCGCGGCCTTCCGTCTGAATTCTGTCAAGCAGCGTTTCAAGCTGTTCTTCGTACTTTGGCGCTCTCGGATATCTGGGCCTCTCGGCGCTCTCTACGATCTTGTCGAGCATCTCCTCCACTCCGTCCCCGTTCCTGCCGTTTGTTCTTATGACAGGCACATCGAGCAGCTCGCCGACATGTTCAGCATCGACCTCGATGCCGAGCTTTTTGGCCTCGTCGGACATGTTGAGGGCGATTATCATCGGTCTCTCGAACTCAAGGAGCTCCGTGGTCAAAAGGAGGTCGCGCTCAGCGTTGGTGGTTTCGATGACGTTGACGACAACATCGGGCTTTTCATCGGCGATGAAGTTGTACGCGATCCACTCATCCTCCGATATAGGTTCAAGAGTATATATTCCCGGAAGGTCTATAAAATGGATATCGTAGCCCCGGTAACTGACAAATCCTTCCTTCTTTTCGACAGTCACTCCGGCCCAGTTCCCTACCTTCAGGTTTGTCTTCGCAGCGTGATTCAGCAGTGTCGTCTTGCCGACGTTGGGGTTACCTGCGAGAGCTACCTTGATACTCTTAGTCATTCTACCTCTATGTTCTTCGCTACATCCGACGTAATCACAATTCTGGAATTGCTGATCTTGACCACTATGCCGCGTCCGAGTTTCTGAATAATCGTAATCCTCTTCCCTCGTCTTAGCCCCATGGCCTCGATCTTCTTCACTGCATCGTTCTCTTTGAAGAAATCAACAATGTGCGCCGCCTCGCCGATGGACAGGTCCTTCAGCGTCTTCTTCTGCGCGGTCGAATCGGCAATGGCCGTATCCGTTAGTTTCTTCTCTTTTGGTGCTCCCTGGAAAGTATTCATTTGGAAATTGCGGTTCTTTGGTTATTGTCCGTTTTTGCAGTCCGGGCACAGCCCGAAAATTTGGTGAGAGTGGCTGATAAGCGTAAACTTGAATTCCTTTGCTATGGCCTGCTGTGCCTGTTCAATCCCGTCATCGACAAACTCGACTATCTTCCCGCACTTTACGCAGACAAGATGGTCGTGATGAGACCTGCCGAATGCCTTCTCGTACCTCGATCCGTGATCCTTCAGCCGCGTCTTGAATACAAGCTCGCATTCTTCAAGAATGTCGAGCGTGTTATACACGGTTGCCCTCGAAACCTTGCTCCCGTTCTTCTTCAACGTGAGGAAGAGTTCATCCGCATCGAAATGTCCGCTTGTCGCCATGACTGCATCCAGGACTTCGAATCGTTCAGGAGTAACGCGGTAATTTTCCTCGCGCAGGTAATCCTCGAACTTTTGCCTTGCCGTTTCCATCGTTCCCGTGTAATTTAAACTAAGTCTAAATAAGTTACGCTTAGGATGGCTGGTATTCAAGTCGTTAGTCATTTCGTCGTTACCACTTGTTATTTTGCCCTCAGGCGGGCTTCCGGTCCCATGATTGTGTGAGTTGGCGTTCATAGTTCCAAGCCGATGTTTGTACAGAAGTTGACGGCATTCGAATTCTTCACGACTCCAAACGTGACTCCCGAAGTGATGTGGAACCACGGCGTCGCTACTGATATTGTCGGACCGATTCCAGTTCCGCCGAAGCCTTCGTCGGCGGTCTCGTCTTCATCGTTTAGCGTCACGAAAGTCTCCATTCCGGCCCTGAAGCCTTTCACTATCTGATAACTGATACCGGCGCTGAATTCGGGGCTGAAGTTGCTTTTTCCTCCGAATTCGAATTCTGCAATTCCGTTGACGGTCCCGTTCAGACGTCCGAAATCCTTTGAGAGAATCAGCTTTGCCTCTCCGTGGTTGGGATCCCTGAAGTTCCAGTCCCGCTCGTATTCCAGATAAATCAGCGGATCAACAATCCACTGGTCCTTTCCCGAAAGCTTATAGAGAGCCTCCACCATGAATGACTCTGCCGACACACTTCCTGAAGGATAGTCGCGGCTGAAAACCTGATACAGTCCCAGCTGAAGTCTGTCGGTTATACCGTACTCGAGTTCAAATTGCTGGATCAGTGTGTGGTCGTTGTTTGAAAAGGAAGGTGTGAAGAAGTACGAGTTGCTTTCGAGTTCGAATTCGTTTGCCTCGGTGGTCTCGTACGGGTACGTCCAGACATAGTATTTGTCCTGGGCCGAGGCAGTTGAGATGATGGAAGTAGTGTAGAGAGCGACAAGCAGCGACCGGTTTTTCATTTTGACTCCGTGAAGACTTGATTCATGTGAATACTCTTGACACTCTCGTTATTGTTATTAAGACCACGTCTAACTTACGGTAAACCGGACGGAATGTCAAGTACTGAATCGAGGTAACCCCACACTTATGGTTTCTCGTCGCGCGCTCGCAAAGCGAACCGCTCGTCAACATTTCTTTCCGTTCTTGGCGCCTTTGAGAGAGAAATAACCCTTTCAGTGAGACATTACGAATCGAGAAAATTCGCTGATGGTTTTGGCGGCTGAGTTCAGTAAATTCTGTTAGCTATGAGTGAAAACGCACTAAGGTTATTGACACCGAAGTTCATTTCTGAACTTTCAAATATGGAGCTCCGCGCCAGGCTGATCGTGGAAGGCTTCATGGTGGGAATGCATAGGAGTCCGTATCACGGCTTCAGCGTCGAATTTGCTGAACACAGGCAGTACTTTCCCGGCGATGACATCGGCAACATCGATTGGAAGGTTTACGGCAGAAGCGACAGGTTATACATCAAACAATATGAAGAAGAGACTAACCTCAAGGCGTACATCCTGATCGACGCGAGCAAGTCTATGGGATTCAAGAGGCGCGGAACCGTGTCGAAGCTGGAATACGCCTCGTACCTTGCCGCAGGCCTGACTTACCTGATGATGAAGCAGCAGGACGCGACCGGCCTTGCCATATACGATGAGTCGGTCAGGAGGTTCTTCGAGCCTCACCTGACGTACTCTTATATGAAGCTCCTTCTAACTGAGCTGTCGAACCTTCAGCCTAATTCGAAGACATCTACCGCCTCCGCACTCTCAACTCTTGCAGAGCGCATAAAGAGACGCGGGCTGATTATCGTGATCAGCGATTTCCTCGACGACACGAAGAGCGTCATCACGGCGCTGAAGCATTTCAGGCACAGGAAAAATGAAGTGATTGCCTTTCATGTTCTGGACGACTCCGAGATTGACCTTGATTTTCCCGGCGATTCAGTCTTTGCCGATCTCGAAACGGGGGAGAGAATCTCGACTCAGGCTTCCGCTTTGAAATCCGCCTACAGGAAAAGGGTAGAGGACTTCATCCACGATCTGAAGAGCCGGTGTTTCGAAAACGACATCGACTATACACTTCTCAGTACTTCTACTCCATTCGACAAGGGACTGACGGCATATCTCATGAGAAGGAAGAAGATGTTTTGAAGAGGCAGAAAGGGACAAAGTGGCAACGGCACAGAGTCTGAAAATTCAAATTGCCGCGAGGAGGTCCTTCCGTAAGGGATCGAGGCTGTGAAAAAAGCACAAAGTCACGGGGCTCTCCCAAAGGTGGTGTCGTGTCATTCCCGAATGCTCTTATCGGGAATCCATGATCTGGTAAAGGCTGGATTCCCGCTTGTCCGAAGGATCCCTTTGGGGAAGCATGCGGGAATGACATTTTCGATGGCTGCATAGATCTTTTTGGCCAACCCCATGACACTTTGCACATAATCTTGATCCTTTGGTGGAACTCATTGCAATTTGGTTTAGACTTGTCCGAGTTAGGGAGATAAAATGGAATCAATAATTCTTGCGGCAATGGCTGTGATAGTTGTTGTCCTGGTTTATATCGTTATTCAATTCAAAAACTCATCGGTCAGACAGCAGTCGTCTTCTGACCAGACTATGCAGCTCTTCACGATGTTCAAGTCTGACGTCGAATCTGCCGTGAAGTCGGTTGCCGAGACGACGCGCTCCAACAGCGAGTCGCTTGCGAGCACCCTTCAGCTTGTCAGCAATTCTCTCTCAAAGAGCATGGAAGAAAATCGTGCGGGTACGAACTCACAGGTGAACCAGCTTGCCAGCCAGATGTCCCAGCTGACGACGATAGTTGGAAAACAGGTGGAGCAGCTTACGACTTCCGTGGATCAGAGGCTCGGCCAGTCGATGGCTGCGACGGACAAGCAGATAGGCCAGCTGGCCCAGCAGATTTCCGACCTCTCACGGATCGTCGGAGGGCAGGTAGAGGACCTTCGGGGCTCGGTCGAGAAGCGCCTGTCGAGTTTCGAAGGACAGCTGGGTGGCCAGTTGTCGGAAGCAAACAAACTCTTCTCCTCACTGAAACAGGATTTCGGCGAATTGAAGGAATCGAGCAACAACATGCTGCAGATCGGAAAGCAGATAAACGAGCTTCAGAATATCTTGAGCTCGCCGAAGCTGCGCGGAAATCTCGGCGAGACGCTGCTGGAAGAACTGATCAAGCAGGTTATCCCGCAGGGTTTCTACGAGTTTCAGTACACTTTCAAGGACGGCTCGAAAGTGGACGCCATCATAAGAACATCGGAGAGAATAATCCCGATCGACTCGAAGTTTCCTAAGGACGAATTCGAGCGCTATGTGAACGCGGAGACCGAGGCCGAGAAGAACACCGCCCTGACAAGGTTTTCAAAAGTTGTCAAGACTCAGATTGACGACATTGCGGAGAAGTACATTAAGCCTGCCGAGGACACATTCGACTTTGCAATAATGTTCATTCCATCCGAGAGCATGTATTACGAGCTCCTGATGCAGGACAGCGACGAGAACGGTGCTTACAGACACGCGATGAAGAAACATGTCGTCCCGGCTTCGCCGAACAGCTTCTATGCATACATCCAGGCGATTGCGATAGGACTCAAGGGGATGCAAATCGAGAAGAACGCGGAGCGTGTCCGCGACCAGCTAGCGCAGCTGGAGAACTCGCTCGTCAAGTTCAACGACCATTTCGAGACGCTGGGGACCCATTTGCGGAACGCCTCGAACAAATACGGCGATTCACACGAAGCTCTCGGCCGGTTCAAGGAGAGGCTCCAGGGAATTGCGAAAATTGATGACGAGCCGCCGAAGATAGAATAGAAAAAAGATCGGAACACGGATAACAACGGAATAAACGGATCAGCGCCGATCTCGTGGAGCGCGTCTGTCGAGGATCTATCAAGAACCGTTCTTTCATTTCAATTCGTGTCCGTGGGTCTTCGCTTCTGCCGGATGATAGCGCCAAGATTGAAGAGCCCTGCGAATTTCGCAGGGCTTAGGTTGGTCTGCTCGGTCTTGAACGTAGACGTTACTTCATCAGGATCATCTTCTTCACCTGATCTATTCCGGGTGCGGTTAAGCGATAGAGGTAAATCCCGCTTGCAAGGTTCTGCCCATTGAACTGCACGCTGTGTTGGCCCGCGTTCTCATTGCCATCAACGAGTGTAGCGACGAGTCTGCCAAGAACATCATAGACTTGCAAACTAACGAACCCTGAACTCGGAACTTCAAACTTTATTGTCGTCGTCGGGTTGAACGGGTTCGGATAATTCTCCAATGCTCCATCTTTCGTTTGCTGACCTTCGACCTCTGACCTCTGATTTCTTTCATCGGAATTACTCGGATTAACCGTCTTCTCCACGTCGGCGAACCTGACGAGCGGACTCGAAGGATAACTATTGCTCAATGATTTGAACATCTCGTTCGCCTTCATGCTGTCGGCAAGATAGTATTTGTAGATCAGTCCTTCCTCGTAAAGCATCTCTGCCTTCAGGTCATCGCCCGCGACGGATGAGGAGAGGACTTCGTCCGCTGTCTTGATTGCGTTATCGTACTGTTTGCCGTCGACATAGTTCCATATCAGGTACCTCTTGAGGTAAGGTTGAACGGAAGTAGTACCGTTGGCCGAGCCCGCCACCGGCGAGAAGCTCGCGCTCGCCAAAGATGCATTTATGTAATCTTCAAAGCCGGCGTTATTTCCCATCCCGTTGTACAGGTGAGAAATCCTGGACAAGGCTGCTTCCAGTATCGTGATGCTGCCGGTATCGGTTACGAAGCTTTTATACCCGGCGATTAGGTCATTGTAGTCCTTAGTATAGTTTGCAGATGCGTACTTATTTGCCGCCTTGTCGTCGCTGATTCTCCGCATCAAAGCCATGTACCTGGCGTCCAGATCCTGCATAGGGGAGGCATCCTGCGCAATAACAGAAACGCCTTTTCTGGAGGAGTTCGCTTGTTTGATGCTCGATGAGCTGCACGCCCAGATGTTTCCCGTCACGAAGACATTCCCACCTACCGACACCGGGTTCGTGCGGCTGTAAGTGTTATTTATGGCATAAGCATAAGCGCCGTTCACGGCGTCGATGTCATAGCCATTGGAGCAAAACTCGTCATTCGTACCCACATTGTACGAAGCATTGTTCGTCAGATAAATCCCGCAGTCTCCATTGGAAATGGAGGACCCGCTTGCTATGTCTCCCGTACCGTCGTACGACGTTACTCCGAACGACGCCCCGATGTTGCTTGCCGACACAGTATAGAATTCATTTCCTGTGCCGCCATACACGGTCGCCAGGGTCGTGCTCGTCGCCGTAACGCTGCTGATGTCTGTCGACGTATTGTTATTGAGACTCCTATCCCGCTGGAGTTGGTTATATAGATGGTTCCGTTGAGCGTCGTGGTCCCCTGACCCTGACCGTTGAGTGTGATGTTCGATCTGCTGCTGAAGCTCGGGCTTTCGCTGAATGAACCGGCAGGAACCTGGACGGTCTGTCCTGACGAAGCGTAGTCAATCGCGGATTGGATGCTGCCGAAGTATCCGCTGACGCCTTGAATCGTGGCACCCGCACCTGAAATGGTCCCGTTGTTGTTTATTGTTCCGCCGGTGGCAATCAATGCATGGCCGTTCAGGTTTACCGTTACGCCATTGTCGATCGTCAACGTTACGCCTGAGGGGATCGTAACGTTGCCGGTAAGTCCAACGTTGTATGTCCACCACTCTTCGCTCGACGACATGGTGCCACTTGTAGTGAAAGTGTTCGATTTAAGATAGGCGTTGAATTTCGCACCGTTATCATTTGTTGTCAAAGCGCTCGTCGTCATGGAGGCGGAATATGACAAAGAAGAACTGTAGGTGCCGTTGCTGTATTCTTCCTTCCAATAGCTCTTGTTTGCAGGTCCTTCAGTATCATTGAATACCCAATTCTTTCCGTTTACACTCTGGTTATCATAAGCCGCCAGGTTTAGTTTCTGCGCTTCATAAACATTGGGATTTTGTAATGGACCTAGACTGCTGGGTCGGGTTGTCTGGATAAATTGACATTCCAATGTTGCCGCCGTCCGCCCCGTATAGATCATTTCGTGCCGTAACGGTGAGTTTCGCGGCAGGGCGATCATAGTCAACAAGGAGTGAAAATGTGAGCGTGCAATTGGAGTTATTGGCCGTTTCATTTTCGGAGACGGCACCGAGGTAAACGATCCCTGACGAAAGGGCATTCTTGATTGCGTTAGCTATGCCCGGTGAGGAAAACGAATTGCCGTTGTAGGCTATCCCTGTGTTCAGGTTTGCTCCGTTTCCAGCCGCCGACCAGTAGGTTGAGGCGTCATACGTTCCAAGACTGGTCGGCTGTGTAATCTTGAGGGTATATCCCGAACTGCCTGTGCCGTAGCCGACCTTTACAGTGATGTTTGTGGCATTAGTGGGAATTTGTCCTGATCCAGTACCATTCCCCCAAGTTACTATGAAGCACGTGCGGTACACAGCGGCTGCCGAATCAACGGTGGAATCAGTCAGGTTAGTAACGAGAGGGAACGCGCGACCGAGCGCGTAGGTAGTTCCTTCGTAGTCGGTGGATGTACTCATTCTTGAGTGTGTCCTTGTGTTCCAGACATTGTGCGTGAATTGGCCGACATTGTAATACGTCATGCCTACGCCAGTCTCTTCGTGTACAGTCTGCGCAGTTAAGCCAGGCAGCGCACTAAAAAGGCAAGCCGCCAATAGAAGTACTTTGGATTTCATCTCTGATCTCTCCTTAGTCAGCATTTTGCTAACTTTATGGGTTAATGGAATAGCCCCGTCGCAACGAATCCAATCGTTGGTGAAAAAGGGAGCCAACCTTGCGGAGCTATTTCCTGTGTGGGAGGCGATGTTCGCGCATCGCCTCTCCATCAATTAATAGTTTTTGATGGGGCCGATTCACCCTCCTCTGTTAGTCTGCCGTGTAAGATCATGTTTGTTCCGGTTGCCCGTTCGTAAAGCGGGAAGAAAACTTCTTTATCAAACAGCGCGCACCCTCCCAGAATCATTTGTCCAAGCTGCCATTTATATAAGTATTCATAATCGGTTCCATTGAAGTGCGCCAGGCCGTCTGCCATGCTTAAGAATATATCCTCTCTGCTCCTTCCACAGAGGAAGTAATTCCAGTTCGGAAGGTTTATTGACATCTGTTTGATAAATTCACCGTTAGAATACGTATACACATCGTTGCTGAAGGGAAAATACAACTCGTTCCCAACAAACTCGAAATTCACTGTTGATGGCATTCTTCCAAGAATATTCGAGTAAATCCTCGTAAGTCTTCCACTATCTAATTCATAGAAAGCAATTACAACACTATCGCCGGGTCCGTCTCCTCGATACTCCTGTATATAAAGCTGGCCATCTTCTCCTCTCATCTTTATGAATCCACACTGCCGACCTGAATCTGCTATAGCAATTTCTTTCCATACCGACCCATCATAGTGAAGGAGAAATCCCTTGGACGAGGTTCCTTGGGGCACAAGTGTAAGTGAATAGCCTAAGACACCGCAGGCATATATATCATCCGGTCGAAAACCCCAGATACCTGTCACCATAGCAAAACTAAATGTATCAGGCTCAGGATTGTAATTGAAATATTGTCCCCATCGGCTGCCATTCCAGTGGCATAATCCGGCTCCCGGATCTCCAAAGGACTGACCACCTATCCAGACGCCATTTGAATCGAAGCCGAAGATGGCTGATGCACTGCAATACGCAAGGCCTTTGCTTCCTCCATATGTTGCATACCATGGTATCCATTTTGTGCCGTCGTAGTGCCAGAGGAAATCCGCTTCGGTTCCTCCATCCCCGCCGGCCCAGATGTTAGTGGGAGATGCCCCCCAGAACCCGGTAATATCATTGAATTCGGTCTTAAGCGTGTCGACAGTCCAGATATAGTTTCTCGCGCCCGGCTCTATCACCGGACCGACTGGATTGTGTCGGCAGGAGCCTAACGCAAATAGCAACGATGCTGATAAAACGGACGTCCACGTTCTTCTTCCCATTTGTTATCCCTTTCTAGTCGCCGCCGGAATCTCTCTAAAGGTTTCTGTCCGTCCATCTTGAGGAAAGTTCAGGCTTGAAGCACGACAGCTTTAAATTAAATCGAACATCTCATGTTCACAATGGATGGATCCATCCATTTTTCGTCGTCCCCGATATTTCGAGGAGGGCGTATAACTACGAGTCCGAGGAGGTTTCCTTCCATCAACTTCGTAGCTGCAGACGCAGTGTTATGTACGCCCAGTTTTACATACGAATCGGCAATGTGCCTGTCCACTGTATGTATGCTGAGATGAAGTTGCTCTGCGATTTCCCTGCGTTTCAATCCTCTTGCGAGGAGCCTCATGACCCTTAACTGCGCACAACTCAACCCTGGCTTGTTGCCGCAAGAGCCTTTTTTCCGTGCTTTCACAATCTACGCTCCCGATTCAAGTCTCATGTAATGGTTCTTCGGCAAGTGCTTCAATGTGTGTAACGTTCCCTGACCGCCCACCGCCCCCGCTCGTTCTGTTTCCATTATGTTAAACCAGAGGCTTCTTTTTGTCAAGCCTGATGCGGCGTTTTCGCAACACATTTTCGCAGGTAGAAACCGTAACATGGCACATTTTCCGGAACTCGGTCGGACTGTATCGTGCGATCTCCTTGAACCTCCTGACGAAAGTCGATACGCCGGTGAAGTCAATCAGGCCTGCAACCTGCTCTATTGTTGGCAGTTTTCCGGAAGCGCCTTTCCGGCACAACAGCTTCTTTGCCTGTTCCACCCGAACAGTGTCCAGATAGCGTTTGGGCGTGATGTGATACGCAAAATAGAACACCTCTCTAAAATGAGCGGCTGAAATCCCAAGCGTAGAACAGACTTCATCGATCCCTGAAAGATCTGCATAGCTGTTATCAATTATCTCCTTCCCCTTTTCGGCCCAATGACCGGCAGAATTCCTCCTGATGTTTGAGACCCGCGTGATTGAGTTCCCGGATAGCTCTGATTGTAGTCCCATTTCTTTGTCCTCCTGACTGTGTTTCCGTATTGCTTCGGTATTTATCCGCTCCCGCATTGTTTGTGCTGGTGAACGTCCAATTGTCTGCCCATTTATTGACAAAACCCGTGCCTGAACTCACCACCAGGAGAGAGCAGAAATCGCTTTGGATTGGCGGCATAGAATAATGAATTTCAACCTTGTGTTCGCTTTTGATACACCCGCTGTGCGGTTTTGATACTCGTGCGTACACATTGTGAGGAAAATGGAGAACAGAGAATCGGTTGGAATAAATGGATGATCTGAATTAGACCAGTAAATTGTTTCAAGACCTCCGACAACAAATAGATCGTTTATGTCATTACCTTCCATGAACCATGCGCAGCTGCCGTCTAATTCATCCACCTGTGACACCATGACCAAGTCGTGACCAAATCCAGATGCCGGAGCGCTGTCAATAAAAGTGCGATCTACTTAACTTGTTCACTACAAGGCAATGTCAATAATCTTAGCAAAGAACTTTGACGGTAAACTGAGCGAGAACTTCGCGTCGGTGGTGAAGGAAAAGACGAAGCAGTCTTGCCGCACCGGCAACTACGACTTTGTTTATATCGTTCCCACCCGCCGGCGTGTGCGCGAACTACAGCGCGAGCTGGTCGATAACTTCGTCTTCGGAAAGCTGCCCGTGTTCACGCTGGAGCTGTATGCGCATGAAATCTTCTCGCGCTTGAATGATGGTAAGCGAATAATTTCTCCCTCGATGCAGGGAATGTTCGTGAGTGAGGTGATCTCCGGCGGGGAGTTCAGATTCTTCAAATATGCTTCGTTTCGTCCGGGGACCAGGAAAGGCGTCGCTCCGATCGGGACCATAAAGAAAATAGTCGACCAGATAGATTACCTGAAGGAAAACGGAATAACGCCGGAGGACTATGAGTATCTCGTCTCAGTATCCGAGGAGTCGGAGCGGCATAAACTCGAAGAGTTCGTAAGGATTTATTCCGGTTATGAGGACAGCCTTGGTAATGAATTCATCGACAGCGCCGGACTTATGTCTCATCTCAATTCACGTCTCTCGACCTCGAGCGAAGTGGTCAAAGAGATTCATCCGGAGAAATGCACTTTCTACGTGGAAGGATTTTACAGCTTCAAGAAACCGGAACTTGAATTTCTGCGCCGATTGTCTGCACGGATGGATTTCTCCTTTCTCATCAAGCTTGACTGCAGCGACCGAAACGAAGACATTTTCAGGACTATGCTTGCCACTTCTGACGAGCTCGTGAGCAGAGGATTCAAGCCGCAAGAAGCAGGAGCCGATTCCTCCCGGCAAGACAACTCGTCACTAAGGGACTATCTGGCACTCAACCTCTTTTCGGATGAGACCCCGAGGGATAAGCTTGATCTCAAAGACAAAGTATATGTCGTTAGCGTCCGTGATAGCCTTCGCGAGGCTGAATTCGTCGCTGAAAAAATAAAGGATATCCTCAAAAAGGATCCCGGAAAGAACCTGGACAGGATTTGCATCGCCTCTTATCTTCCTCAAAACTATTCCAGCATTTTTAGGGAAGTCTTTCCGAAATATGGAATACCCGCGAACATAACCGACAGGTACACGCTCGAAACTAACAGCGTCGTAAATGCCATACTTTCTTTCATCGATATCAAGATAACAGATTACGAACGCGTTGCGCTTCTGAGAGCGGTTACAAACCGGGTCCTCACGATAAGCGAAAACACAAATGCGAGCGAAGCTGGAAGTATCCTGTATGATGCCGCGGCGTCGTGCAGATTCGAACGGGGATTGAAGAACTTCAGAGAAACAATTGAAGCACGCCTCGGCATCCTGAGAGGATTGAGTCAGGAGGGGACAGACGAGAATGCAGCCCAAATCGCCCATGACATCGGGATTCTCGTGAAGGCACGTCAACTCATCGACACGATTGAACGGAAGCTGACTCCTTTCAGTCACGATCTGACGCCTGAAGAATTTCAAGAAGCTGTCGGGTCACTTGTCGCGGGTTTGAGAGTCTACGAGAATATCGCCAGGCTGAATGTAAACGGTATTTCGGCGGAGATCGTGGAGCGGGACGCGCAGGCAATGTCCTCATTTCAAGAGGTCCTCGATGAGGTCGTGGAGGTCGAAACAGTGAATGGCGGCAAGCGACTGCCTGTTGAAATTTGGATTGAAAACTTACGGGCCGCCCTTTCTCTGACACGATACAATATCAGACAGAAATACGGCTTCGGCGTGTACGTTACGGCTCTCGAAGAGATACGCGGACTCGAGTTCGATCACCTGTTTATCGTGGGCCTGACAGAGGGTGAGCTGCCGACTAAGTATGTGCCGGAAATATTTCTACCGTTGAATGTGCAGAAAGAAAACCGTCAGATGCAGCCCTATCTTCAGAGGCATTTGTTCTATCAGGCTGCGGGCTCGTTCAACAAATCCCTTTGCCTCATTCATCCGGTGCAGAGGGAGGAAGTCCGCTTGATCAGGTCATCTTTCATTGACGCCTTCACGGATGTCGCGGAGGTGTCACACCTGGATGAGGCTTCAGCCGAGGAAGGCGTTGTCGATATCTACAATTTCCAGCAGTTCATCGAAGCGGAATCTGTTTGTCCGAATTTCTACGACAAGGTTCCGGGTGATGAAGCCGCGAAGCTTCTGCCGCACAATCTGGAGAGATGCAAAGCAGCCGAGTCGGCAAGGTATGAAGGATTGAGAGACAGCGAGTTCACGGGAAAGTTGACGGAAAAAGAACTCGTTGACAAGATTGACGCGGAGATCGGAGGGAGGACGTTTTCGGCAGCGCAAATAGAGTCTCTGACAAGGTGCGGCTTCCAGTACTTTTCCCGGAGAGTCCTGCAAATTGCGGAAGTCCCCGATATCGAGACTTCTCTGAGCGCAATCGAGCGCGGGGCGGTGCTCCACAAAATCCTTTATAAGTTCTACGATGAACTCTCTAAGGAGGGAAATCTTGGCGGAAGCAAAGACGAATTGGAGCTTCTGCTTGACATCGGATGTCAGATTTTAGACCAGCTTGGCATCAAGCACGATCTCTTTGAAGTGGAAAGGAACTCCATACTCGGGACGGCTTCGGTGCCGGGGACCTTGGGACTTTTCCTGTCGAAGGTCCAGGCCAAACTATCGGAATATGGTTTCGTTCCGGAGAAATTTGAGTTTGGATTCGGGATGCGAAGCGGGAGCGGCGAGGAAGCAGCGGGCCCGGTAAAAATAGGCGACGTCTCACTGCGCGGGAAAATAGATCGCATGGACTCCAATCTAGACGGCCTGACAATATTCGACTACAAGACTTCCTATGCGAATCCGGTGCACCAGGATGTGATAGGCGAGAAGATCAGTCCCCAGCTGCTCCTCTATCTCAAGGCGCTGGATGAAGTGATGAGGTTGGGTGGAGAGAAAGGAATCGTCGCAGGTGCGGCGTTTATCTCCTTGAACAGGGACAGGTTGTTGAGCGCCGAGGACGGAAAGGACCTGATCGATTTCATAGTGCGCGACGATAATGGAGAGCTGCGGTACAACAAGAGTTTTGAAAGCGCCAGGAAGACGCCGAGTACTGCCGAATATCCGAAGACCATGCCCGAACTCCTTCAGGAGACGGAATCGTTCGTAAACGAAAAAGTCCAGGAGGCCAGGTCGGGGCGGTTCAATCTGACGACTTTCCCGCGCGAAAAGGTTTGCATCTATTGTCCTTACTCTGAAGCTTGCAGGATTGCACTGACCGGGGAGAGTTTAGAGGCATCTGAATCAGCTTAACCGTACTGCCACTATCTCGTTTGAATTCCTGACGTAAAGCAGCATCCCACTCACGACGAAATAAAAATCCTGCAGAGTGGTGTAGACCCCTTTGTCCGTAGTATCCTCAAAGAGAATCTTTCCGCCGTTATCCACTACTTTCAGATGCGAATCATAAACCGGGACTCCCTTTTCATCTGTCCCGGAGTCGAGATGATAACCGACAACATGTTTGCCGGACCGCGTCTCAATTAAGGCCGGTGCCTTCGCATCAGACGGAAACGCTTCACTTAGTATCGAGCCGGATGCCTGATTCGAATTCTCCTCGGACTCTTCAAATGCTGCCGGAAGCATGAACTTCTCTTCAGTGACCGTCTGATTTATCTCCTGCACGCGCGGGTCGTTGGTCGGAAAGGTGACAGTAGCTTCCCCGGTTCTGTAATTTACTCCGACGATCTCTTCAGACGTCAGTGTGTTCCGGAGGCCATAGACCGTGTCCTCTATGACACTCATGTAAGACAATTCGTTGTTCTGCCAAAGCAGTTTTCCCGTCAGAACATCGACCGCAAAAATCTTCCCGGGCGTCGGCATGTCTGGCTTGACAAACTGTTGGAGCAGGAGAACACCGCGGTGGATCTTGTTTACGGTTATCCACCACTTATCTTCGAATTGCAGGCTTTGCCAATGAGCAACCCCGGTTGTAATATCCAGTCCCGCAAATTCGGTCAGCTTGTTTTCCGTATCACGGAGTTCCACGGCAAGAACGCCTGCACCCGGCAGCAGTCGCCAGACTTTCTTCTCGCTCCTGAAAGTCCATGCCGGTTTCATGTGTCTCTTGAAAAGTTGCATGGACACAAGATAACTAGAGGCAGGTAAAGATGGAATGATGGCCACCACATGCTCTGTGGCAGCCATCCTAATCGTTATTTCAGAAGCACCATCTTCTTTGTCATCGACGTGCCCTTGGAGCGGACCGTGTAAAAGTATACGCCGCTCGGCAGGTCGCTCGCATTGAAAGTTACGGAATGAGTCCCCGCCGTCTGATGTTCATTTACCAATGTTGCTACTTCTCTACCAAGTATATCGTAAATTTTAAGTGTCACGAAGCTGTTGGCTGGCAGCTGATAGCTAATAGCTGTTGATGGATTGAACGGGTTTGGATAATTCTGATGAAGTGCATAAGTCTTTTGAACATCGGCGGTCGCTGAGACAGCATTCACGCCGCTTCCCGAACTCCCTGTGTACCTGACTACAGCGAACCCGTAAAGGTCGTAGAAGTTATTGTATAATGATGCGCCTGCAGCGACTATTTTACCGTCGCTTTGTATGGCTACCGAGTAAGCTTTATCATCCCCAAGACCTGCTACTGCGGTAGTAACTATTCCATCTGTGCCGAAAGTTTTATCTAAGCTTCCATCCGTATCGTAGCGCGCCAGAGCAAACAAATACTGCTGTGATGTGTTTTCCGAATGCCCGGCGGCAACAATCTTTCCGTCGCTCTGGATTGCTATTGAATGGATATCATCGTCCGAAGATCCTACTGCAGTAGCAACAATCCCGTTTGTACCGAAGGAATTGTCCAATATACCGTTAGAATTATAACGGGCCAATGTAAATTCATACTGGCTATTCAGGTAGGACGCTCCTGCCGTAACAATCTTTCCGTCGCTTTGCAGCGCGACCGAATTGTCGTAATCCTCACCACTAATAGAAGTGATAACAATTCCATTTGTACCGAAAGTGTTATCCAAGCTACCATCGGAATTATAACGGGCCAGCGCAAAACCGCCGTATGAATACCCGGAAACAATAATCTTGCCGTCGCTCTGAACAGCTAACGAATGTATCTCATCTTCTTCGGGTGAATTAGCGCTTGGAAGCACAGCGGTTGTTACAATTCCCTTCGTGCCGAAAGTGTTGTCCAAGCTTCCATCGACGTTGTAGCGAGCTAAAGCAAAAACATAGGTGTCCCCGTTGGATAGAGATCCTTTGTACGAATATCCTGCTGC
>JAMCXB010000006.1 GCA_023480735.1 Bacteroidota bacterium | reverse complement strand
AGAGTTCGCGACAAACTTGAGACGAAAGTTCACAGGAGAGCCGGATGCGGGAAAACTGCACGTCCGGTTCGACGAGGGGAGGGGCAGCCGTGATGCTCACCATCGCGCCTCCTCTCCTACTCTACTGTTTTATATTTTTGTCGCAGACCCCTCGACTCCCGGCCGGTCAACGCTCAGTTGGGGGCTCTACTTCAAATATAACATCCGTTTCACATCCGCAAACTTATCTGTCCTGAGCCGGTAAAAGTATACGCCGGAAGATAATGGAAGTCCTGACTCACTTTTGCCATCCCACTCAAACCGATATGTACCTGGAGATTTCTCGCCCGAAAAAAGATTCCGAACCAGCCTGCCGAGGGCGTCATAAATGTCGACCTGAACGTACGAACGATCCGAGAGACTAAATTCAATGGTTGTGGTTGGGTTGAAAGGGTTGGGATAGTTCTGGAGGAGCCGGTAACCCGTCGGGCGCACCCCTTCTAACGTTCTGACAGCAGTTGGAGCTGCCATCTTATATACGCGCACGGTGCCGTTGTATGCATCCGTGACGTAGAACCGCGAACCGTCGGGCGCGGCCGCGACGTTCGTCCCTCCAGCGGTAAATGTTTGTATGACTGAATCGCTGGCGAGCGATATGACTAATTTCTCGAAGGCACCCACGACGAATGCGTATTTGTCGTCGGCCGTAACGGCGATGCTTTGGAATGTAGTGTTGTACGACAGGTATGAGATCTTCTTAATCACGGATTTGTTCGTCAGCGAGACATGGTCGACCGAGTCGCCATCGAACAATACCGCCTCGTTTCTGCCATGCAGCATGGCAACTCCGTATGAGCCCGAAATACCGGCGATGCCCTGCACAGCCGAGGTAAGCAGATTTACTATCTTTGGAGAATCAAACATGGATGTTGTGACTATGGCCGAAGTGCTGTCGTGTGAAATCGCGATGCCATACAACACTCCTGTTGTGCTAATCGGGATGAAGGACGATCCGGATGTTGGACCGGCAGCATCAATCATCCTCAATCCCTGTCCAGTACACCCGGAGCTGAGGTCCGGAAAGACAGCAGTCGTCCCGCTCGGAGTCACCGCAATGCCATATAGTGTTGTACCCGCACAAGGTGCAGTAAATTGTCCCTTTACTGAGTTCTTTGTGAGGTCAATGAAAATCACTTTATGCGTCGTGGTTACAAGAGCGGTAGCGTTGTCCGGAGTTATGACAACTCCATTCGGATTGTTTTCGATTGAACTGACATCGATGTCGGATACAGAGTAATCTAATGTGGACATCACGACAACTTTTCCCGGCGAAGTCTTGTCCGTGACGACAAGTTTGCTCCCGTCTGACGTGATCGCAATCCCGGTTGGATTTGTACCGACGGTGATCACGGTGTCCAGAGCCCATTGGGCTTGTGAGTGAGATACGTTGTAGGCGGCGAACAGCAGCACGCATGCAGCTGGAATAAAGCTCAATCTGAACATTGTGTTTGCTCCCTTCGTGAAAGTGTTAGGTGCAATTATATTGGCTACGAAACAAGTCGTTCAATCACGAATCTCGGATAGGCGGAATGCCAGCATAAGAAGTCATCCCTTAGTTGGTTGCAGCCCGACTGCTGGGCAAAAAATAAACAGCGTGGGCGTGAAGTGCAACAGGACTCAGATCGCACAGGGTAATGCCTCACTGAAAGGGTTATTTCTCTCGCAAAGGCGCCAAGAACGCAAAGAAATGTTGACGAGCGGTTCGCTTTGCGGCTTGGCGAGAAACCATAAGTGTGGGGTTACCGCACAGGAGATTAACGAGATCGGCGGTGGGTTCACTACGCAAAAGGCATATTCTACTTGACATTAAAGACTGAATCTCCTAAAATTCGATGTGCTTCGCTTCGGATAACCTATCTCCCTGGAACCACTCCTTAGAACAAAGTCCGCAAATGAGATTGCCCGTACGTGGGGTGCCGTGCTGACATTCTGTACGGGCCGCGCATCATATGGTTCATGTCTGACGTGTTACATAAAGGTAATGACCCAGAGCTTATAGCTTTAGACAAGTGGCATCGTCTCGATAACCGATAACAAAAATCAAATGATTCGAAAGGAGTAAGGTAACATGTCTCAACAAACGGTGAAACGATTTCTGGGAGATTTGGTGATAGATCCGAATCTCCAGATGCAGTTTGTGAGCAACCCTGACAGCGTCCTCTCAAAGTACAACCTCACTGCTGCTGAAAAGGCTAATTTGAGAGTGCTAGATGTGAAAAAATTATCGGACATGAAGATCAAAGACTTGGGCGGAGTTATGTGGGGTGCCATAGGAGGCTCCGCTGTGGCAAGTCTTCCCGCTTCCAAAGTCGCAAGAGGGGGCAGGATACGCTAATGAGCACGGGCAAGAGGTTAGTCTCTGATGCCCAATAATGTCGTTAGTGTTACCGGGCGATGCCACCTATAATACCCGTTGTCTAATAAGAGAAAGAAAGCGTCACAGGGGGTGATGTTATGCCGAGCATTGTCATCGATATCACGGGACGCTGCAATCTAAAATGTTTTCACTGCTATGCCAGCAGCTACCGTCGGATCCAACCGTCTGCGGGCCAAATTCGACGGATCATCCAGCTTCTTCCACGTGGTGTTGATGTCATTTTTATGGGAGGCGAACCTTTGATGCGGAAAGAACTTCTTGAATTCGCTGAACTAGCTTCGCGGTATCAGCACTGCGTGACTGTGGTTACTAACGCAACATTGATCGATAATGCATCAGCGTTGAAACTAGTGGAAAGCGGGGTGAATCATTTCCAGTGCAGCTTGGACGGACCATCCCCAGAAGTTAATGACGCGGTGCGGGGGAATAAATCATTTGAAAGAGCTGTCAAAGGTATTCTTGCACTCGACGATGTAATACGAGATGTTGACGGCCTTTCCATCTGCATAACAGTCAATTCTATCAACTTCGCTGCCATCCAGGAGACACTTGCTTTCCTGTCTGACCAGGGAATCTATGCCAATATTATTCTTGAGCGGACAATAAACTCCGGATCCGCCGTTTCGAATGATCACTTGATACCCAGTGATCGACAATGGATTCACGCGAGCGAACAGTTGTGTGGTAGCTGGCTGAAATGGCCCAGGCTTGCGAAGATGTCGATGATGGGAACACCTCGATTCATTAACTGGCTGGAGCAGACGTATTCCGTGGTGCTGAATGAAGCGGCGTATAGATGTCCGGTTGTGGAAGGTGGAGTCTTGGGGAGAATATTTCCGGACGGGAAGTTATTCAGTTGCGGACAACGTGATATTCTGGAAGAAGCCAGAGATTCCGGGCTACTTTTGGAAGAGGGACAGTTCGCTCTGGATATACTCGAAAGACCACATTCATTGGACTGTATGTGTGAATCGAGCAAGAAACTGTTGAGTCTCCAAATGGGGCCCTCGAAACATCCCCTTTGTGAGGAGTGCGAGCACAGGAATATTTGCTCCAGCTGTCCTGCTCTCAATATGATGGGCTACACATCACCGCCGAATGTATGCCTTTTGATCGATGAGCTGGAAGGGACCACTCATAATTTCTCTGAACAATATATCCCTCTTGGGAATCATGAGAATAAGGGGGACGAGCTGAGTATTCAGAAGGGCGTCTACTGGAAGGAACTTAGAGACGGCGGAGTTCTGGTATTTAATCCTGCCGACAAGACGGAACTCGCATTATCTCCTGAAAGTGCCAGAGTGTGGCGAGACATATTCTCGGGCTGTCTCGTCGAGGCGATCAAACGCAAGAACACCGACTCGCGGACCCCGTTAGAGACGTCTTTCTTCGTCGAGTCTATTATCGGTGCTTTGGAACGATGCGGTATCCTAAATGACGGGAGGGAGTGTGCAGGCTGTAATTGATAAGATTGGAATACAACTCACGACCAAATGCAATCTTTCGTGTGCGCACTGTTCAATCTCATGCCGGCCGGGCAAGGGTCAGACATTCAACTCGAGGATGATGAGAGGGGTTCTCGAATCAGCCTCCAGTTGCGGTGTCCGCTTCTTGACACTGACAGGCGGAGAACCGCTCGAGGAGGAAACCGTCCTCCAGGCAGTTCTTGAAACGGCTAAGGAATTTGAAATCAAAACAAGTATCGTTACAAACGCCGTTTGGGCGCGTGAACCTCGAAGGCTGCAGACGGTCCTTAATCTACTTTGTGATCTTGGAGTCTCCTCTCTTGATGTAAGTTACGATTATTACCACAGTAAATTTCTCGGCTTTACAACAATCGAAAGGCTTGTTGATTCTGCAAGGTCAACGGATCTTCCTTTAAGGGTTTTGTGTGGACTTACGCGGCACCCGGGAACATTTGAGGTATTTCGTCTCCTTTCATCCTTGCCGGTTGATGTCATTTACTATCCGATACAACTGCTTGGTCGAGCCTCAAGCCTTCATCGCGATTATTTAATCTCTGATTCGTTCGAAGATAGCGTCTGCCCCCAGGCAGGACAGCCATTCATACTTGCCGATGGCCGTGTTCTGTTCTGCTGCGGCCTGGCCGCGTTCTCCGATACTCCGTCCTTTGACGAGTCTGCCGCACTATTGGGAAACCTGGTCTCCCGTTCTTTTGAAGAAATAGTATCTTCCTATTTGCCCGTACAGGATGCAGTCATGTCTTACCCTGTTTCTGCGTTGGCAAAGTCAGCCGGTTTGACTAATGTTAACCAACGACGCGCAAGTGGACCCTCCGTTTGCAGTATGTGTTATGCCTTCCTGAGTGGCCCTTTTGAGACTTCAGATATGACGAATGATCTCCAAAACCACTCTCTTTTCAAAGAAATACTAAAGAGTCCTGAAAAGCATCGCTGGCCGCAACCCTCTCCTTTGTTACCCGCTTTCGGTAGTCCGGTAAAGTTGAAAGGTCCTGCCGTGCTGGCACGAAACGCGCTTTCCGGCTGGAACGATTTAGATGGAAATTCCAGCAGAGACATGCAACTTCTCGGATTTTTTGATTTTGACAACCGTGTTACTTACCGTTTTGTGGGTCCCTCGATCGCGGCGGTCATCAGGGATCTGCTGGAGGGTGGAGCACTTCCACTTCAAGATCCCGACGAGGCGTGTACTTCGCAGGGTGTCACTGATGTTACAGAGTACATACGGCGAGCATCAATCTTGCTGGCATTTGAGCAAGGACTCTTGTGTACTCTTAAGCAGTAGCCGTGTGTACGTCCGTGTCCGCTGGCTCTTTGACTTTCACACGCCCGACAATTTCTAATCCTAGTGTGCGGAATATCTAGGTCGCTGGCGCAGGGGACTTGACTGTTACAAGTCAGCCGCCCCGAGAAATAGTCATAGTTGGTATTCTGAAGCCTGACTTGGCATCGCGGGCGTACTTTCCCGAGTGGGTGGACTGAAGATAGGAGATATACTTATCGGCAAATTCTTGAAGAGATATTGTCTCTTCAAGTTTCGGCTCCTCCGAAAGTCTGTTTTCAAGATCTGAAAGGAACCGGTAGGCTTCAGATTCCTTAGTAGTGTGGGCGGACAGCCTTCTGGTCTGTTTCTTTGCTTCATCGAAGAATTCGATATACCATTTTTGCCCGCGTTTGAATAAAAACATAAAGACCTCCAAAATATCCTTCGCGAACAGAGCTCACGGAGTTCTATACCTGCGGTCCTTACAGGCCCGAGGTCAGAATCGAAAACGGATGGGTGACAATAGAGATCGATGTTCCCCGAATAACCGCTGAGGAAGCAACATTCCGCAAAGCCGTAGCCCTCAGCGACAACAGGAAATTTGAAGAGGCCAAGAAGCTGCTTAATGGACTTCTCGCCTCCAATCCAATGAACTCCGAATATCATCGCATATACGGCCAGATTCTCTCAATCAAAGGGAACCAAGATGAAGCTGTTAATCAGCTGATAGACGCCCTCCGTTGGGATCCCAAGAATACCTGGGCACTCGTCATGATGGGCAACATTTTCGGCCGCTACAGGAACGACATCGATATTGCAGTGAAGTACTACGAGCAGGCTCTGAAAGGCAACCCCGGCAACATCATAGCTTCGAACAATATCGGCGCAACTCTCATGGAACAGCGAAGGTTTGGAGATGTGCGGAAGTTCTTCGAAGCGATTACCCCTGAGCACAAGGCTCACCCAAACACTTGCTTTGTATTGTCCCTCACTGGCAAGATACAGGCTGATGGAAAAGCTGCTTCGGTCGTTGCCAATTGTCTCGACGCACTTTCCGAGAAGATTAGGAAACCAATTGCTCTCGTACCGGATAATAACATCCCGACACCGGCCAAGCTCGAGTTTGCAGAAAACTACGCTGTCAAGGTCCACTTTATTCCTCACGAGCAGGGCCATGTAGTCCCCTACCTGTTTGTTAACAGTTAGAAGTTTAGTTCACCGTTTTCTTAGAGTCAAGATTTTGTGATTTCGGTGCTAGCTTTTTCCTATAAGATTTTTCTCTACGAGGTCGTAGATCTTTGATTGAGATTTGATGAGCGTTGTGAGCCAGCCGGTCCATCAGAGCGTTCGCCATGACAGGGTCTGGGAAGATGGTATGCCAATCCCGTCAAAAATTACTTGTATGTCGGCGAGCGCTCCCAGCGCCGTCCCGCATTCGAACATAATAAAGATGATGGAGCGGGAGATGGCGCAAGCCGCTCACGGGATCCCCTCCGCAGAAAATCGCAGGACGGGGAATGCCCCTCTCCCGAATAAATCGGGATTCACCCCGATGAGGTTTCTCTTTCTACTGACCGTTACAAAAATAACTCTCCCTGTAAATTCCTTTTCGAAATGCGATATCCGGGCGATTCTAATTGACAGAGACAATAGTCTGTTTCTTTGGACCCACCGCCCCGAATCCGCCGATCATCAGGATGATACCCACGATCACGTTGTTGTAGAGGTTGCCTTGGGTTGTTACGAGCATCCATACGAAACCGGCGATGGTGAGGTAAGCCGCTGCGACGCCGGTCAGCCATCTCTGCAAGGGTTTCTCTCTGGTCAAAGTATTGGCTGAACCCGACATCTATTCGATTCCCACGAGAACCGGTTCCAGAGTTTCAACCCATTGTTTCAAAAGTCTTTCCGCAGCCTCCATTCCGGCTGTGATAAGCGCGTGAATTGAGTGGAAGTCCGACCAGTCTGCCAGACCCACATCGGGAGTGATGACGAAGTCCGCAGCTTTCAAGGCTCCTTTGTTCAGCCTTCGATTTGCAATCAGATCCGCCCTTATGATCACATCCACGCCGGTTTTCGGTGGTGCTTCGTGAACGATGTCCCTCGACACGTTCACCGCCACAACGGGATAAGGTGATAGACTTCGTGCGGCCTCCACCGGCACCACCTGCAGGACACTTCCGTCTATAAGCTGCTGCCCGTCAACCTCGACGGGAGTTATCACACCCGGTATCGCTGAACTCGCCGCTGCCGCTCTGATGATGGAACCATGTCGGAGCACCACTTCTTCGCCCGTTGCCAGACTAACGGCAACCGTCGCATATGGAATGTTTGTTTCCCGGATGTCTTCATCCTTTAAAGCAATTCTTTGATCAGCTCCTCGACACGAGAGGAGTCGTGTAGCTGACTGTACATCGCGCCCATGCTCGAGCCTGCTAGCAATGAGGGAAACATTCCCTCTCTCTCCAGCGCTTTCAGGACGCCGATGTGAGCCAGTCCGCGCGCGCCTCCTCCGCCTAAAGCCAGAGTGAAGGGGAAATCGAAGATCTCACGGGGTTGCATTTGATTGTCCCTCCGGCTCATTAAGATTTCAGGCATTGTGAATGTGATTTGTTGAGTTGTGCTGTTGCTTTCCGTCCATTGCCGAACCTAACCATCCGAGCAATATCACGCCGAGCGTCAGAACTGTTGTCCAGATAATTGTCACCGCGTCCATTTTCTTATCTCCTTTCAAAATGAATTTCATTTACACGTCTTGTATAAGTGGAAGACCGCCGGGAAAATCCCCGGGCGGTCTCCGCGGTTGATGTTGTCACGCTAGCTTCTCTTGGTGCGAAGCGCCGAACGATGCGAATCCAGCAATTGCTATGATGATTCCGGAAATGAGGTCGTTGTAAATGTATCCCGCACCGTTGACCAGCGAAGGCACGAAAGCTGCCACGACCATCCATACTCCGAATATCACTGCGAGCCATGCCTGCCAGGGCTTGTCTTTCAGTATCGTCAGCGAGGTTGCCGCCACGACTAGACCGACTATCAGGTTGTCCCACAGGTTAGCCGATGGGCTGAGGCCTAAGAAGGCCGCAACTACGAACCATAAACCAAGAACCGCATTTGTCCATGCCTGCCACATATAAAAAACCTCCTTTCAGGTTTTTGTTTTGTTGGCTATGTCCTGTTTCTTGTCTCACAACCACCTTAAGTTCAATAGCTGTGCCATAATGTGATGGGCGAGAATCAGATTGGCTTAGGCATTCCCATGGTTCGCGGACTAACACTGCGAAATCAGGTTTCGCGGTGATCGCTCTGACTGAAGTATTATTACTTGTTTTGGGGATGGCTATGTGGGAAATGAGATTTCACAAATTCTTGATGGACAGTAATGCCGAAATGAAGTGGGCTGTTTCATGACATCAATAATCCCGCCGAATTTGTCGTCCGGGTGACAGACTCCGATTCCGTTCAGGTTTAATTTGATGCTGTGAAAGAAAGGACAATCAACAACCAAAATCAAAGGAGATCTAAAATGAATCAACACAACTTAGGCCGCGCAATCATCGCCGGACTTGTCGGAACTCTGGCGATGACCATCGTAATGCTCATGGCGCCGGCAATGGGAATGCCTCCCATGCCGATAGGCAACATGCTTGCCGGTTTCATGCACATCCCTGTCGCTCTAGGGTGGATAATGCACTTCATGATCGGCACGGTACTCGCGATCGGGTACGTTAACTTTTTCGCGACCAGGCTGCCTGGAAAACCTGTCGTCCGGGGCCTGATCTACAGCCTGGTTCCATGGCTCATGGCACAGGTGATAGTTAACCCGATGATGGGTGCGGGCGTTTTTGCCTCACACACGCCGGCTCCGGCCCTGTTTGTAATGGGTAGCCTGATTGGACACCTGGTATATGGCGCGGTACTCGGAGCGGTTTACGGTCTGGAGACTGTGAGAGCAGTCCAGATCGCTTAACCTGTTCGCCCGGAGGTATTTATAAGAGGAGAAGCATCCGGGGAGTCCGCCCATCTCAATTGGACGGACTTCCATTTGTCTTTTCCTCGAAGCGCCCATAACTTAAGACGTGTCTTGAGCATTTTCTCGCCACCTATACATCAGAATTAGCTCAAAAGGGGAAAAGCAGTGCAATCCAAATCTAAATTCTGGTTCCTTAAACACATCAATATCCTTGACGGGATGGATGAGTCTCTCGTGCAGAGCATAGACAAGATGTCGTCCATGTCGACGGTCAAGAAGCACCAGCCTATCTATTTTGGAGATGAGCCGTCGCGCTCGATCTTCTTCCTGAAAGACGGGCACGTGAAAATATCGAGAGTGAGCGCCGATGGAAGAGAAGTAATAATAGATGTCATAGGTCCGGGCGAGATCTTCGGCGAGCTTTCACTGGTCGATGAAGGAGAGGGACGTAACGAGATAGCAGAAGCACTCGACGAGGCGTTGGTTTGTGCGATGAACGTGGCAGACTTTCAGAGGATGATGAAGGACAGCCCCGAGCTGAACCTCGAGGTGACGAAGAAAATCGGGCTGAGACTGAGGAAGGTCCAGAAACGCGTAAGCGACATGATATTCAAAGATGTCAGGCAGAGGACTGCGGGGTTCCTCGTTGAGTATGCCGAGGAGTTCGGCAAGATGAAGAATGGGATAGTAACGATCGACAGCCCTCTGACACACCAGGAAATTGCGCTTCTCACGGGGTCAGCCAGACAAACAACCACAAGCATATTGGACGAATTTCGTAAATCCGGATTGCTCGAATTCAGCCGCGACAGTTTCACAATAAAGAATTATGATAAGCTGAAGAAGCTGGCGGGGTAAGATCTGGCAGTCATCCCTCCAAATCCCCTCAGCTGTCGGCCCCTTAAATAAAAACACTTCATCATCGCCTTTTCCCCAGGTTCTTTCCGAGATTCAAGACTCCACTATTTCTTCTTTACCATTATTACATTCTTCCAGCATTCCAACATTCAATTGAAATTGTCATCTATCTGACAGACTCTCTCTCGTCGGCATTCTATCTTTTGACGTGAATCATGAATTGAAAACAAATAAAAAAAACAATGGAGGAAAATCATGAAGAAACGTAATCTGAGCAAAATCGCTGCGGCGCTGGCGTTAGCGGTGTTGATTGCCAGCTCGCTCATCCAGACAAATCCCGTATACGCGCAGGACAACGGTCTCGTTACGGTGCAATCGAAAATGGGCTTCGAGCAGACAGTCGATCAGCTCAAACAGGGCGTCGCAAAGAACGGCATGATGGTCATGTCCGAAATCAACCAGGGAAAGATGCTGGCGATGACCGGAATCAAGCTGAAAGCAGTTTCGGTATTTGTCGGCAATCCCACAGTTGGCAACAAGCTCTTTTCGGCGGACAGGGCCGTCGGCTTTGTCGTCCCTATTCGTGTAAACGTATATGACGACGCGAACGGAAACACTTACATAAGCTACGTCAAGCCGACATCGCAGCTTTCCGCTCTGAACAACAAACAGGTGGATATGATTGCGAAGATGCTGGACCATAAGCTTGAAATGCTGACCGGGATGTTCGCAAAGTAATTTAGGGGCAAGAAGCAGGGGCGGCCGGGCTTAGGCTCGTCCGTCCCATCGCTTAGCCATTGTAATGATCAAAAACCGAAACGGCATATCACAATGAAATTAGAACTGAAGAAAATAATGCTGGCACTGCTGGCTCTGCTCGCCGCCGCCATTCCGCCAAACCTGTTCGTGGCTGCCGAGGCAGGATATTCAACTATGAGCGATCTGGCGGTCGAGTTTCTCATTCCCTCAGTCGTCTTACTTGCAGTCGTTTTGGCTACAAGCTGGTTTGCTGACGAGCGCGATCTCTTCCGGCAAATCAGGACCGGCATACTGGCGGGTTTAATCGGCACCATCGGGCTTGAGATCGTTCGTGAGACCGGATTTCGTCTCGGCGGTATGCCGGGCGAATTGCCCGAACTCATGGGCGTTCTCCTTTTGAACAGGTTTGCAGACGGCCCCAACCTTCTATCGAACATTGCGGGCTGGTCATATCATTTCTGGAACGGAGCCTCCTTCGGTATCATCAAATAAGGAAGGAGTAACCAAAATGGCAAAATGTGCATCATGCGGTATGTCGATATCGATCCCTTCGGGAGAAGTCGACGAGAAAAAGGCGCCGGCGAGAACCGAATTCAAAGGCGAAACGTATTACTTCTGCTCGTCGAACTGCAAGGTAGCATTCGACAAGAATCCCCAGCAGTTTCTCGATAAGGCCAAATCCGCCGCTCATGAACATGAGCATAAACACTGAGGCGTAACCGGGGACGCCCGGGTTTACTCCCGGGCGTCCCGTACTCTTTTGGGAACCAGTTGAGTCTTAAGAAAGACGGCTTTCAAATGCTCGGTATCTCAGTTGACCAGGGAGGCTTAGGGACGTAGCCGAAAACCCATCGCAAGGAAATTTAACCACAAAGGCCACGAAGAAATTACGCAAAGGGTACAAAGAAAGAGCGATTATCGAATAGATCCCTTCGTGTCCTTCGTGAAGAATCTTCGTGCTCTTTTGCCGCTCCAACATCATACTTTGTAAGAATGATGCGGTCGCCGCGATGCGGGATCCCGACATATATAATCTATCGGTCGGGACATGCCGCTCAAGAGCCCGTTGGACTCCTCGGAGTCTAACGGCAAGGCGGCAGTGGTTGAACTGTTCGGCCGCGTCTCTAACCAATGTGAAACGGTTTATGAAAAATTACGGCATAAATTATCCCGTCATGCTCGCGACAGACCGGGTCGTGGAGGCGTATGGTGGAATAAGGGGAATACCAACGACATTCGTGATCGATAAACATGGCAAGATCGTGAAGAAGTTTGAGGGGTGCCGCCCCGCCTCAGAATTTGAGAATCTGTTACAGAAGCTGGTTAAGCAGCAATAACACTCAAAACATGCAATAGCACACTGATGACACGGAAACGCACTGATTTTCAGAGATGAAGAATAAAACGATATAAACATCAGTGGAGGTCTGTTCAAATCTGTGTTATCTGGTGCGCCAAGCAAGCTTGGACAGTCTAGCAAGATGAAAGGTTCTTGTCATGATAATTGCCTGTAGGTCATGTAGCCGAATGAGCGTGGCTTCGAGTAATCGGAGTTACGAAGCCTCATTAGGCGA
>JAMCXB010000044.1 GCA_023480735.1 Bacteroidota bacterium | reverse complement strand
ACGATTATAAAGTCACCGTTGAGAAAGATAATTTCCCCAAAGGCGTTTCCGTGGAAGAGAAGTTGTAAAGCTATAATTACCGCGTAGCAATTTTATGACAGACAGAAATGTCTGTTGAGCAACGTTGAAGGATGTTTGTTGAATTGAATTGTAGTCGGACACTCATTCTTGAGTGTCCCTTAATGACAGACAGGAATGTCGATTGACAGACAAGAACGTCTGTCGAACAATAAAAGAGCATGGCTGATTTGAAAATCACACGGCGGCATCTGCCGCACTGGAGTCTTGAAGGTTCTGTTTATTTCGTTACGTTCCGTGCTACATGGGGAATAGTGTTCAACGAAGAAGAACAGAAGATCGTTCTGGAGCATATCAAAGAAGGAAATGGGACTTTCTATCAGTGCTATGCCGCCGTCGTGATGCCGGATCACGTGCATCTCCTCATTCGGCCGAATGAAGCAATGACTCTCAGCCGCGTTATGCACGGACTCAAGGGCGTCTCCGCGCACAAAATCAATCTGCACAGAGGAACTAATGGACAGATCTGGCAAGATGAGTCGTATGATCGAATAGTCCGCAATGACGTCGAGTTCAGAAATGAGCTGAACTATATGTATAATAATCCGGTAAAGAAAGGACTGACGGAAGAGCCGGAGAAATATGTTGGCTGGTATTTGAATGATGATGAAGAATAATTGTCGGACATTCATTCTTGAATGTCCCCGACAGACAAGAATGTCTGTCGCACAAGAGTCAGAAAATGTCAGTCTCAAAAGAACTAGAATTGTTTATCACACAGAGATTATATGTACACTGAAGACGACTTTTTTCAGATAAGCGCGCTTCAGCATTATGTCTACTGTCCCCGGCAATGTGCGCTGATACACGTGGAGGACGTGTGGCATGATAATGTGTACACCGTTCGAGGTGATATCCTTCATGAAAAGGTTGATACCGACACATATGAATCGCGCGGAACGATTAAGACAGTGCGAGGTCTGAAGATTCATTCTTTTCGGCTGGGCATTTCGGGCCGATGCGATGTCGTGGAGGTTTTGAATGGACAGGCAAGAATGCCTGTCCAACGAGGAGCGCTTATCCGGCCTGTCGAGTTCAAATCTGGTGAACCTAAAGAGGACATCAGCGACAAAGTGCAGCTTTGTGCGCAGGCTCTCTGTCTGGAAGAAATGATGAATACTTCCGTGACACATGGAGCGTTCTTCTACGCAAAAATTCGCCGACGCGTGCAGGTTGAAATCGATGAAGAATTGAGGAAACAAACGAAAGAGATTATCGCGAGCGTTCGCGAGCTGATAACGAACAGGAGAACGCCTGCAGCCGAGTATTCGGCGAAGTGTAGAAACTGTTCGCTAGAACCGATTTGCCTGCCGAAAGCGATGAGCGATAGAAAACTGAAATCGTATTTGAAGATTTTGTATCTATCATAGAGAGGACAGTCAGGAATGACTGTCCGACGAGAATTTAAATGACATGAAAAAACATCTTAACACACTCTACATCACTTCAGGCGATGCATACGTGCATAAGGAACGGGAGACTTTTGTCGTGGAAGTGGATAGTAAGAAGGTATTCCAGGCGCCCGTTCATTCGATTGAGAATATTGTTTGCTTCGGCTTCAAGGCGCTTTCTCCGGCCCTCATGGCGTTTTGTGCGGAGAACAACGTCGGCATAAGTTATCTTTCTCAGAATGGGAGGTTCCTCGCGCGCGTTTCCGGTGCTCAGCAGGGGAATGTTCTTCTTCGGAAGGCGCAGTATGCGATGTCGGACAGCGAGCCGCGGTCATTATCCCTTGCGCGTCCGATCATTGCGGCAAAGGTCGCGAACTACCGCAACCTGCTCCTCCGTCACCAGAGAAATCATCCGCCTGTCGAAGGTCCTCTCGATGGGAATGAGTCGGAACCAGAATCCGAGGAAAATTTCACGGGAGCAGTGGAGCCGGTTGCAGCAGCAATGGGTGGTCGATTGGCGGACATCCAACATGCTGAGACACTCGATGAGCTTCGCGGTATCGAAGGCGAATGTGCCGCGATGTACTTCGGGGTGGTGTCGGCTTTGATAAAGGTAAAGGATTTTGAATTTCCGGGGCGTTCGAAAAGGCCGCCTCTAGATCCTGCGAACGCACTTCTTTCCTTCTTGTACGCGATACTGGTCAACGACGTCCGCTCGGCCCTGGAAACGACGGGGCTTGATCCGCAGGTCGGTTTCCTGCACCAGCTTCGATCGGGGAGACCGAGTTTGGCATTGGACATTATGGAAGAATTCCGAGCGTACCTCGGCGACCGGATCATGCTGAATCTGATTAACCTGAAACAAGTCTCGAAGAAGGATTTTGAGATACGAGAATCAGGAGAGGTAAGAATGTCGGACGAAGCGAGGAAGACCGTGCTCGCTGCATACCAGAAACGAAAGCAGGAGGAGATCACGCATCCGTTCCTCGGAGAGAAGATGACAATAGGGCTCCTGCCGCACATTCAGGCACAGTTGTTGGCGAGATATATACGAGGCGATATGGAAGTATATCCGCCGTTCTATACGAAATAGAGGGACCTATATGATGGTACTTGTGAGTTACGACGTTTCCACCTCGACGGGAGGCGGAGCGAAGCGCCTGAGAAAGATATCGGAGACATGCGTCGATTACGGCCTAAGGGTTCAGAAATCGGTTTTTGAGTGCAACGTAGAACCGGCTGCGTGGGAAGTACTGAAGGACAGGCTCCTTTCGTTATACGACGACGAAAGTGACAGCTTGAGATTCTACTTCCTCGGTTCGAACTGGAAGCGGCGTGTGGAACATCACGGCAAGGCTGGGGTAACGGACATAGAAGAGCCGTTAATTCTATAATGCCAACCGAAGCACACACGGAAATACCGTGCGGTTAGCACCACGAAAACAGAAAGCCAATGCACTTTCTGCGTTTGTGAGAAGGATGTTCTTTGACAAACTTGAAGTAAGCGATAGGGATTCAATTTTGTGGAAGATTGAGCGGATTCCAGCTATTTTAGGAGAGACGGTCGCACCCCACGCGGGTGCGTGGATTGTCCCGCAAGCCTTCCCGACAAGTTGCGAAACTTGTCGGGATGCGGGATCCCGCCTCATCGCAGGATGCGATGAGAGCGGGAAAACATCTCTCTATGGGAAGTCGTCACTTGACTCAATGGATCACGAGCAAAGTCGCGCCCCGTGCGGGCGCGTGGATTGAAACGGCGGTATGATTTCACGATTGCATCAAACAGAGTTTCAAGTAGAACTCAAATATACAAGGAGCAATGGACCAGGTTCTGTGACCCTCTGAGCAGGGAGGACCAGCTTGTACTGGATGAGACGTTCAAGGCGCCGGAAGGCGAAGCAGGAAGAATTGAAAGAACGTTACTCAAATGACCCATTGCGCTATCCGATGAATCATTTTTGAATCAGAAGCAAACTCGTCACTCCATCCGTTCGATTACAACCGGTATCGAAATCCGATGGCGCCATCGAAATCGAGGTCGAAGATGTGGCCAAACGGGATGAGTGGCCCGGACTCGACAAAAAAATCAAGCGGAGAGGCTTTCGGAGTAATGCTTATTCCAAAGATCACCCGGCCTCCGATGTCGAATCTATTGTCTTCATTCGCGGCAAAGCTCTCCTTGTGTAGCTCGCGGGTGTAAAATGTATTGATTCCCTTCGCGAACGCCACAGCGAGACCCGGACCGGCATACTCCCCGATTAATTTTGAATTGAACGCATGGAATTGCCAGACGTAATCCAACTGCAATCGGGGAGAGCCGAAATAATCCGGCCCAAACCCGACATCAAGTGCTTTTGCCGCCCCAAGGGGATACTGCATGGTTACTCCAAACGGATCACCAAATACTCCGCCGATGCTTATAGCCTCGCCACCCGTCGCCTGGGCCAACGCAATCCCGCTCGCAAATAGAATGCTGACGAAGACGATTTCGATCAATACCGATATTGTTCTATTCTTCGAATTTTTCATGATAATGATATAACTCAACGGCTCCTGTAAAGTTCCATGATATGTGGATAAAAGGACGTCCTTGATTTTTTTCTCCTCAAGAAAAGCAATCGCCGACGCCCGGTCATGAAGCCGACGCTTAAGGAAAGGAGAAGGTAACATTCAACTGAGACCCCTCATCCATGTACACCGAAGACGACTTCTTCCAGGTAAGCGCGCCGCAACATTATGCTTATTGCCCACGGCAGTTTGGATTTACAGATGTGGAGAATGAATGGATAGGAAAAGATCGACAGCGTTACAGATCTTCCGGCTTCAGGCCAGTGTGTTTGGCGACGCGGGCAAGCATTTTCGGGTCTATCTCTTCTGCATCATGAAAACTAAAGATATAATCGGTCCAACCTGGACGAAAGAGAATTTTGTGGGAACCTGCAGTCTCACGTTTGATCGTCCAACCAATGCGAAGCAGGGCGGCGAGCACAAGGCGGGCTTTCTGAGATGACCACTGCCTCATGCAGCGAGGAAGGAGATCGTAAGAGGCATCGAGGAAACCTCACCTATATCGATTCTCTCGGCAAGGATACGCAGAGCGAGCGCTTGCGCTTTCAGCATTGCTTCTTCCCGTGACTTCCCGTATGCCATCACGCCGGGGATATCTACGACTTCAGCGATCCACCGCCCGTCCTGTTCCTGTTCAAACTCAATGCGAAAATTCATGATGTTCTTTCATGCTACATTTTAAGTTACAAAACGAATAATGACTGAATCAAGTTTGCCAAAATCTACACTGAAGACGACTTCATTCAAATGAGTGCGATGCAACATTACGGAATCAAGGTCAAAGGTAAAAAATTGGGAGTGAGGTGATTCCGTGGTTCTGTCTAGGACGGTCGGGAGTGCCGCGAAGCGGTCCAATCGGACAACTCCCTCTCAGCTTAGGATTTGGATGAAGGCTACCTTCATCTGCGGAAAGGCAAAGCCGAAGGTAACCTTCAGCGTCGCCTTTGCAGGTCTAGTTGCGTGATAATTACTCCTCCAATTGTGACGAGAGCACCGAGCGCGAAAGTCGGAGTGATGCCCTGACCTAAGAAAATGTACGCGAGGATGGCGGTCATTACCGGCTGCCCGTTTGTGAAAACCGCCACCCTGCTCGCTTCGATCTTGCTCAGGGCCGAGTACCAGAGCACATATCCTACCATCGAGGTAATCAGTGAGAGATAGAGCACTTCCATCCATTGGCCGCCTGACAGGGAGAAATAGTTGAATTTGAACGACGACCAAATTCCTATCGGCGCGAACATCGAGGATCCAATGAGAGCAGTAAATGCCGTGGTATTTATTGCTCCGTGTTTCAAGACCAATCGCCTCCCCAATGTTATGTAGAGTGTCCAGGCAATCACCGCCGTGAACACGAGCAGGTCTCCCATCATGTGCGAAACCCCAAAATGAGTCCCGTTTTCCATGACAATAACGACCACTCCACAGAATGCCATCAATGTCCCGATCGCCTTCGTCAGCGTAATTTTCTCCTTCAGGTATACTCTGGATATCAGCAGGACGAGGACAGGCGTGACAGAGTATAAGAGCGCCGCTTCCGTCGCCGTCGCATACTTTATTCCATAGAGGAAAGCAAACTGATTTATCGGGACGGAAAGGAAACCCAGGATTAAAAGAAGGTACAAGTCGCGCCCCTTGTAATTGAAAGGCAGCCCCGCATAAAACATGTAAGACAAGTAGACGACACCGGAGATGAGAGTCCTCATAAATGTCAGGTTAGCGGGCGGGATGGTCTGTGTCGCCGCGTTGGCAATTATATAGGTACAACTGGAGAAGAACAGCTGGATGACAAGGATTATGTAGGGGTTCACCGGAAGTTTTCTATTGTACCCGCGAGTGTGCCGGCCGAGAAGCCGCTGCTCTTTACCTCATGAAGAAGTTCAGTGTACATCTCCGTGTATCCGGGGAAATCTATCGGGTCAGTAACCGAATTGTGGAAGAGGATTGCCGCACCTCCGTCTGCGATCTTCGTCTCGCGAACAAGATCCTTCATCCATTTCAGAGCATGCTCATTTGTTATCGTCTTGTTCTCGGCAAGTGTGCCGTCCATGAGAATGAGCGGGAGTTCGGTGACCCGGGATATCCGGTCCTCCGCGAAATTATACAGCGGGTAAGGGAAGGCAATGCTGTTTCTGAATCCTACTTCGCGGGAGAAACCGAGCGTTGAGTCATATTTCATCTCGGCCTTTTCCCATATCTCGATCGTCTTGCCTGCCGTGAACCTGAGGTAGTGCTGCCTCACCGATTTAACGCTCCGTCCGAGAATATCCTGGAGCCTGTTCTTTTCTCTGACGAAGTCGTTTACGTTTACGTACGTGTTCATGCTCGGATGAATGCCAATCTCGAATTCCTCGCCGGTCAGCGACCTCATGAAGTCCCTCATGCTCCGGGACTTGTAATTATACGGGATGTCCTGTTTTGCAGTGGCTCCAGTCTTAATGAAGAATGTAGATTTTACCGAGTTTGCTATTTCGGTGTTCCGCAGAAAGTGAAGCCCGATTTTCGGAAGATCGTATCCGAACAATGCGAAGAGAGGGAAGAGGAGCTTCGACAACCGTTGTGTCGATCCGAGCATATGCCTGTTGAGGACGGCTATGCCGAACATCTCCCGTCTTATCATCCGCGGGTTCAGGAAGCTGATGAAATCCACGTCGTGCGTCAGGGCCATTCCACAGCTGCCGCCGTCGTAAGTCTTGAGCTCAATTGCGATTCCGAAGTACTTCTCGATCTCTTCTTTGAGGAAAAGGGAATAGTAGTTGACTACAGGGAAGCCGAGTACTCCGAGCTTATACTGGAGCGAATCCATTGCGCGCAGCCTGTCGAACTCGTCTCTCTCAAGACTGATCAAGTCCTGAAAATCTGAGGCAAGCACAAAAGTTGCAGCCACGATATCAAAATCGAGCGAACTATTGAGAGGGTTCGCACAGACGAAGAGCTTGGGAAGTTTCTTCCCCGCGTAATCGAACCATGTCACATTTGAAATGTCGGGCAGAACGGAATCCGATATGCATTTCATGAAGCCGTCGGACGAGTGTATCCAGAGTACCTTCTTTGAGTCATTAGGGAGCTGACGGCCATAGAAGATGTTCGGACAATCCGGCGCTATCGTCCTGGAAAAATCGATTTCCACGCGCAGAGGTTGGAACAGGAGTGTGAAGCCGTACTTAATCTTCTGCCTGATCTTTTCGTCGGCGCTGATGATTATGTTGATCTTCATGTATACAGGAATTCTTCAGGAAAAGAACAGCTTCATTACGTCCATGATCAGCGCCGGGTGTTTCATAACCGCCTGTTTGAACAGGGTGCCGAGCGTCTGCTGGGCTTCAGGCAGTTTCGACATCGCAGCTGCGATCGAATTGAGGTCGCTGTCTCTGAACTTGTAGATGACTTTCTTGATCTTGTAGTATCTGTGGTGGCGTATACCAAGAGACTTTTGCCACTCCTGGTCATACTTCCGAATCAGGCTCATGTCGTCTTTCTTGACGACCTCGGCGGCGACTTTTCCCGCCATTTTTCCCGCTATCATGCCGCTGATTATTCCGCCGCCCGAGACCGGATTTACCTGGTGGGCAGCGTCTCCGACCAGCATGAGTCCCGGCATCGTGACTTCTTCAAGAGTCTCGGCGCAGGGAACGCCGCCTGCAAGTTTGCTCAGGACCGACGCATCGGGATAATTCGTCTCCATGAACTCTTCGAGAAATTTAAGGGCATGCTTCTTCCTGCTCTGGTCGGCTGCAACCGCGAGCCCGATGTTTGCTGTCCTGTTCCCCTTTGGAAATACCCAGAGGTATCCCCCCGGCGCATATTTCTCTCCGAAGTAAAAGAAGCAGGTGTCGTCTTCGACGTCGACATTTGCGGCAGTGACCTGGGCCGCCGATTCCATATCGTGCATGGAGACCGTAGTATTCAATCCGGCCCACCTTCCGACTCTCGACTCGACCCCGTCGGCCCCGATAACGATCTTGCTCTTCAGCAGTATCCGTTCGCCTTTGTATTGTACCGAGACGCCTTCGACTCGGCCGTCGGTTCTCGTCACGCCGTCTACATACGCCTTCGTGACAATCTCGGCTCCCTGATCCGCCGCTAATCTTGCCAGCTCATAGTCGAATACTCTCCTGTCCAGGACGTAGCCGACGCCTTCGATGTTCGGTTTCACCACCGTTCCGTCGGGTGCAACCAGTTTGAAATTCCTGATCTCGGCTGCGACAAACTTTTTGTCAGGCTGAATGAACTCAATTATCCCCTCGTGGTCGACTGCTTCGCCGCACCGGACCGGGACTCCGATCTCTCTGTCCTTCTCAAGCACCAGGACGTCGGCGCCTTCCATCGCGGCAAACCTTGCGGCAGTAGATCCCGCCGGTCCTCCTCCGACCACGATCACATCGTACGAATCCTTCATGCGGGTACTTTCAGAGTTGCTTTCTGATTCTTGAATTCAAAGACTTCGAAGGGGCATGCCCATTCGCATTTTCTGCAGTCGGTGCATAATTCGTGTTCTATTGAAATGCGGCTCTCCGTCAAGTCGATGCAATTCTCCGGACAGACGCCCACGCAGCAGCCGCAGAGGTCGCATTTATCTTCGTGTATCTTTATCATCTTGTTTCTCCTTCGGACACATCAAAAACTCGGATGGTCTTCTCATCGTAAGTCAGATAATCTTTTGCCCGGCTGGTGAATTCGTCGGGTAACGGATAATATAATCCGGTTCCTCGAACGTAAATAGTGCCTTCGTCGTCCCGGACCACTCCGGTGGCTTCCAGGAAAGAATGCACAGTGCGGACGAATTCCGATTCGATCGTGTAAACCTTACCGAAAGGTGTCTCCTTCAAAAACCTTATTTCCAGCTTGACGGTTTTACAAAGCTTCCCGAATTTGAACGAAGGTGCCCAGCCCATCGACTCATCCAGTATGGCAGAGAAGACGCCGCCGTGGACGAAGTTTTCGTAACCCTGGAATCTCTTGGATGGTTCGAAAGTGGAGCAGACCTTCCCGTCCTTGACTGAAAACCGTTGATGAAGGCCATGAGGATTGCTCTGGCTGCAGGCAAAACAACCTTCGTAATAAGGAAGCAGATTCTTTTCCATTGTGAAATTTAGACAAAATCGGCTGAGTGGTACAACCCTTTATGAGTTTCCGAGGCTGTCAAAGTATTGTCCGAGCAGTTCCTTATTGCTGTAAGCCTGCGTGAGAACCTGTTTCCTTCTTACAAGGCTCTGATATTCCGCGTCGAAATCGTCTGTAGGCAGCCCCTTCTTTTCAGCCTCCGCAGTTCTTGCGTTGAGGAGCTTCAGCTTCTGTTCGATCTGCTCGAGTTCGAATGAGATGAGAAGCTGGGATATCCATTTGAAGTAATCCGGTGTTTCACTTCCGGGCCTCAACTCCTCCCACCAGATTTTGCTCCTCTGGGGCGTGGCGAAGGCAAGCTCTGCAAAGCATTTGCGTACTTCATCGGTCGATAGTTCATCGATTACCGCAGATGGCGCACCGCCTGAATAGCGCGCATCCAGCACCTTCTCTATTATCTCTCTGCTGGCTGGATTCTGTATTTCCAATTTCTCGATCTGCCCGGCGATTGTCTGGAAGAGCGATTCGTCGACATTCAGAAGCAGACTTATCAGATCGCGGTCTGCGACGGCGAGCCGCAATGACTGGACCGACGGCGCTCTCATCATGGACGGCTGACTCTCCGCTCCCGGTCTCGATGACTTCCTCCTTTTTAACTCCTGGTAGATTGATTCTTCCCGCAACCCGAACTTGTCGGCCAGATCTCTTGCATATATGTTCACCCTGATTGCATCATTGACTTTTGAGAGCGATTCGACAATCGACTGAATTATGCTGTGGCTCAGCTCCGGAGACGTTTGTCCGCGTGAGGACCCGGCCCGCCTGGTGAGAAGGGAAGCCTTGAACTCCACAATATTCATGGCGTCTCGGATGAGTATCATGAACTCTTCTGGGCCGCGAGAGAGGACGAACGTATCCGGGTCATCGCCCGGCGGGAGCTCTACGATGAAGACGTTCATTCCCTGTTCGAGAAGCATATCTGCGCCGCGAAGGCTGGCGTCCTGTCCGGCACTGTCGGCATCGTAAACGAGATAAACATTCTGAGTGTAGCGTGAGATGTACTGTATCTGCTCGATCGTCAGCGCCGTGCCGCTCGACGCCACAACATTCTTAATGCCCGACTGGTGCAGGGCGATGAGATCCGCGTAGCCTTCCACCAGGATTGCAGCATCACGCTCGATGATTGCATCCTTGGCCTGGTAGATGCCGTAGAGCGTCCTTCCTTTCACATATGCGGCGGTCTCGGGAGAGTTTATGTATTTCGCTTTCTCTCCCGGATTCAGCGTCCTTCCTCCGAAGGCAATGATTCGTCCTCCCGGCGAATGGACCGGGAACATGACACGTGTCCTGAACCTGTCGTAATATCCCGAGCCGTCCTGACGCTTCAGGATGAGTCCCGACTTCTCGATTACAGTTTCGCTTAACCCCTTCCGCTTCAGATAATTCAGGAGCCCGTCCCATCTATCGGGCGCATATCCGAGCGTGAACTCCTCGATCGTCGGGTCAGTGAACTGCCGCTTCTGCCGCAGGTACGACATTGCCGGCGCGCCTTCGTTCGACCGAAGGATATCTCTATAGTAGCGGGCGGCCTTGTCATTCACCTCCAGTACTTCATCGACGTCGCTCTGTTTGCCTTCCGAATACGAAGGGAGAGGAATGTTTGCCCGGGCCGCCAGCTGCCTGAGCGCTTCGCCGAAGGACATTCTCTCATGTTGAGTTAAGAATGTAAAGACGTTTCCTCCGGCTCCGCATCCGAAGCAATGATACAGCCCTTTCTCGCGGTTCACCGTAAATGAAGGCGTCTTTTCCGTATGAAAGGGACAGAGTCCCAGGTAGTTCTTCCCGCGCTTCTGAAGCCGGACGTACTGAGAGATTATATCGACGATGTCGGTAGCTTGTCTTACGGATTCAACAACGCTGTCTGAGCTGAACTTTCCCATGGCTTTATCCGCGAACGAACGACGAACAACCACACGATGCAAACATCACAATCGTTCCATTGTGAATGATCATTGTCTTTTGTTCATAGGCTTTTACAAACTTAATCAAGGTGCTTGTGAGATTCAATCATGCCGGAGACGTATTGTGCAGTGCAAAGGTGCGTATGAAATTGGCGTTCCAATTTTCTTGAATCTTATTTGGAGGGGTTATAACTTTTTACAGCATGATTGACAAGTCGCTTCTAGTAGTTTCGCGAACACCGCTCCCGAAAGAAGTAAAGGGGAACCTTGTGCCACCTTTGACTCACGAAGAGGCTGCGGAATTTCATGCAGCACTTCTATTCGACGTTGTTGAGCGGGCGGCCCTCCATCTTCACGCCCAGCCGTATGTCTACTTCGACCCAGCGGATGCGCGGCCGGATTTCGAACATGTGTTCAGGCACGCGTCGTTTGAGTTTAAGCTGAAGCCTGCAGTCGGGAGCAAATTTTCAGACAAGGTCGCCAATGCGGTAGATAACGTCTTCTCGGACGGTGCCAAGAAACTCATCTACATCGATATGGACGCGGCGCTCGTTCCCCTTCAGACAATACGGATCGGATATGAGCTGCTGAGCGTCGATGACGACGCAATCGTGCTTGCACCCGATACCGCCGATCAAATCTATCTCGTTGGCATGAAGAAACCTCACGGCCAGGTCTTCGACGCGCTGAATGCCAAGGATCCGTTCGAGGTAGCGCTTAAGATCTCCTCCCCTCTCTCAGCGATGCTGTTCACTCTTGGAAGGTTTCAGTGCATCCGGGATCTCACAGGCCTCAGGAGACTGTACAATTCATTCATCAGAAATGGCCAAGTAATCGAACATGCCCGCCGTACGACCGACTTCTTGCTCGGTTTAAAAGAAAAATACGGCGAGGTTTGATGAATGTAGGTGTCTTCGGCGGAACCTTTAATCCGCCACACATGGCTCACCTTGTTGCAGCGGAAAGTGTACGTGACCATCTGAAACTCGACAAGATTATCTTTGTACCAGCCGCAATCCCTCCTCATAAACTCAACGAAAAGGTTATCCCAGCGCAACATCGGCTGCAGATGGTGAAGCTTGCGACCGGAAACAATCCGCTCTTCGAAGTGTGCGAAATCGAACTGTGCAGGAAGGGGCCTTCCTATACTATTGACACGATTTTGGAGTTGAAGAAAAAGTCTCCGGAGTATGCCCTCCACCTGATAATGGGAATCGACCTTTTGATCGATTTTGGGACTTGGAGAAGCCCCGACAGAATATTGGAGGAGTGCAAAATCGTTGCAATGAATCGTCCGGGCTTCGATCTGGCAATGGTAGACAAAGACTTACTGCTTCGAGTAGAAGTCGTCAACGTGCCCAGCGTGGATATTTCGTCGACCAGCATTCGCAGAAGAGTTGGGTCGGGCAGGTCCATAAAATATCTCGTCCCTTCGGCGGTGGAAGACTACATTCGTTCAAATTCTATTTATCTGTAAGTCGCTGCAATTCAGCAAATTGGAATTGCATCGACCAGATTTTATATTAGTGAAAACAAGTTTGTGCAACTTTCAAATGGAGTGAAGAGATAATGAAAAACTACAGAATATTGGCAGCATTTATTGCCGTTATTGCTGTTGGCTTTGCATTCGTCGGGTTTCAGTGTTCGTCTGCTGAGTTGACGAGCGCGAAATTATATATGCAGAGAAGTGAGTGGGCAAAGGCTGAAGAACAGCTTCTGAAGGATGTCAAGATTAACCCTCAGGATGAAGAGGGCTGGTATCTGCTGGGAAGAGTAAGGGCAGAGAAGGGCAACTTTCCCGGTATGCTCGATGCGTTTCAACAGGCTTTGAAAATCTCGAAAGTTCACGCGAAGGAAATACATGACGTGACAGCGCATTATTGGGTCCAGAGTTATAACACGGGGACGAAGCTTCTGCAAGGCGCAAGAGATTCCAGCTCTTTCTATCCCAAGGCCGTTGCCGAATTCAAGACCGCAGTCCTTCTGGAACCCGACAGCGCCATGAGCTACCGTGGATTGGCTTACACTTATTTGAATATGGGCGCTACAGATAGTGCCATCACGCCGCTCTCGACTCTATGGAGCAGGTCGAAGGACGAGGAAGCCGGCAAGTTCCTCGGAGAAATTTATTTTGAGAACGGTGAGAAGTTGAAGGAAGATTTCGAAAATGACAACGGCGGCAAGCTGGATACGCTGAAAAATGTCAGTTCCATAGACAAAGGCATGAGTGAAGAAGATGTCACAACAATGCTTGGTCAACCGGATGAGAAGAAGTCCGAGCAGCCTCCGAAAGAAAAGGGGAAGAAGACTGTTAATCAGCAGGTTTCCACAGAAGACGTCTGGACGTATAAGACATACGGTCTTACTCTGACGTTCGTAAATGATGCGCTGACTGAGAAGAAAGTGGATTTTGTTTATAACCCGGACGTTGATTCGACCAAGTACCAGTTGGCAATGGTGCAGTTCAAGAAGGCGCTCGAAGTTCTTGTCCCGGCCACGAAGATGTATCCGAACAATCAGAGTCTGATGACAGAATTGACGAACTGCTACATAGCGGCAAATATGACTGAGGAGGCCTCTGCTGCATTCAAGGAGGCGGCCGGCAAAAATCCGACTAACAAGGATTTCCAGTACAACTACGGCGTCATTCTCCTGAGGCAAAATGATTATCGGAACGCGATAACCCAGTTCGAGAAGACCCTCGAAATTGATTCTCTCTACTGGAACGCTGACTATAACTTAGGCGCTTCGTACGTAAACTGGGGTGTGGAGATACAGAACAACGCACCGCAAGACAGCGACCCGGATTCCGTTCGCAAGGCAGTCAGTGCAAAGTTTGAAAAAGCGCTCCCTTATCTCGAGAAATTCTCTGCACATAAGCCGGACGACCCGAATCTCTGGGAGCTTCTCGCAAAAGTGTATGCTTATATGAATGACACCAAGAAGGCTCAGGATGCAATTCAGAAAGCCGACTCGCTGAGGAAGGGAAACTAAACGGCTCTAAAGGCCTGTCCTATGTACCGCCATGCACCATTCATGCAGGTGCATGGCGTTTTTTTGTGCAGGGAGAATCAGCTTGAAAGAAGCGACTTCTTATATTGTAACAAAGGCTTCCAAGGGTTATTCTAGGGCGAATGATTCTAATGGTTTCGCCAATGCGGTCATTTCCCTGGAGTTATTTTAAATTCGAAGAGAATTTGCCTAATGATTTTCACGCATTAGCCGAAATAATCGTGTAGGTGAGTTGTGGATTCCATTCTCTCCGGGGTATGGGTTTATGATTCACACAATAAAGAAATCAGGAGTTTGAAATGGCAGAAGACAAGAACGCACCGCAGCAAATCAATATTGAGCTTGGCGAGAAAGAGGCAGATGGGATCTATTCCAATTTTGCGATCATCTCACATTCGCCGGCAGAGTTCATAATCGATTTCACGCGGATCATGCCGGGGGTACCGAAAGCGAAAGTATTTGCACGTATGATTATGACTCCCCAGCACGCAAAAATGCTTCTGGGCGCTCTGCGGGAAAATGTGGATAAGTACGAACACAATTTTGGTGAAATAAAAGTCTTTGCGGGCCCTGTGCCCAACGTACCATTTGGATTTCAGTCTCCAGGAGCTTAAAATGGGTCTGGAGTCAAAATAGATTCGTGCTCGCTTTTTAGCCGTGTCAAAATGTCAGAGGTGCTGGCAAAACCTTCTACTTTTTCTGACCTATTGTCTCGATGTGTGAGCTTGGACATCGGTAAAGGGCTTGGCTGTGTATATCAATCCAGTCAGGCGGGCAAGACACTGTATGCAAAAAATGAGAGGAGAATGAAATGAAGCGTAGGCTCCGTTTTCTATTCCTGGGTGTGGCTTTCTTGGCAATCTGGGGCTGTTCGAAGTACAAAGTCGGCAGCTTCGTCATGCCGTCCTGGGACACCCAGTTTTCTGCACCCATTTTTAATCGCGCATATACCCTTCAGGAGATCCTGTCCAAGGATAGTGCGATGGTTTCTAATGGAGACACGACTTACCTGAGAGCTGTCGGCTCGACGGGTGTCTTCTCGATTTTCAAGACACAGGGACTAAGCGGAACGTCTATAGGTGACAATCTGAAGATAGCTTCGATACCGCTGACGACTGAGTCCCAGAGTCCTGCCGACTTCACGATCGATGCTCCTCCGGCAATTCACTATTCGGAAGTCGATCCTGCACTTCCCGTTGGATCGACGACCCCAGTGCCTGCTATCCCACAGCGCAAACTGAATATCGCCCCGGATAGCCCGTTTACAAATTTTCAGTCCGCAACAATTAGCGGTGGTACGTTGACCTTGACCGCATTTAACGGTTATCCGGCCAACATGGAATTTCCCAACGGAATTGACCTGACGGATGCCTCCGGAAACGTGATCGTTTTGATTCCACTGGATTCGCTAGTTTCGTACCAGACGAAATCGGTCAGCGTGTCGCTTGCCGGCATTGTCATGCCAAACGATCCTCATGTCTCATTCACATATGCGTCAAACGGCTCCGCGACTCCAGCCACTTTTCAGTCGGACACGCTTATCGCATTTTCGATAGGCTTAACTAACGTGAAGGTGTCTTCGGCTAATGCAATAGTCCCTCCGCAGTCTCCGATAACTCTGAACAGAGGTCTCATGCTGCCGGATGGAAACAAGGTGGCCACGGCAAGCATAAGCAGTGGTACTCTGAATGTATCGGTCACTAATGCTTTCGATATGCCTATCCCGATTAGCCTTACGATCAAGAGCCTTGTAGGCCAGGCAGGCCCGCTTTCAAGAACGTTCACTTTGGGGGCGGCTGGCAGTTCCGGCAGCACTTATCAGGAAGCGATTTCCCTGAATGGTTACGTGCTTAACATGGCGGATGCCAACGGAAACCCTGCCGATTCACTTATGTATTCTGTCGTTGCACAAGTGCCCGGTTCGAACGGACAGTTCATAAATATAGCCACGAGCGATTCCGTGAAAGCTACATTCGGGTTGTCGGGTCTCCAGTTCAGCTCGTTTACAGGCGAGGTCCACATGACCAGTCCCGTAAACATCCCGACCGACACGCAGACCGTCAACCTCGGCGATTTTACGTCCATGTTTAATGGAAGGATACAGTTCAGCGATTCGACTAAACTGGTGCTGAACATAAACATGACAGGCGGATTTCCGTCCCTGGTACACCTGAAATTAATTCCCTCAAGCACTAATACCGGCCCGGTCACGGGTGATTCTCTCGTTGTGGAGAAAATGCTATATCCTGGTCAGCCGAATTACATTACACTTGGTCAGAACTTTGTCAGCGTGCTAAATACTTTTACATCCACAACCAACGAAATTCCTGATCAATTTATTATCGGCGGCTATGTCGTAGTTAATCCCGGTCCTCCGTATGCTACAGGTACAGTCAAGCAGACTGATGAGGTTGGAGGTACTGCGACGATCGAAATACCGTTCGATCTCGGGATTTCGAATGCTACCTTTATCGATACGACGAAGACTCCGGTGATTAACGACTCGAGCACCGCATCGAGACTGGATAACGTCGACAGTGGCCAGGTTGTAATCGAGGTAAATAACGGGTTGCCGATCCAGATGTCATTGATCACTCAGCTAATAGACACTGTCACTCATCAGGTTGTCATGACGTTTCCGAGCGACAGCATAGTTATTCCGGCTGCGAATGATTTTAATTCGGACGGTACCGTTAGAACGCCGATGTTCAGCACCAACAAGTTCACTCTCACGCATGATCAGGCCGTAGAACTTGGGCGATCGTACATGAAATTCAATTTCAGAGTCGCAACTTCGCCGAACCAGCAAACGGTTCTGTTTACAAAGAATAATACAATATCTCTGAGAGTCTCTGCGAATCTGGCCTTCAGAGTAGACAAAAACCTGGTCGGTAAATGAGCGGAGGCGACATGAAAAAGATTATTGTTTTCTCGGTGTTCTTACTGTTGCCGCTTGCGGGAGCGAGCGCACAGCAGATTGCAAGCGGTAGATTGGTATCTCTCGGAGGTTTGTCCACAGCCGTCTCCACCGACGTGGACGCCATAGGAACAAACCCGGCAAATCTCGTTTCGACTTCAGATGGGACAGTTGTCGTTGAACTCATCCCGTTCACGTTTAATGCGGGTTCTGATTTCATGAGCCTCAGGCTTTACAACGACTACTTCACGGGAACGGGGCAGATCGACAGCGCCGGCAAGAAGGTCGGAACATACCTGACGCAGTCGGACAAGCAGAAGATACTTGACGCATTTCCTGGCGGCGTGGGTGCAATTCTTTTCAACACTAGCTTCAGGACTCTCGCGGTTGCAGTCCGGAATCCCGTTTACGCGATCGGTGTTGCGATAGACGATTGGGCAGGCGCCAGGGTTTCGCTTCCGAATTCGCTGCTCTTCCCGCTGAACGGGAATGCGCCCGGCTCGACAATTTCTTTGAACCAATTGTCTTCCGCATCATGGTGGTACAGGACCTACAGCGCAGACTACGCCATGAAACTCTCGCAGATCCTCGTGATCCCAAAGGATATAGTCGAGAATCTGGAAGTCGGCGTCGGGTTGAAATATGTGACAGGATTCAGCTACACTTCCATTCAGAGTGTGAACAGCTCCTTGTACACCAGCCCGACTGACTATTCCTATACCGTAAACATGGGCTTCAACGCCGTCAGAGCCGGCCTGCTCAGCAATGTCATTTCTAAAGCCGTAAAGAGCAGCGTGGGTGACACGGTAGTAAACTTCAATCCATTTGCTCCTCAGGGATCGGGGTTCGGCTTGGACATCGGTGCATCGGGAAGAGTATTGAATTTTATCAAAGTCGGCATTAGCCTTACCGACATCGGTTCAATATCATGGAGCAAGAACGTCGTCACAACATCGGGCGATACATCTTTCACTTATTCCGGCTTCTCGCCTGCACAGACAAACGAGCCGGGATCGAAGAGTAATCTCGACAGCCTGAAAAATGCATTTAACGATTACTTTAAGAACAAAGACGCTCTGGGGAACAGCTTCTCAACGGCGCTCCCGACGAGGCTGAACATCGGTGCAATGATCCAACTCGATGAACTTTTCCCAAGTTTGCCTGGACAGCTGATGGTAGCCGTTGATTATCACCAGGGGTTCAATAATTCGTTTTATAATACGACTACTCCTCAATTTGTACTCGGGGCAGAGTGGAAACCGATCAGCCTGCTACCTATCAGGACAGGTGTCGCCTTCGGCGGCTTGTACGGATTCGGATGGTCCCTGGGTATCGGCCTGGATCTACCGTCGTGGAATTTCGACCTCGGCGTGGGTACCTTCAACGATCTCGTCGCTCCTATGGATGCAAAGAATATTTCAGTGGTGCTGAATATCCTAAAATTTAGGTTTTGATTTAAAGAAATAACTATATTCAACATAGCATCAGGACAGAACCAGGGGGCACTGGTTGCTTTGCTGACATGCGTTTATTTTGTGAACCAAAATAGCCGTGGTAAAGCGCGTATCCTAGAATGGTAATTGCTGCCGACATACTTGATTTTTTCTATGTTTTTCTGCCGGTTGTCCTGCTGACCCATCTCGCCTTGAGGGTCGGCATGTCTTACGGCCGGTCGAGAGGCGGTATTGCGCTCTTTGCGGGAAGCTCCATAACGGTCTTCTCTTTCCTCTTCAGAATATATTTCGACTCCGTTTTTGGAAACGTCGACACCTTCTGGCTCTTTCTCCTGTCTTTCGCCACGACTGTTGGGCTGGCGCTAGCGCTCTTCGGTACGCTCCGCGTTCATTCTGCCTTTAGATCGAATCGGTCTGAAGACGGCGGATCAGGCATCCGGATAGCGGTAGCGACCGCAATGATCTTCTTGGTCGCACTCGTTCCTTTTTTGTTTACGATGGGACGTCCTGTTTTCTGGATCATGGGGGCGATATGCTATGCCATAAATCAGACCCTCCTATTTGGGATGACCGTTTTAATTGGGGAACTTTTCTTCCTTGCCGACAGAGGGGCTGTACCGCGCAGGTCAAAACTCATAAAGGTTCTTGCCGCATACTATCTGGTTGAACCGGTCGTGTGGCTGATCGCAATCAGGTCTATCGATGACGTGTCTAAATATCTTCCGGCCAGATTGACGATCAACCTGACCGGCATGGTTGTTTCCCTGCTCGTTGGACTTCGCGTCTTGTATTTTATCCGTCACAATCTTCCTTCGGTCCTGCGCCAGGTAAAAACGACTTACGTAGATACGCTCCGTGTGAAGGTGCTTCGGGATTTCTATTTGATAAGCACAGGGTTGGTCATTTTTATTTTTGCAATATTGTTGGGTGCGGAGTCGCTATATAGAAACCTGAGGATTTCAACTTTAGAAAGCTACGCTCAGTTAAGACTCTCTGCCGACAAGCTCATAGCGGCCAAGCTGCGCGGAGACATCCAGGATATTCTGCTCAGGCTTGAGCATTCTGAAGCTGTCGCGAATCCAACGATGGAGTTGATTGATTTTGAGAAGCGCCACGATTACATAGATGCAGTCGGATACGCTACTCCGCCAAACGGAATTGAATTTCTTCACGGTTCCAGGAAAACAATTTCGGACACCACGATTCTGAAGACATTAAACGGAATCGTCGGAAGAAACGAGGGAAATGGTATTGGTATTACATCGGAACGGAACGGTCACGCGTTCAGGCTGATTCTTGCGGCTAAACCCCGGAACAACGAAGCGGAGGGGAAATACGCTTTCGCTCTTGTGAATGTTCGCGGGATAGTACAAAGCAACGAGACAGAACTGGAGGGTCATTCGGCTCACCTGCGCCTGCTGTCGCCCGACTTGAAGGTACTGTATTCATCGTATGAAAATGAAATTGGCGAGAACGTCCAGAGAGCCGTACTGGCAAGAAACATAATTGACTCGAAAGACTTGAATCGGAGGCTGGGCCTTCTTTCCCAAACAGATTTCGAAGGTTACAGCATTCTCAAAGGGCAGGACAAGGCCGGAATCGGCGAGTACTTTGTTCTCATTATGACCCCGGTTGAGTTCAACGGGTACAAAGGGGTGCTTACATCACTTGAATCCGAAGACAAGATATCCAGCCTGATCCGGCCCGCGAATTCACTCCTATTTCTTGTCGGTCTTCTCGTCGTGGGTCTCTTTGGCGGAGGATTCATAATTATTTCAGTGACGTTCAAATGGTCCATGACACTCGAAAAGGAAGTGCAGAACAAGATTCGGGAACTCCGGAGCTCTGAAGACAAATACCGAAGAATAGTCGAAAATCCGTACATCGGGAGTTTCATAATGGTCGAAGGGCGGTTCATTTATTCCAACGATCGTCTTGCAGAGTTACTGGAAACGGATGTGGACAGCCTTTCGGGGACCGATCTATCCATGATTATCGACAAGAAAGACCATGAATTGCTTAGGAATGTCTTCGAATCGATCGTCAACGGAGAAAAGAACGGCGACACCTGGCGGGTGAGTGGAACAACGGCCTCGGGCAGACAAATAATACTTTCAGGCTATTCGAGTGCGATTCACCTCGGAAACAAGCGAGGTGTCCAATCGCTCGTCGTCGACAGCACAATCGAGCACCGGGAGAAAGAAAAGCTGGAACAGTTCGAGAGGCTGGAGTCCATGGCGACTTTGGCGGCAGGGATCGCTCATGACTTCAATAACATTTTGCAGGTGGTTTTGGGGTCTTCGCAATTGTTGCAACAGGGTCTGGCCGAAAGCGAGTTGAAGAAATACGCCGATAATATAACCAACGTTGCAAAAAGGGGAAGCGACCTTTCAAAAAGACTGCTTACCTTCAGCAGACACCGCGGGCTCGAAGAGAAAAGAGTGTTCGATATAAACGCCATCATTGTCGAATCGCTTCCTCTGTTTGAAGAGACTTTTCCCAGAACGATCAGAATCGAGACTCAGCTAAGCGAACAGCCTATCCGCGTCAGCGGGGACCAGAGTCAAATACAACAGGTGATCTTCAATCTGGCTGTCAACGCACGTGACGCGATGCCGCACGGGGGAACGCTTACTCTCAGAACCGAGATACGGGAGGTGTCTGACATAGAAGCCGAGGTATATCAGGCGTCTCCGGGCACATATGCTTTTGTTATGGTGAAGGATAACGGCGAGGGGATTCCTCCCGAGTTGATGTCTAAAGTTTTTGAGCCATTCTTCACCACTAAACCGCCGGGTAAAGGGACTGGTCTTGGTTTAAGCGTCGTTTACGGGATTATCCGGTCGCATGACGGGTTCCTAAAGGCGTACAGCGAGGTAAAGAAGGGAACTGTATTCAGCATCTTTCTCCCGTTGAGTTCAGCTGTGGATGAAACCGTCGAAGAAACAATCCCGAAGCCGGTGGGCGCTGAAGAATATGAGCCCTCAGATTGCAGAAAAATACTCTTTGTCGACGATGAAGCCGGAATCAGGGAAGCAGCCCAGTTCCTCCTGCAGCAAGCCGGTTATTCGGTCTCGACAGCTAAGGATGGAATAGGCGCAATACAGATTTATTCGAAGGAATGGCATGATATAAGCCTTGTTGTATTGGACCTTAATATGCCCGAACTTTCTGGCAAGGAAGTCCTCGAGAATCTCACAATTATCAATCCGGATGTGCGGGTGCTGATTTCGACGGGCTATATCACTCAGGAGGAAAGAGCAGGCTTAAAGGGTGTTGTGGAGGTTATCGAGAAACCATTTGATTTTGATCAGCTTTTGGAGAAGGTTAGAGTAGTGTTGGAGACTCCGCCGTACAAGGAAATCTGGGGTTCGGGGGACTCACCGACTCAGGGTTAACTTCTGAAATTTTAATCCGTTCTGTCTGAAATTCCGTTTTAACCGACTGCTTGATTATATTTGGTATTATGAGGGAAGAGATAGCATTAGCGCTTGAGAAGCTCGACGCGCAGCGCCAGGCGGCGCGGAAACTGCACAATTCGGGCGGAAAAGGTTCTGAAGTATCCATGGCGCTGACCGGAGCCGTCGACGAAGCCATCAGAAAGGCAGTGGAGGAAACAGAGAGCCGGGAGGAGCTTGCGGCGGTAGCCGTCGGTGGATACGGAAGGGCGGAACTCTGTCCTCAGTCTGATGTGGATGTCTTGTTTATCGTCGGGAACGGGATCGAATCGAGTTTTCTTGCACAGCGCGTCATGCATTTTCTGTGGGACATGGGATTGAACATCGGGCATTCAGTGCGAAATGTCGGCCAGGTACTTGGAACTTACAGGAACGACCACGACAGCTGGGCCGCGACGCTGGAATACAGATATGTTGCGGGAAGCATGCCTCTCTTCTCCAAGCTCGACGCTGCGATTCGCGCTTTCATTGGGACCAACCATGATCGGAGTTTCGTTGTATCCACGTTGGACGGAATAAAGGTCAGGCATAACAAATACGGCAAGTCAACGTCTCTGCTCGAACCGAATGTCAAGAAGAGCGCGGGGGGTCTTAGAGATATTCATGCCCTTCTCTGGATGTACAGATCGATGTACCTGGACTTTCTGCCCGAAGAAAATTCTTCCGAGAATCAGCCCGCGGTGCTCTTCTTTCTCCATCGCCTTCTTGAGAAGGGAATCATAAACCAGCTTCAGTTCCATCACACGGCTGACGCATTTGAATTTATCCTCAGAACGAGACAGAGCCTGCATTTTCAGTCGTCAAGCCTAAACGACCTCCTGGACTTTGAAATCCAGAAGAGGGTTGCCGCCGACATGGGATATGTCAGCGCCGACTATTCAAAGGGTGTTGAGAGTTTCATGCGTGATTATTTCAGGCATGCCAGGAAGATTTACAGACTGAATCAAGTTGTTTCGGACAAACTGAGGGCAGCCCTGAATACTTCCGAGTCCGGGAAGAAAACCGAGTATCTTGACGACGACTATGCACTCGCCGGCGACAAGATAGCATTTCGAAGAGAGGTTGGCCGGGACCCGGTCAGGCTTTTCAGGGCGTTTCAATACAAAGCGAAGACCGGTCTGCATTTCGACGAAAACGTGCATGAGACACTTGCGCGGGAACTCGACATTTTCAGCGAGCCGAAATTTCACAAGTCGGCTGAGGCGGCTTCTATTTTCAGGACAATTTTGCTTTCCGAAAAGAATGTCGCCTTTACCCTGAAGTCGATGAACGAACTGGGCATACTGGGAAGATATCTTCCGGAATTCGGCAAGCTGATCGGATTTTTCCAACACAACGTGTATCACTATTATACTGCCGACGAGCACACGCTCACCGCCATAGAAAATTTGGAGAGCGTCGGGGAACAGGATGCGTTCCTGGATGAGTTGCTTAGGACGGTGGTTCGACGTGACACTCTGTACCTTGGCATTATTTTCCACGATATTGCCAAACCGATTTCCATAGGGCGACATGAAATAATCGGGGTCGACGTAGCCGAGAAGGCGCTTGGAAGAATCGGTTTCGAAGACATGATGGAAGATGTCGGCTTCCTTGTGAGAAACCATCTGAAGATGGAGCAAATCGCCTTCCGACGCAACATCGGAGATCCCGAAACTGTATTTGCCTTCACCCGGATCTTTGCAAATGCAGAACAGTTGAAAATGCTTTATCTGCTTACGTATGCCGATTTGAGCGCGGTAAATCCAACGGTGTGGACGAAGTGGAAGGCACAGCTCCTTCGCGAACTCTATCTCAAGTCTTACCGCATAATAAATGAGTCGCTTGATGAGAAGGCAGTTGTCTCGCTGCAGGAGAGACAGCGCGAGCAGAGGGAACAGGCGATTATCAACCAGATGCCTTCAGAGAAATCCGATGCGGTGAGAAAACATTTCGAATCCATCAAGAGTGATCTGTATGCGATTGTCTTTGAAGATCAGGAAATTGTCCGTCATATCGAGACGATAGACTCCGGTATAGACATAGTGCATGTTCACTTCAGTCAGAACGAAGGTTATACCGATGTGACCATGATCGCAAAGGATGCGCCGTTCCAGCTTGCAAGATTCTGTTCGTCCCTGAGCGCAAATGACGCCAATATCGTCGACGCGAACATATTTACCAGAGACGACGGAATGATCATAGATCGCTTCAAAGTGTTCGATAATATCACCAAGCATGGTCTCACCGAGACTCAAACGAAGAAGATCGAGTCCGATCTGCGCGGTATGCTTACGGGTGAAACCGATCCGGACCGTCTCTTTGAGCAGCACAGGATGAGATGGCAGAGGAGACTTAAGAACGAGATTAATCCTAATGTCAAAGTCGCCGTGCAGACCTCTGAGGCGCACGGTCTTACCCTGCTGGAGGTATTTGCGCCGGACTCGCTCGGTTTTCTCTACAAGGTTACTTCCGCCCTTTCTACGGCAGGGATAAGCATTCATTTCGCAAAGATTGCAACTCGCGTCGACGGCATCGTAGATACATTCTATGTGTCTGGAAGTGACGGAACGCGTCCCTCGCAAGAGGATCTCGACGGGTTGAGAAGACAAATTCTACGGATAATTCAAGAATCGATCGAGTCTGAACTTATTTTAAAGTGAGCCTTCATGAAAATCCCATCGGCGTTTTCGATTCCGGCATAGGTGGATTGACCGTGGTGCGCCAGCTGCTCAAGCTGTTGCCTCACGAGAACATTGTATACTTCGGCGATACTGCGAGGGTGCCATACGGCAACAAATCTGCCGAGGTTGTGCGTGAATACGCCGTGCAGGATGCTAAATTCCTGCTTTCAAGGAGGGTAAAGCTCATTGTTATCGCATGCAACACGGCGTCGGCGGTCGCTATGGATGTAGTTCGGGCGCATGCAACTGTGCCGACGATCGGAGTGATAGAGCCAACTGCAAATGAGGCGATCAAGCTGTCGGCTTCAAAAACGATCGGAGTCATCGGAACACTCTCGACAATAAATTCGTGTGCGTATACGACGGCATTGAAGACGGCCGACAGAAGCGTGAAAGTGCTGACTCAAGCATGCCCGCTTTTTGTCCCGCTGGCTGAAGAAGGTCTCTTTAATCATCCCGCAACCAACCTCATTGCAAACGAATACCTGTCCGGGTTTCTTGGAAAGGTGGATGTAATGATACTCGGCTGCACTCACTATCCTCTGCTCCGCGGCGCTATCTCCAGGGCCTTGAAGGGCGAAGTTGAACTCATCGATGCAGGCGAGGCGACAGCAAAATCAGTTCAGGAACTTCTTTCGAAAAAAGGGATGCTGAATCAACAGAGAAGGAAACCCCTCCTCGAGTTTTACGTCAGCGATTTTCCTCAGAAGTTTAACGATATAGCCGAGAAATTCCTCGGGATGAAATTGGAATTTGTCAGAAAAGTACAGGTGCGTTCCAACGGAGAGATAGGGTAGCAGCCCGAAGCGCAGGCTCCGGCATTTCAGACAGGGTCGGGTTTGCTTTGTATTTTCAGGGAGAGTTCCATGAAGAGGGCACCGGCAATTGGATTCGGGCGGTATTGGGCTATCTCTTTGAAACCAAGCGAACGATAGAGTGAAATGGCTTCCTTCATTGAAGAGACGGTGTCGAGGCGCATTCTGGCATATCCCGTTTCTCTCGCCTCGTGAATTATCCTCGACGCGAGATCCCTGCCGATTCCCTTGGCACGGTGGCCCGGTCTAACGTATAGTCGCTTCATCTCACACGTTTCATCATCGATTTCCCTCATGGCAACGCAACCGACTGCTTCCTCTCCGACATACGCAATGATTAGTCGACCTGAAGGAAGTGAATAGACGCCGGGCAGCCCCGACACTTCTTCTTCGAAATCCTGAAAGCACAGGCTGAAATCCAGCGAGTCGGCATATTCGATGAAGAGTCCTTTCGCCTTTTCGATGAGTGACGGGGAATGCGGTCCGACTATTTCTAATCTCGGTTCCGTCTGTGCAGCTTCGCTAGTTGTCATCGGAGTGCTGAAGATGCCGTCAGATTCTTGAATGAGGAGAAGGCGGGGGATACAAGGCGTTCAACTATCATAAAATCGGTCAGTAAGTAGTTGTCTCTACTTCACTATGCGCAGGTTCGCGTATCGTACCATCAACTGTTTCTTCTGGTTCGCTCTGAAGAGCACTATGACTCGTTCGTTGTCTCCTTTGCCGGAGATCTCTACCACTCTCCCTTCTCCGAAAAATTCGTGCTCGACTATTGATCCTATTTTCAGTCGTTCGGTCGGGAATCCTTGCTTCTCCTTCTGTTCCTGGGATGGCTTTTCTTGGACAATTTGCTCCGCAATCTCAAGCGAAGGGAGCAGCGATTCCGGAGTACTTGTGCGCTCTCTGAACGTACGCTGGGAGGACAGGCGTCCGGGATGCTCCAACTCCAGCAAACCGGATGCGATCTCCGACAGAAAGCGGGAAGAAACCTGGAAGGATAATTTTCCGAACCGATACCGCTGCTTCGCGTAGGATAGATAGACTTTCTTCTTTGCACGCGTGATGGCGACATAGAAAAGCCGGCGTTCCTCTTCGAGTTCGTCCTGCTCCTTCGAGGCGAGTGGAAACAAGCCCTCCTCGAGTCCGCTGACGAAGACGACGGGGAATTCGAGTCCCTTTGCCGCGTGGACGGTCATAAGCGTGACCGAGTTGCGTTTCGTATCCCAGCGGTCGACGTCAGCTACGAGAGACACCTCCGCGAGAAAGTCTTGGAGAGTGCCCTGGGGATTGTCAATCTGGAATTCCGCAATGCCCGCAAGGAACTCCTGTATGTTCTCCATCCTGCCCTGGGCTTCCTGTGTCCCTTCCTCCTTGAGGTTTCTCACCACTTGTATCTCATCCGTCAGCGAGCGCGTCAATTCGCTCACCGACAGCTCCTGTTGAAGCTTGCCGTACTTTTCAATCAGCTTCCCGAACTGCTTGAGCTGGTTCCTCTGACGGGGCTGGATCTCCACTATCCCGTCAACTTTTTCGAGAACTTTCAGGAGAGGGACCTGCATCTTTGACGCGTAGCTCCGCAGGTAGTCGATCGTTACATCTCCTATTCCGCGCGGGGGGAAGTTGACTACTCTCAGGAAGGACTCGTCGTCGCTAGGGTTCAGGATCAACTTCAAATAGGCAAGGAGGTCCTTGATCTCTCTCCTTTTGTAAAAAGCGACACCGCCAACAATAATATAGGGGATCCCGCTGCGATTGAAAGCTTCCTCGAGTGCTCTGGACTGATAATTGGTCCTGAACAAAACCACGAAGTCCTTAAGCTGCAGCTTATCTTTTATGCTTTCATCCCTGATTCTTTGAACGATCTTATAGCCTTCGTCTCTGTCGCTTTCACATTCGAGCACGGTCAGCAGGTCGCCTTCATGGTTCTCGGTCCAGAGCTCTTTGTCAAACTTCCGCTTGTTATGCACGATGACGGAGTTGGCGGCCTGGAGTATCTTTCCCGTTGAGCGATAATTCTGTTCGAGTCTGTAAACCTTGCAGTTAGGATAATCGGTCTGAAAGTCGAGTATGTTCTGCAATTCGGCGCCGCGCCAAGAGTAAATGCTCTGTGCATCGTCGCCTACCACGCAGAGGTTCTTGTGTCTCTCTGCCAGCAGCTTGAGCAGAACGTATTGTGCACGGTTCGTGTCCTGGTATTCATCGACAAGAATGAATCTGAATTTGTCCTGATATTTTTCAAGTACCGCATGGTCGCGATTTAAAAGCATTATCGGTTTGATAAGAAGGTCGTCGAAGTCCATCGCGTTGCTCTTCTTGAGACGGTTCTCGTAAGTAGCGTATACTTGAGCCGTCACCTGTTCCAGCCGGCTCTTGGCCGATTGTTCATATTGCGGCGGAAGCACGAGAGAGTTTTTCAGCTTGCTGATTTGCCAGCGAATCCCCGTCGGTGCGAACACTTCTTCGGACAGGTTCTGCTCACGCAGTATTAATTTTATCGCCTTGAGAGAATCCTCTTCATCATAAATTGAAAAATTGGACGTGTAGCCCAGCCTTTCCCCTTCCATCCGCAGGATTCTTCCGAAGAGGGAATGGAACGTGCCGATCCAGCCGTAAGATTTCTTCTGCGGGTCTTCTCCCATGCCGAGCATCTTGTTGATCCGGGTCCGCATTTCATTTGCGGCTTTATTCGTGAAAGTCAGGCACAAGATGTTGCTGAACGGGACTCCTATTGATACCAGGTAAGCTACACGGTAAGTAAGGACTTTGGTTTTTCCGCTCCCGGCGCCCGCGAGCACTAGCTCGGGACCTTCCACTGATCTCACCGCTTCAAGTTGTGCCGGATTAAGGTCTCTAAGAAAATCTGTATTCATTTCCGTTCCAAAAGTCCAGAGCGGGCCCGGGACTCAATTTTATCTTGACAGAATTTTTCCGGCAAGCTCTATCTGCTTCTTTAGTCCTTTGCGGCTCGTTCCGCCATAGTTGTCGTGTCGTTCGACCGACCGCACCGGGTCGAAAATTTTGTAGTACTCTTCATTGAAAAGCGTGGATATCTCTTTTAATTCATCGGTACCGAAATCTCTCAGCCTCTTACCCTTGTTGATTCCGGTCAGGACGAGCCTGCCTACGATTCCGTGAGCATCGCGAAATGGCACTCCTCGTTCAACCAGATAATCGGCTATATCTGTCGCATAAATGGAGTCATCCGTGTTTCTGAGCAAATTTCTGCTGTTAATCTTAAGAGTCGAGATGACGCCGGTGAAAACTCTCAATGTGGTAGACAGTGTGTCGACCGAATCGAAGAGCGGCTCTTTGTCTTCTTGGAGGTCTTTAGAATAGGTCAGCGGCAATCCTTTCTGCAATGTCAGGAGCGCTGTCAGATTCGCAATTGTTCGCGATACTTTTCCTCTCACGAGTTCGAGCGAATCCGGATTCTTCTTCTGAGGCATCATGCTGCTTCCTGTCGAGTACATGTCGTCCAACTCGACGAATGCGAACTCCGTGGAACTCCAGACTATCAGATCTTCGGCAAATCTGCTTAGGTGGATGAGGGTCTGTGCGGCAGCAAAAAGAAATTCATTCATAAAATCTCTGTCGCTTACGGCCGCAATGCTGTTTGCAGACAATTCCTTAAATCCGAGCTCCCGTTTGAGGACGTCCCGGTCGAGCCGGAGCGTTGAGCCTGCAACCGCTCCTGATCCGAGCGGAAGAATGTCTATCCTCTTCAGTAGATCGTCAAAGCGGCCATAGTCGGTTTCAAGCATGAAGAACAGCGACATGAAGTAGTGTCCGAGTCTTACGAGCTGGGCCTGCTGCATGTGCGTATAAGAGGGGATTATATCGTCTGCTGTCTTCTCGGCCAGATCGACTACCGATTTTTGGAGCTCACGTATCAGCAGGCCGATTTCCGGATCAACTTTCTTGAGATAGATCCGTTCGTCAGTGGCGACCTGCTCGTTTCGGCTCCTCCCCGTATGGATCCTTTTTCCTGTCTCGCCAACTTTTTCCACCAATCGTCGTTCGATCGCCGTATGTATGTCCTCATCGGCAGGTTTGAATTTGAATTTACCCTGGGCAAATTCCTTCTCGATTTCCCGAAATGCCTTGCGAATCCTTGCCAGCTCAGTTTTCGAGAAAATTCCTGCCTTCCCAAGGGCCACCGAGTAGGCGTCGCTTGCCTGCAGTTCTTCCTTCCAAAGCCTTTTGTCGAAGGGAAGGGAGTCATTGAACTCTTCCATCAGTTTCGACGCATTCTTCGCAAATCTTCCTCCCCAGAGTTTTGGCATATTAGAAATTACCTCAGTGGTGTTAGAACTCCTCTGCCCCGAAAAACAGAAGACTTCTTATTTGGTTTGACATCCTTTTCGAAGAGCTGATAAAGGCTTTTCCAGACGCTTCCGGGTTTCCCGTCGCCTACAATTTGTCCGTCATACTTCACAACAGGAGCAACGAAGAGCGAAGTACTGAAGAGGAGTATTTCCTTTGCATTGTACGCCTCGATGATGGGAATATCGCCGCTTCGTATGTCTGTAATGATTCCCTTCTTCCTGAGGTTCTCAACAAGCTCAAGTGCGCGCATGAGGGTAGTTCCGCGGAGGATCTTTTCCGGGGGAGGGAATCGAAAAACCCCGTCCCCGTCGACAATCGCAACGTTCTTGTTTGAACCCTCAGTGATGTTTCCGCTTGCGTCAAGGGCTATTGCGGCATCGGCGCCACTGTTCCGGGCCGACAGTTCCATTAGGGCGTTGGACAGGTAATCCACGGATTTCACCTGTGGGGAAACCGGCGGGCGCATCGGCGTAGGGCTCGTAACGGCTGTCATTCCTTCGCTGTAGTACCGATCCTGCAGTGGAGGAACTCTATCGATGAGGACATAAAGATTTGGCGAATTGACTTCGTGCGGAAAAACGCTCATGCTGCCGTGTCCCCTGGAGAGAAAGAATCTTGCCAGGAAGTCCTTTTTGCCCGAAAGAATTCCGAGCTTAATAAGAAGCCGCTTCAGCTCGACTCTGGAAAAAGGTATTGTTATCCTGATCGCATTTGCCGAGAAGAAGAAGCGATCTATGTGCTCGTTCAGCAGATAGTAATTCCCGTTGATGCACAAGGCGTCGTCGAATACTCCGTCGCCGCGGTGGAAGATATGATCGTCTATCGGAATTGTCATCAATAGACGATCACGCGTAAATCCACCGAGATAAGTAGAATAGAAGAGGTAGAACTCTTTCTCATGCGCGGTTTTCTCCTGCGCTTCCGGGAGACCTATCTCACGGATTTCGAGATTCATTCTTTTGGCTTTCCATGAACCTCAGAGTTTACTTTCATCGACAGGCCGAACAGATCTATGAAACCCTCGGCTTTTCTCTGGTCGTATACTTCGTCCTGTGAGAATGTAGCGAGCTTCTCCTGGTAGAGCGAGTGCGGGCTCTTTCTGCCGGCTGAAATCACGTTGCCCTTGTAGAGCTTGAGGCGCACCGTTCCTGTAACGTAACGCTGGGTGGTGTCCATAAATGCATCTATGGCTTCGCGCAAAGGAGTGTACCACTGCCCGTTATAGACTAACTCGGCATATCGTTGAGCGACGATGTCCTTGTAGTGAAGCGTGTCCTTATCCAGCACGATTTGTTCGAGCTCGTTATGTGCAGCATAGAGGATTTCACCGCCCGGTGTTTCGTAGACCCCTCTCGATTTCATCCCGACGAGTCTGTTCTCCACGAGGTCGGTCCTTCCAATCGCATTCGCGGCGCCGATTTCATTGAGCTTCTCCAGAAGCCTGAAGCTGTCCAATTTCTTGCCGTTCAAAGCAACCGGTACGCCTTTTTGAAATTCGATCTCTACGTAAGTCGCCTTATTTGGAGCACTTTCTGGAGATTTCGTTCGAACGAACATGTCAGCCTTTGGCTCATTCCACGGATCCTCGAGATCGCCGCCTTCATGACTTAAGTGCCACAGGTTTCCATCCCTGCTATATATTTTCTTCAAAGTCGCCTTTATGGGAACCCTGTGTTCCTCGGCATACTTTATAGCATCCTCGCGCGAGCGGATGGACCATTCCCTCCATGGGGCAATAACATTCAAACCCGGTGCAAAGACTTTGTAGGTTAGTTCAAACCTGACCTGGTCGTTTCCTTTTCCGGTACAGCCGTGAGCCAATGCATCTGCGCCTTCCTGTCTGGCAATCTTCGCCTGGTATTTTGCAATCAGCGGCCTTGCGATGGAGGTGCCGAGAAGGTATTTCCTTTCATATACAGCGTTGGCTTTTATGATTTTGAACAGGAACCCCTCGACAAACTCTTTTCTCAGGTCGAGCAGGTAAAATTTATCGGCGCCGGTCTTCTTCGCTTTTTGGTCCAACCCTGACAACTCTTCATCTCCTTGTCCGATGTTGGCTGCAAAGGCAATGACCTGACAATTGTAAGTCTCTTTGAGGTACGGAATAATAATCGATGTATCCAATCCGCCTGAATAGGCGAGCACCACTTTTTTTACTCTTGGCAATTCATTTCTCCTGTTTTAGGAATGAAATTTACTAAATAGGAGGATGAATTTGTACCGCTGGTGAAAAAAAATTAAGACATTTTTAATCTTAAATGCTTGACAAAAACGCATGATTCCATTAAACTTAAACCGATGAAAATATGCAAAGGAGGTAGAAAATGAGAAAATTGCCGGGTGCAATCCTGAGCCTCATAGTTGCGTCAATTTTGCTTGCTGGATGTACCAAGTATGCTGATAAGAGTCAGATGCAGCAGTTAGCTGACCTAAAGAACGAAGTAGCAACACTCCAGCAACAGATTAAGACAGCCGAACAGCAGAAGGCTGATCTGCAGAAGCAAGTTGCAGAAAAGAAAGATCAAGTCAATAAGTTGAAGAGTAATGAGCAGTTCCTGCAGCAGAAATTGCAGGAAAACAACCAAGATAGTCCTACTTCAAACTGAGAAGGAGCCATAGATGAAGAAATTATCCTTACTGCTAGTGATCGCGATGGTTTTCGCGGTTTCCTCTGTGGCTTCTGCACAAGAGGAAAAGATGAAATACGATGAATGGCAGCAGCAGATTACGATGTATACTGCTCAACGCGATTCATTGAAGAACGTCTTAAACCAGCTCAACACAGATATCGCAAATTTGAAGAGCGAGTTGGCTGGTCTCGATCAGCAATATCAGTCTGAGATGCAGAATTATCTGAACATGCTTCATACTACCGAGGCCGGAATGCAAGCGTTCGATCAGACGCTCAAGACTTTGTCCGGAGAAGTTGACAATTATATGAAGATGTCAGATCAGGATCTGTGTGCACACCGTGCTGATGTCGAAGCGCTGGGCCCACAGATAGATTCCGTGAAGGCAAGCCGTCTTGCTCTTGCGGTAGAATTCTATGACAGGGTGCAGTCGCTGGAAAATGACTATGCGCAACTCAAGGCCAGAATTGCGAAGTGCTCGTCGGCTATGACCTACACCGTAGGCACTTGGGCGCGAAACAGAGATTGCCTGTGGAACATTGCGAAGAAGAAGACCATTTATGACAATCCCTGGAGATGGCCGAAGATTTATGTTGCTAATCGCGACAAGATTAAGAACCCTGATTTGATTTATCCGAAGGAGGTCTTGAAGGTACCGGAGAATGGACCTCTTAATCGGGAAGAGAAGGCGGCAGCGAGAGCTTATTATGCAAGGAAGGCACGCATGATGGGCCAAAGCGCAGCCCCGTCCAGTACAGTTAAGCCTTCTAAGTAAGGATTTACACGATAAGTCTGTTTGTTTTTGAAAGCGCTCCTAACTCTGTCTTGATTGAGAAGGAGCGCTTTTTGTTTCCCCCCCAACGAGATTCCTCCTGAAGAGCATGGAAGTTGTAGAGAAACGCATACGAATATCCGGAGTTGATGCTCTCTCCCTGCTCGGTCTCAACGATTCAAATCTCCAAATTATCTCGGACAGATTTGATGCTAACATCGTCGTTCGCGGCGACAGCATACTGATCAAGGGGGAAGAGGAAGAGACCAAGCGGGTAGAAAAGGTATTCAAGGAACTTATGTACGTTCTGGATAAGACCGGAGTGTTGAATACCGATGACGTTCTTACCGTAGTCGAGCTGGTTTCCGGTGAAAGCTCGAAGTCCGGAGCCTCGGATTCAAAAGATATAGTCGTGCTTTCTGCAAAGAACGACCTGATAAAGCCTAAGACCCCGGGGCAGCGCCATTTTGTCAGAGCCGTCGAGAAGAACGACGTTGTCTTTGCTGTCGGCCCGGCAGGGACGGGAAAAACGTATCTCGCGGTTGCAATGGCAGTCGCGGCTCTGAGGAACCGGGAAGTTCAAAAGATCGTGCTGACACGTCCCGCAGTCGAAGCAGGGGAGAGTCTCGGCTTTCTGCCGGGTGATTTGAAGGAGAAGGTCATACCGTACCTGCGTCCTCTTTATGACGCGCTCGATGACATGCTTCCACAGGACAAGTTGAAACTCTATGTCGAAAAAAACACGATAGAGATTGCGCCGCTCGCATACATGAGAGGGCGCACGCTTGGCAACGCATTTGTAATACTTGACGAGGCGCAAAATGCGTCTGCGATGCAAATGAAAATGTTCTTAACCCGGCTTGGCGTCAACTCCAAGGCAATCATTACCGGTGATATTACCCAGATAGATTTACCTCAGAAGAGCCTGAGCGGGCTGGTTGAAATTCAGAAGGTCCTTAAGGGCGTAGAGGGGATCAGCTTTGTTTACCTGGAAAAGAGCGATGTCGTCAGGCACAAGTTGGTAAAAGACATCATTGACGCCTACGAGAAATACAACAACTGGGACGGTAAAGGATAAGATTCGGTGGAAACCGATCTGGAGGACGTATTGCGGGTAAATCGGTCCTTTTACAGGGCTTTTGAGGACTACGACATCACCTGTCCGGAACACACCTCTCGCTTCAATTAATAGATCGCTTACCTAATGTGGCTATTACGATGATAAGAAAACTGTTTTTGGTGATCATTGCGCTCATTGCTGGGGAGGCTCTCGCCGGCCCCAAAGTCGCAGTGCAGGGTCAGGGCGCCCGTGCGCTGATTGTCTATGAAGGAAATGACATCCAGGTAAATCCTGCAAAAGGCGATGCCCTTCAGTTGCTTGAACTTCTCGGTCATTTCGAGCTGCAAAAGACTATCGTTGCTGCAGATAACTACAAGGCCGGCGAATGTAATAATTATGACTACGTCTTCTTCACCGGCTTTACGAACACGTGCCAGCCTCCTGCCCGGTTTCTTGACGACGCGTACAATTTCAGGGGGACACTCGTCTGGCTTAATACGGGTCTCATCGCGTTAAACGCAAGGCACAATCTGGAACAAAAGTACGGATTTGTGCCGGAGGGGTACGACTCCACCGCCGGGTATGATGCCGTCCTCGCCCTGGACAAGAATGTCAGGTTCACAAAGGGTGATGAGTACCTGACGATGCTTTCGATTACCGACCGAAGCAAAGTACAGGTTCTGGCCGATGCCATCGCACCGCATCACATCGTTTCGCCCTACGCCATTCACACCGGTAACCTCTATGTATTCGGCGATTCCCCGTTTTCTTACGTCAGTCCGACCGACAGGTACCTGTTCTTTGCCGAGAAACTGCACGAAATTCTGAATCAACCTCATAAGGAATTCCATGCCGCGTTAATTCGTATAGAGGACGTCGATCCTACAGAAGACCCCAACAGCATCAGGAAGATAACAGACCTGCTGTACAGCGAGCATGTCCCATTCCTCGTCGCAGTGGTCCCGTTCTACGTCGACCCGGCGAATAACGTCCGCATTTCACTTTCCGACAAGCCTGACATGGTGGATGCGTTGCGATATGCGGAAGAGCATGGTGGGACGATCGTCATGCACGGCGTAACCCATCAGTATCATGGAGTGACGGATAATGATTATGAATTATGGGATGGGGCCGCGAATAAACCGATAGCTAACGACAACGCCACATATGTTCAGCAAAAACTGGAGACCGGAGTCGAGGAACTCATGCGAAACGGCGTATATCCCATCGCATGGGAGACTCCACATTATGGCGCCTCGGAGTTGGATTATGCCGCAATCTCCAAGGTATTCTCGACCGCCGTAGAACAGCGAATCATGCTCAACGATCTGAATTACAGCCAGTTTTTCCCATACGTCATCAGACATGACATCTATGGCGAAAAGATTGTCCCCGAAAATCTCGGCTACGTCCCGTTAGGCTCCCGCCAGGAAGAAGAGCAGGCCGTGCGTGATATTCTTGAGGCGGCCAAGGTGAATCTGTATGTGCGTGACGGCTATGCAACCGCATTCTTCCACCCATTTATGCCAATCGATTTGCTTAAGGAAATTGTCGAGGGAGTCAAGGCGCTTGGATACACTTACATTAACCTTCGCGACGGAAACAACACAGTTACGCTTCCAGACAGGGCGATTGTAACCGGCAAAGGATCCGTGAAGCTTTCGATTGAAGATCAATACCTGAAAGAAGTCTATTTGAATCAGAAGACCGAAAGAGTGAAGAAGGAGATTACTCCGCATCGAATAACGGCTGTAGTATCGCGGGATCTGGATCTTAAGCCCGGATGGATTTATGCGGCCGAACCAATTGAATACCATGAGAAAGAGCTGACTTTTTTCGATAAGGTGGGAATCAGTATGACAAATTTCTGGAGAGGACTCTTTCCCCGGAAAGAGACCATAACCCCGGCAGTAGCGGCTGTTTTGTGGGATTCGACCGCGACGGGGGGTGCGAGATTGGACGAGGCGTCGTTCGTGACGGCATTGAGAAGTGTAGGAATTCCTACTGACACGCTCTTCACCGATAGTCTCAGCTCTCTCAAGAAATACAACCTCATTATCGTGCCTTACAGCTCGGCGGAGAACCTGCCCGATTCGCTCTATGAAGTTGTCCAGAATTTCGTGTCCGACGGCGGCAGGCTGATTACAGACTCCAAGAATCCGGTCGCCGAAGACCTTGGCGTCAAGTTCAGTCCGAACGTGATGAGAGTCGAGAAGATCAGAGACAAACTCTTTCCAGAGGAGCTCCTGAGTTGGAGCTCGTTCGAGACGGTTCACAGGATCGATGTGAATGAGGACGATAGAATTATATGCAAGAACGATGTGAACGACGCACCTGTGGCCATTGCAAGGAATTACGGCAAAGGCAAATTCGTATGCATAAGTGCCAGGTTCGATCCGGTTAGCGACGGCGGCTACTCACGATTCCCGTACTTGATTGAGTGGATAAAGGCCTATCTTGAACTGTACCCGACTCTCCGGCGGGACAATCTGGAAATGTATTTTGACCCCGGTCTTCGCAGAAATACGAGCATCGAAGCTCTAGTGAAGGAATGGGCAGGTAAAGGAATCCGGGTGATCCATGTTGCAGGGTGGCACGAATATAAGACATATACATACGACTATGACAGATTGATAAGGCTCTGTCATGCATATGGCATTGAGGTTTATGCCTGGATTGAGCCGCCGCAGATCAGCAAGAAATTCTACGACGATCATCCCCAGTGGCATGAGAAAAACTACAAGGGCGAGGATGTCCGGGAAGACTGGCGCTATCCGGTAGCACTGACCGACACAGCCTGTCTGCGCGCGGCTTCCGACTGGACATACAAATTCCTGACATCGCATGACTGGGACGGAGTAGACATTGCCGAAATTTATTTTGGCGGTGAGGGAGCACCGGCAGACCCTCAGGCCCTGACGCCGTTTCATAAAAGCGCGCGAGCCCTATTTAGGAAAAAATATGGCTTCGATCCAGTTCGTCTGTTTCAGCAGAATTCTCCATATTACTACAAGACCTCGCCGCAGAGCTGGAAGGATTTTGTTGACTTCCGTGCGTCCCTCGTTACCAACCTGACCGCGCATTTCCTGTCGTTGGCCACCGACGCTTTTGAAAGCAAACCCGGCGCGCAAATTATACTGACAGTTCTTGACCAGAAAACGAATCCCGGTCTCAGGTCATCGATCGGAGTCGATATCGATCAGATCGTCAAGTTGCGAAGCAGGTTTGACTTTGCTCTTCAGGTAGAAGACCCGGAAGCGAGTTGGAACACCGACCCGCGGAGATACATCGCCATAGGCAGGACTTACAGAAATTTGTTGGGACCGGACTCATCCGACCTCATGATTGACCTGAATATCCTTTCTTTCCGGCAGCCGAACTACGGCGGTGTGTTCCCGACGCTGATTCCGACCGGCATCGAGAGTTACCTTATGGTGAACTCGGCAGCTCAAGCTGCACCGCGAATGACAATTTATTCTGAAGCTACGGCGCTGCCCCAAGACGTGGCAGAGTTTCCATATGCCATTACATCTCAGGCTGAATTCGAGGTCGTTAACGGAGGATACAAGATCAACGCGCCTTATTCGACTGCGTTGAGGTTCGGTGATGATGTCAAAGAGTTATCGGTTGACGACAAAATCGTTTACCCGTTCAAACCGGGCTCATTTGCCATCTCTGCCGGGGCACACTTCGTTAAGATTGTAAAAACAGACGTGAATCCGTTCCAGAGCGGAATGATGCAGGCACATATCGAAGCAGCTTCTTGTAACATCCTCAATGAGCGGACATTTCAACGAGGAGTGGAGTTCACTTATGATTCTCCGGCACGTTGCATCGTCTCATTCGGGAAGCCTCCGTACGCTGTCTTCATCGACGATCACGAGGTAAGTTTCTCAGTTGCACGGGAGGAACAGCATTACGGGATTGTGCTGCCACCCGGCCAGCACAAGGCTCTTGTCATTCTCGAGAGCACGGTGTCATATGGGATCGATATGACAAGCCTATGGTCATCGGCCTTGATAGCGATATTCGGATCGATTGCCGGCGGGCTGCTCATCGTCCTCTATTTTGTGTTCAAGCTGAGAAGAAGGGCCGTTTCACATGTATGACTTCTTCACGACCCTTCTGGGTGGGTTGTTCGTTCTCTCGGTAATATTCATCTGGTTCATGATTGCATACCAGCTTGTCCTCACCACGGCGGGATTCTTTCATAACTGGAACTCTGCGAGAGAGAAGAAGACTATAGAGAATATGACGCATTTTGAGAATCCTCGCGTCTGCATTCTAATCCCAGCTCACAACGAAGAGACCGTCATACAGAGGACCCTTGAGGCAATGGTCAAGCTTGATTACCCTCATGATAAGCTCGAGATACTCGTAATAAACGACGGTTCCTCCGACAAGACGGGGGAGATTGTAGAGAACGTTTCGAAACTCGATCGGAGAGTCCGCTGCTACAATGTACCTAAGGGCGAAGGAGGTAGAGGAAAGTCCCGTGCATTGAACCTCGGATTGAAACAGACCGACGCAGAGGTAATCGCGGTCTATGATGCCGACAATCAACCTCTTCCGGACGCATTGAAATATCTTGTGGCCGAGCTGCTCCTGCATCCCGATCTCGGGTCAGTTCTCGGGAATTTCCGGACGATAAACAAAGATCGCACATGGCTTACCCGTTTCGTCAGCATCGAGACGATGAGTTTTCAGGCCATACTTCAGGCAGGGAGATGGGCGCTCTTTAAGGTGGCCACACTTCCGGGGACGAACTTCGTCATTTGGAAGCATTTGCTGGATGATTTGCACGGCTGGGACGAGGATGCGATAACCGAGGACTCGGAGCTGAGCATCAGGGTCTATATGAAGGGCTACAAGATTAAGTATATTCCATTCGCCGTGACGCTGGAGCAGGAGCCGGAGACAATCTCCGTTTGGGCAAAGCAGAGAACGAGATGGGTGCGGGGAAATAACTATGTGGTCGGTAAGTTCTTCAAGGAAATACCTCAGTTCCAGAACAAGTTCCTCGCTTTCGAAGTCCTTTACCTCCTTCTGCTGTATTATATTTTCCTTTTCGCAATTGGAGTCAGCGATCTCATTTTTATACTGAGCGTGACTCATCTCGTTGCGATTCCGCTTCCCGGTCCATATACTACCGTATGGATACTTGCGGTCGTGCTTTTCATTTTCGAGATCATACTGGTCCTGTCATACGAAGGAATGGATACGTTCAGGAACTTCCTCCTTGTATTCCTGATGTACTTCACGTACTGCCAGTTCTGGATATATGTTGTCGGAAGGGCGATATACCTTGATTACATCAAGCGGGAGAAACGCACATGGGCAAAGACTGTACGATTCAAATTAGAAGATTCGGCAGAGGATGGTCCCCGATAATTTGTGGAATAGCAGTACTCATCCTTCTCTTCGACTCCTCCTCGATGGCGCAGTTGACTTCTTCCTTACAACTGGGCTACATCCACGATTCAAACGTAGAACAGGACAATTGGAACCATAGCTTAGACATCAATTACCAAATCCAGTTCAGCAGAGTTGCCGATAATCTTGACAGCAGCCAGGAAGTCTCTTCGAAGGAGAATGTTTTTTCAATGCCGCGCGATTCGCTAGAGTCGTTCCTGACGTTTTTCAGGATTAGTGAACAGAACCGTACCGCACTCAGGCGACTTCTCAGCCTATGTGAATGACAATACAGCAGCCATAGGGAGCCTGCGTTGCACAGTCGGAGAGGCAGTTATTGCACGCCTACGTTACGCGATCCACTACACCGGATACGACCAGATACCTTCGACGAATTTTATAATTACACGGACGACGTATTGATGCTGGCAGTAAGGGGCAATCTCTTCTAGACCGGGAAAAGCAACCTAACGCCCGTCCGTCCGGTCGGCGACGTACTATTGTTTCGTCTGACAGGATGGGCAAATGCCGTAGAAGTCCATTCGCACATTCTGGACAACGTATCCGCGTGGGAGTTTGAAGTCAGGCGACGCGACACGGGTCTCATCTATATCGAAAATCCCCTTGCAGGATCTGCAGATAAAGTGAAAATGTTCATCTTTGTTCGCATCGAATCTCAGTTGACCATCGCAGAGGACCTCGTTTATCTCACCTGATTCTGCGAGAAGGTTGAGGTTCCTGTACACGGTGGCAAGGCTGATGTTTGGCAGCTCCTTGCGTACCTCGTGGAAAACCCAGTCAGCGGTCGGATGCGATTTCGTCGAACGAACGATGCCAAGCACTTTTTCACGCTGCTTGCTTCGCTTTCTTTGGTGGGTGTCTTTAAGCATGTTACTTAACCTCTATTTGGAAACATAGACTCAATCCCAAACATTCGCTGAACTTCCTTGTGTCAGATCGTGATATAGCGCATGTCGCATTTCATCGGGAACGGGAGCGTCGGCGTTGTAGTTCTTATGTCTGATTGTGATGTAAATAGGTACCGACTGATCCGCAAAGGCTCTCATCTCGTCGGACCCAAACTTGAACCTGACGTATTGAACTGCGCTGATTCTATCGTCGGTCGCGTGTCCCTCCTCGAAAACGGCCGGAATAATTTTTCCGCCGATCTTCATGTAAACGGAATCCTTGTTCATGCCGACGAGTGAATCAAGAACGGGTCTAATCTTAGACTGTTCGTCAACTTCCACGAACAGAGTCGCGCTCAGCTCATTTTCTCTCGGGATTAGCTCATTGTAGGTTTCAACCTCTGCCTTTATCTTTTCATCGTCGACTATCCTCTCGACGCGCATCATCTCTTCAATCTGGAACGTTACCGTGTATCTGTTCTCAAACGTTAGTGTCACGAGTTCTCCGACTTTCAGCCTGCGGCTGTTCTTCATTTGGATAATTCTTTTCCTGAAATCGTTTCTAATCTTCTCGTATTCTAGGATATTCTTTAGTTCGCTGAATTCAATTTGTTTCACTTTGTACCGCTTCTCCTTTCAATTACTCCTTTGGATCCTGTTCCAGGCCATATGCATCTCTAAGAATCTGGATCGGATGTCTCGGTTTTGCGCCTGAGCCCTTTTCGATTTGCAGTTGTGCCAGAGGGCAATCGCTCGCCGCAGCCGTGCCGTCCGTGAATTTCTCGAATAACGGCTTGCCGACTTCGAGCGACATCTTGAAGTTTTCCTTTTTCAAACTCCACGTGCCGTCATGCCCGGAACATTTTGCGACAACCTCAACATTTGTGTCGGGTATCAATTCAAGGACGTCTCGAGACTTGAACCCTATGTTCTGAGCCTTGAGATGGCATGGCAGGTGGTACGTGATATTACCCTGCGATTCCTTGAAATCCGCGGACAATTTCCCCTCTTTGTTCAGCTTCGCGAGGTATTCCATCATGTCGAATGTATGAGCCGCGACCAGCTTTGCGTCCGGATTCTGCGACAGCATTGGATAATCCTGTTTCATGAGGTAGCTGCAGCTGGGGCCCGGCGACACGACATCGTACCCTTTCTTGACATATTCTGCCAGCTGGCTGAGGTTGTACGCCGCATGCTTCTTCGTGTTGTCGATGTCGCCTCCGTCGAGATAGGGCATCCCGCAGCATTTCTGCGGCGGAACTTCGACTTGTACGCCGTTCTTCTCAAGGACCTGGATCGCCGCCTTGCCTGTGTCGACGTCGTTGTAATTAACCGAGCATGTGTGGAAGAAAACGACTTTCGGCGAATCCTCGCGTCGGTTGTTCTTCTCTGCAACTTCGGCGTTACTTCTTGCTTCTGACTTCTTGTGATTCTTATACCAAGACCTGAAAGTCTGGCTCGAATATTTCGGGAGGTTCCGCTCCCTGTGTATGCCGATTGTCCTCTCCATCAGAATCCTGAACGGTTTACTCTCCATGGTCCAGTTTACAATTGGCGCAGCTTTGGTAGAGACCGTCCCTAGGAGATCCGTCCTGCTTAGCATCTTATCCTGAAGGGTTACACCGTGCTTCTTTGCCTCAATGGCCTTTCCTCTAATCATATGCCGTGGGAAGTCGAGCATGTATTTGTGAGGAGGCGTATATGGACACTTCGGGAAGCAAAGCTTGCAGTCGTAACAAAGATCCACAACCTTCTTAGTGTCTTTGTCCGTCAGCTTGTCCATCTCTCCGTCGAGTTCATCGATGCGTTTAAATAAGACATCGAATGAAGGACAGAGGTTGAAGCAGAGCCTGCAGCCGTTGCAAATATCGAATATGCGGGATGTCTCTTTTGCGTACGATCCAGGATCGTAAAAGTCTGTAGCATTAAAGTCAAATGCCATTGATTTTCTCCGTCGGAATTTCAACTGAGGCTATCGGCGGCTGCGACTCACATTGGCAGTGAGTCGCAGCCGGAGCCGCAGTCTTGCGTTTTACTTACCGAGAGTGTCGAGAGCCTTTTGAAATCTGCCTGCGTGCGACTTTTCGGCACGAGCCAGAGTCTCGAACCAGGTCGCGATCTCCTCGAAGCCTTCTTCTCTGGCGGTCTTCGCGAAGCCGGGGTACATTTCTGTGTACTCGTATGTCTCACCTGTGACCGCGGAGTTGAGGTTCATCTTCGTGTCGCCGACCGGAACGTTGGTAACGGGGTCTCCGACTTCTTTCAGGAAGTCGAAGTGTCCGAACGCGTGGCCTGTCTCGCCTTCGGCAGTATCACGGAAAACACCCGCAACATCAGGATACCCTTCTATGTCCGCGTGGCGCGCGAAATAGAGGTAGCGCCGATTTGCCTGGGACTCCCCCGCGAAGCCATCTTTCAGGTTGTTGTAGGTCTTCGATCCTTGCAGTGGTTTTGCCATTTTATCTTCCTCCTTGTTAGTTATGATAATCGGAATCATTCCTATAATTATACGACATGACGAATAGAATGTCAAGGAAAAAAGGAGAACCAGATTTTTGCAAGCTGCCACGATTCTCCGAACACTTGCGGCAGCATAGGATGACCTTCTGAGTAAAAGCATTGGGAAGTAACAATTGACATCTTGTATCTTTGTGCAGGCAATTAAGTCACAACTTTAACCTGGGTTTTTCTAGAACATGGAGCGCAATAATACCCTTGATAGAGTGGAACGAAAAATTCAGCGTCAATATCCGGGCAATTGACGACCAACACAAGAAATGGATAAGCATCCTTAATGAACTTCATGATGCCATGAAGTCGGGCAAGGGTAGGGATGTCATGGGGAACGTTCTCAACGAGCTTGTTGACTACACTAAGGTACACTTCGCTTCTGAAGAGAAGCTGATGGAGGCGAATGGCTATCCGCTTTTCTCGGGTCATAAGATGTTGCATGAAGACATGATAAAAGAGGTGGAACTTCTGAGATCAAGGTACAATTCCGGTGCGTCGGGACTCACGATTGAAGTGATGCAGTTTCTGAGTAACTGGCTGAGTGAACACATTGTCGGAACCGACAAGAATTACGGCCCTTATTTGAACGGCAAGGGCCTGCACTGAGGCCGGCTGTCGGCCTCAGGCTGACGACTAACCGCCTCCCATCTGCCTTGGTATTGTCCCTGCATGAGACGGACTGGTAGTTTGCCACAGACTGTTCGCCCGGAACAATTGTCTGTCTTGTCCTTCTTCGCTAACTTTTCTCACCACAACTAATAAGAGAATATATGGAAATGGCGGTAGTCACACTATCCGGCGGGTTGGACTCGGCAACGCTGCTATTCTGGTCGGCGAAGCGGTACGATGTAAGCGCACTTACGTTCGACTATGGTTCGAAGCATAACGAGAAGGAGCAAATTGCCGCAAAGGAACTCGCGAGGCTCGCCGGTGTTCGGCACATCCTCATCAAACTCCCATTCATCAACGACCTCTTCAAGTCCAATCTCCTTCAGAGCGGCGGTACCATCCCGGAAGGTCATTACGAGGACGCATCAATGCAGAGCACTGTTGTGCCATTCCGGAACGGAATTATGCTCTCTATCGCCGTAGGTCTCGCCGAGTCTATTGGAGCAAGGACTGTTCTCTACGCCGCCCACGCGGGCGATCATGCAATTTATCCGGACTGTCGCCCTGATTTCCTGAATGCAATGTCGGGCGCTGCACAAGCCGGTACATACATAAATGTTCAAATCCAGGATCCGTTTATAGGGATGCACAAAAAGGATGTTGTCCTCCTTGGCAGCAAGTTGAGCGTTCCGTTCGGCGTCACGTATTCATGTTACAAAGGCGGCGAGCTTCATTGCGGGAAATGCGGGACATGTGTCGAACGGAGAGAAGCGTTTCAGCTTGCGGGGATCCCAGACCCCACTCGATACGAAATCGTACTGCTGAGTTGATTCAAATGAGCAGATGCCGCAAGCTCGGATAACAAACGGACGAATTGCGGATGACTGAGTCGTAGGAAGCTTTGGCCTGAAGGTATATTGAACTGTCGGATCGCGCATCCGATATTCCAGTGAAGAGGGAGGATGCGGACATGCTGAAGATTCTTAAATGGTTTCTTTGGTTGGTTGCGGCTGTCGGGCTGATCGTGATTCTGTGCGGTATTTATCTTGTGGAGCGTGACTACAGCGGCTATTTCAGTAACGCTAAAGGGAATCTCGTAAAGTCGAAGATTACCCCTTTTCGTACTGACAGTGTCTTTAGGCACGAGTGGCTGTCTCTTGAATCTGATCGGGGCTTGAAAGTGGAATGCGGATTGCTTGTCCCCGCCAGTGAAGAGAAAGTGAGTCGTTATCCTGTCGTGATTCTCATGGGAGGGAAAGCTACCGGCAAACATGCTGTCGACTATGCGCTGGATATTCGCAACGTAATCATCGTCGCCCCGGATTATTCATATTCTCCGCGGGAATCTTATACGATGTTGGAGTTCTTGAGGGACGTGCCGGATATGCGCCGTGCGGCGCTGGGTATGGTGCCGTCCGTTATGCTCGTTACGGACTATCTATGGCGGCGTCCTGATGTGGACACTACAAAACTTGTACTCCTCGGCTACAGTTTCGGGGCACCATTCGTTCCCTGCATAGCCGCGTATGATCGGCGGGCAGCATCGGCTGTGATCGTCTTCGGCGGCGGCGACCTGCGCGGATTGATCCGGCACAATGTCCGGCGTTACAGGGGGCCATTTGCAAGTGAACTCGTCAGCATTTTTGGAGGGGTGCTTCTGTACCCGTTGGAGCCGCTCCGATACGTGGACAGGATTTCTCCGATACCTCTGATTATGATCAACGGGACAAAAGATGAACAAGTACCGGAGCGATACGCCCGGGAACTGTTTGTCAAGGCCAAGCAGCCGAAGAAATTAAAATGGCTGGACGCACGCCACGTCAATCCGCGGAATGTTGAATTAACAAGACGTATCGTCGCAACATTGAAAGAAGAACTTGTGGAGATGAAAGTGTTATCCGCTGAGAACTGAGTAGTTCTCGGGGCAAGTCCCCGATTTCACCTCATTCGGTTGAATTTGCCCGTCGTCAAAGCTAAATTGTTTCAAAACAGAGTGTGATGACAGGTAACGAACTTCTTGAGATTCTTAAGAAAAGAGTCCTCGTATTTGATGGAGCGACGGGAACGAGTCTCCAAACACAAAATCTCACTTCCGCAGATTTTGGAGGCGAACACCTCGCAGGTTGCAACGAATATCTCAATATTTTTAAACCAGAAGCGCCGGAGCGGGTTCACCGCGGCTTTCTCGAAGTCGGGGTCGATGTCGTCGAGACTAATTCATTCGGCGGCAGTTCGATTGTTCTTGCCGAATACGGGCTGGCTGACAGTTCGTATGAAATAAACAAACGCTCCGCGGAGATTGCCCGCAAAGTTGCGGATGAATATTCATCTCCGGAACGGAGGCGATATGTTGCCGGTTCGATGGGGCCGACCACAAAGCTCCCGTCCCTGGGACATATTGGGTTCGATGATATGCGGGAATCTTACAAGGTGCAGGTGAAGGGACTCGTTGATGGTGGAGCGGATCTGCTTATCGTTGAGACCTGTCAGGATCTATTGCAGGCGAAAGCCGCATTGGCGTCAATACACGAGTTCATCGAAGAGACAGGGAAAGGGATCGCTGTCGTCGTCTCAATCACGATTGAGACGATGGGGACGATGCTAATGGGCACCGAGATATCCTCAGCTCTCACGACTATCGAGCCTTACGATATTGTCACCGTTTTCGGAATGAACTGTGCTACAGGGCCGAAGGAGATGGAAGAAAACGTCAGGTATCTCTGCGAAAACTCCCCGAAGCCGGTTTTCGTCATGCCGAATGCCGGGCTGCCGGAGAATATCGGCGGGCAGGCTTGTTACCATCTCACCCCAGAAGAGCTTGAGCTCTGGATGACCAGATTTGTGAAGGAGTTCGGAGTCAGCATAATCGGCGGTTGCTGCGGAACGACCCCCGACCACATTTCAAGGCTTGTGAAAGTTGCCGCTCAAATAAAGCCCAAGGAACGGGAGGTCTCTTATACTCCGTCCGTTTCGTCAATTTACTCGAATGTGGCCCTCCATCTCGATCCGCCACCGGTCATAGTCGGTGAAAGGTGCAACGCTAACGGTTCCAAGAAATTCAAGGACCTTCTCCTCGCGGAAAACTACGACGGAATGGTTCAGCTGGCGAAGGAGCAGTTGAAGGAAGGTGCACATATACTCGACTTGTGTGTTGCATACGTCGGACGTGATGAAGTGCGCGACATGCAGGAAGTGATGAAACGTTTCAACACACAGGTGGCGCTTCCGCTTATGATCGACTCGACGGAGTACAAAGTCATCGAAGAGGCATTGAAGCTGTATGCCGGCAGGGCGATCGTAAACTCCATCAATCTCGAGGACGGCGAGGAAAGGATGCGAAGGGTTCTGCCTCTTTGCAAGAAGTACGGTGCGGCTGTAATTGCTCTGACCATAGATGAATCTGGGATGGCGAAAACCCGCGAGAAGAAGTTCGAGATTGCGAAGAGGATGCATGACCTTGCCATAGCAAAGTACGGCATGAGGGAAGAGGACCTGATATTCGATACGCTGACGTTTACGCTCGGATCGGGCGATGAGGAATTCCGCAAGGCAGCGATCGAGACCATTGAAGCAATAAAGCTGATAAAGAGAGACTTCCCGAAGTCGTATGCGCTGCTTGGCGTTTCAAATATATCGTTCGGCCTTAATGTCCACGCAAGGCATGTCTTGAATTCGGTGTTTTTGCACTATGCCATCCAGGATGGGTTGGACCTGGCTATTGTGAACGCTCAAAAGATCACGCCTTTGTACAAGGTAGATAAACGCGGAAGAGAACTCTGCAGGGAACTGATATTCGACGAGAGAAAGTTTGAAAGTGCTCGGGCGCAGGCAGGGTGAGGTCGCGGAAACTCCTTTTAACCGGATTTTTCCCGCAGCGTATAACGACATCGTCCGGACAATGAAATCAAAATGCCCTAAACCGCCGAGTTTGGTTCAGATAAAAGAGGACTAGATGCAGGAAGCACACGAATAGAGATGGACATGTCGGATTCTAAGTGCATATACGACCCGCTTATTGAGTTGATGAAATACTACGCTTCTGCCACAACAGAGGCAAAGGACCGTCGAAGCGATGAATCGTTGAGCCTCGAGGAAAAGCTTAAGAGGCGTATAATTGACGGAGACAAGATCGGAATTGACGATGATCTCAAGAAAGCTATGGAGAAATACTCTCCGCTTCAGATCATAAATGAGATTTTACTCGGAGGAATGCGGGTCGTCGGCGACCTCTTTGGGAGCGGACAGATGCAGCTTCCGTTTGTCCTTCAATCGGCTGAGACGATGAAGGCAGCGGTCAAGTTCCTCGAACCTTTCATGGAGCACGTCGAGGGGATGCAGAAAGGCTTGATCGTCCTTGCTACCGTGAAGGGGGACGTACATGATATCGGAAAGAACCTTGTCGATATTATACTTACCAACAACGGTTACAGGGTGATTAACCTTGGAATCAAAGTACCGTTAGAGCAGATAATTGAGGCTTCAGAAGCGAACAAGGCCGACGCGATCGGGATGAGCGGTTTGCTGGTTAAATCCACAGTGATAATGAAAGAGAATCTCGAGCAGATGAACCAGCGGGGATTGAGAGTCCCGGTCGTTCTTGGCGGCGCTGCGTTGACACGCAGGTATGTCGAAAAGGATTTGAGGAAGGTCTACTCCGGCTATTTGTCCTACGCCAACGACGCATTTGACGGTCTGCATTTCATGGAGGACATAAAGTCCGCGAAAATCAATACTCAAATTTCAAAAGAGGTAGCTATGGCTTCGGCTTCAATCGATGAAACAAACGAACAACAGAAGAATTTATCTCCATCGGGCAAATCGGCCGGTCAATACGGGACTGAAACTCGCCTGCGGAGCAAAGTCTCCGAAGAGGTTGCGGTGCCCCAGGTGCCGTTCTATGGAAGCGCAATCGTCTCCGACATGAGAGTCGAGAAAGTGTGGGAATATCTCAACGAGGTTGCGCTCATTCGCGGGCAGTGGCAATTCTCGAAAAAGGGATGGGACGATGAGGAGTATACCCGCATGCTGGAAAAGGACGTTTACCCGATTCTTGAAGAAGTGAAGTTGAGGGTGAAGAGAGAAGGGCTCCTTGCACCAAGGGTCATTTACGGCTATTACCCTTGTCAATCCGACGGAGATGATCTTGTTGTTTACAGTCCGCTTGAGGAGCCCGACCTGCAGTCGAAGTGGAAGTCATTGAAGCCCGGTGATTCGCTGGACGGCCAGTTGAAAGAGTGGGTGAGATTCACATTTCCCCGTCAGACCGACGACAGGTTCCTGTGTATATCGGACTTCTTCAAATCGAAAGACTCCGGGACCTATGACGTTATCGAGATGCAGGCCGTTACGATTGGCTCGAAGATTAGTGAATACACGAAGCGTCTGTTTGAAGATGCGAATTACAGGGACTATCTTTTCGTGCATGGCCTGAGCGTAGAGAGTGCCGAGGCGCTGGCCGAGTACTGGCACAAGATCGTGAGAACCGAGCTCGGAATTGATGGGAGCGATGCAAAGGAAGTGAAGAGGCTGTTTTCACAGAAATATCAGGGAGCGAGATATTCGTTTGGCTACCCGGCCTGTCCTAACCTGGAAGATCAGGTAAAACTGTTTGAAATCCTGCGTCCCGAGCGAATCGGAATTTCTCTGACTGAAGAATTTCAACTGGTTCCGGAACAGAGCACGACCAGCATAGTTGTCCATCATCCGGAAGCGAAGTATTTTAACGTTAAATAGTTTTCGAAAAGGAAATGACGCCAGAATCCTGTCGTAGAGAAAGGCAGTCCAAAACCAGTGCCGGGCAGCACGATTCTTCTTCGCTTTGCGAAGGATGTTTCTCCCGTCTGTTCAGCCGGAATTAGAGAATGCTGAAGAGTCTTTCAATAAGAAATTACGCCTTGATCGATGAACTTGAGCTCGAATTCGGCACAGGGTTGAACATCATCACCGGTGAGACTGGAGCGGGAAAGTCGATCATCGTAGACGCTTTGAGTCTGATTCTGGGAGAGCGCTCCACGGCGGAAGAAGTGCGCAGCGGAACGGAAAAGTCGATCGTCGAAGGGGTATTCACCATTTCGGGCAATAAAAAGGTACAGCGGCTTCTGGAGAATTCCGATATAGAGTTTGAGGACGAAGTGATTGTGCGCAGAGAAGTAAGCCAGAAGGGACAAAGCCGTGCCTTTGTGAACGATACGCCCATCCCAATTTCACAACTAAAGGCTCTCGGCGATCTTCTCGTCGATCTACACGGGCAGCACGAACACCAATCGCTTCTCAGGCCGGAAACTCACATAGATCTTCTCGACGATTTCGGAGGGCTCGAGACGCTGAGAGAAAATTTCCGCTCCTCTTACAGTGAGCTGGCCCGAATGCAGAACGAGCTCAGTGAGATCATTTCCAGACGGGACGCACTAAAAGAAAAGAGCGAACTGTACGCGTTCCAGATTAGGGAAATCGACCTGGTGAACCCTCAACCCGGCGAGATAAGCGAACTTGAATCGGAGCTGCGTATCCTGGAGAATTCGGAGAAGTTATATGAAGCTACTACGAAGCTGTACGAGATCCTTTACGACAGCGAAAGCTCGATTCACGACCAACTCGTGATGGTGCGGAACCAGCTGGAGGATCTTTCAGAGATTGACGAAGAGTTTGGAAAACAGAAGGAAGAGTGTGAAAGCGCGAAGGCTATTGTCGACGAGATAACAAGATTCGTCCAGAGCTACAGCAGTAAGCTCAATTTCGATCCGCAGCGGCTGGAAGAGATTCGGGAGAGGCTGGGCGTGCTGGTGATGTTGAGGAAGAAATACGGAGGTTCCCTCGAAGCCGTTCTTGAATACAGGGAAAAGATAGGGAAGGAGTACTCGCTGGCAGAGAATTTCGACGATGAAATCCATAGGCTGGAGAGTAATGTCGAAAACGCGAGGTCGAAACTGTCTGATATTGCGGAGCGCCTTTCTTCAAAGCGGAGGGAAGTAGCCGAGCGCATTACAAGAAGTATAGTGAGTATCCTGGCAGAGATCGGAATAGAGAAAGCCAGATTCGAAATAAACATCGGCAACCGGCAGTACAAAGACGCAGATGCCGGATTGAAGCCGCTGGTCCGGCTCGGAAACGATTTCTACGAAACCACGGAAGATGGATTCGACTATGTGGAGTTCTATATTTCGACGAACGTTGGGGAAGAGCCCAGGCCATTGGCAAGGGTTGCTTCCGGAGGTGAAATATCCAGGATAATGCTCGCTCTAAAGACCATTCTGGCAAAAAGCGACAGACTTCCGCTCCTCGTATTTGACGAGATCGACACGGGTATCAGCGGCAGGGTCGCTGCAAAGGTTGGGAGAAGCCTGAAGAATCTCTCGGGGTTTCATCAGATAATTGCGATTACGCATTTACCGCAGATCGCCGGCAATGCCGACTACCATTTCAGGGTCGAGAAAATCGTGAAGGGAAAGCGTGCAGTCACCCGAGCCAGCAGACTCTCCGAGGACGAACGCGTCCTCGAAGTGGCAAAATTGCTGAGCGGTGAGGACGTCACCCAAGCGAGCATATCAGGCGCAAAAGAATTGATCGGACTAAAATGATTACTGACATCTTTCTCTATAATTCGCTGACGAGGCGCAAGGAAAGGTTCACTCCTATCCAACAGGACAGAGTCGGTATTTATATATGCGGCCCTACTGTTTATAACCATTCGCATATAGGCCACGGCAAGAGCTATGTGTCGTTCGATGTAATTGTCAGGTTCCTGCGGTTTGTCGGGTATAAGGTCCTCTATGTCCAGAATATTACCGATGTGGGACATCTGACCGACAATGCCGACGAAGGGGACGACAAGATCGAGAAGGAAGCAAGGAAAGAGAAGATCAACCCGATGGAGATTGTCGAGACCTTCATGCGGAGTTACTTTGAGGATATGGACAGGCTCGGAGTCCAACGCCCGGATATCTCTCCCCGGGCGACCGGACATATAATGGAGCAGATCGAGCTGGCAAAGCGGCTGATAGAAAAAGGTTATGCGTACGAAGCCTACGGGAACGTTTACTTCAATATTGCCAAGTTTCCTGAATACGGGAAACTTTCAGGGAGGAAGCCTGAAGATCTTATGGCAGGTGCGAGAGTCGATATCAGAACCGAGAAGAGAAACCCCGGCGATTTTGCGCTTTGGAAGAAGGCGGAGGCGGGGCACATCATGCGGTGGCCTTCCCCTTGGGGCGACGGTTTCCCGGGCTGGCATCTGGAATGTTCGACCATGAGCATGAAGTATCTGGGTGACACTTTCGACATCCACGGAGGAGGAATCGACAACCAATTCCCGCATCACGAATGCGAAATTGCACAGAGCGAGGCCGCGTCGGGTAAGCCTCTTGCGCGCTACTGGCTGCACAATAATATGGTTACCTCCAACGGCTTGAAGATGAGCAAATCATTGGGAAACTTCGTCACGTTGAAGGATGCGTTCAAGAAACATGATCCTATCATCCTGAGATTTTTCATTCTGCAGAGCCACTACAGGAGTCCGTTGGATTATTCCGATGAGTCGGTCGAGGGAGCGGGAAAAGGGCTCGAACGCCTGAAGAACGTCCTTCGCCAGCTGCGAAGCATCGTCGACCGATCGGGTACCGAAATCGACTTCAATAATCTCCCGGAAGAGCCGGTGAATCTTCGCCGTTATTTCAATGAGTGGATGACGGCTATGTCGGACGATTTTAACACTCCCTCTGCAATCGCATCGCTGTTTGAAATGCTTAAGGATGTCAACTTGTTAATGAGCTCCGGCAATCCTCTGGGCAAAGAGACTGCCGCCACGATACTTTCCTTCATAAACAGGCTTGCGGGAGATGTACTCGGAATAATTCCTTCCGAGAATCAGGCGGGGAATCGTGAAAGCATTGAGCCTGGACTGATAAATCTTCTTATCCAGATCCGCACGGATGCTCGTCAGAATAAGAATTTCAAACTTGCCGATGATATCCGTGCCGGGCTTCAGAAGATCGGAGTCGTTATTGAAGATAGTAAGGATGGGACCACCTACAGAATAGTCCGATGAAAAGACATGAGCCTGCGAGGGTCACCGCTGCCGCCGGAGACTGTCATGTCGAGCGTAAAGGCCTGAGCGCTCGTTGTCATGAGGCCCGGTAGTCAGCGGGTTAGGGAAGACAGGAGGACCATGATGCCAGTTGCCATCTCGACCTGGAGTTTCGCACTGTATTCAAAAAAGAGCGGGTGGAAATTCGACAATAAGGGCAAGAATTTGCTCCTTGTGGCAGAGCGAGTGGTCGGAAGAGTCGGAGAAAATGAAGGCTGATAAAGGTATCCGACTTGCTTATATTGCAACGAACGCTAATGGCGAAGCAGGCGGAGCATCTGTCAGGAAGGGCTTTCATCATGCTTCGTGCAACGACGGAACTAATAGGGTCTGCGATTCGGAGTACTTGTACATGCTTTAACAGGCAGTCGGGAAAGTGTGGAGAGAATCAAGGTCATAGCAAGTGATCGGTATCTCAAGCAGGGAAAAGTCGATAGCCAACTCAACACTCTATCGTTTGGTCGTCTACCACGGCCCGGGAAAAGAGCCAAGATGAAGTTCGGAGGAAAGGGTGTGGATCCCCTTGGAGCGGAACTGAGATGAGACAAACGGAGCTGGCAGAAAGCAGAATTATCAGACCGGTTTTTGGATGAAATGAAATCTGAAAGGAGACAAAAATGAAGCGTGCGTTTTTCCTTCTCATTGTTTTTGCAATATCAACGGCAGCGATGGCGGGTGAACTGAACGGCAGTGCCGGTAGTGCTGCCCAGGTCGAGCCACGGTATTTGATCGATATGCCCACGGCCGGAATCCTGCACAACGGGATGATAGCGATGAACGTGCACTTCTACGAGAACAGCGGAGTACTGGTTGGGTTGGAGGCGGGTGCCTTCAATCGGCTCACGTTTGGCCTCAGCTTTGGCGGAACAAATGTGATCGGCTCCGGCACGGTGGATTGGAACAAGCTCCCTGGAGTGAATATCCGTTTTAGGATACTCGATGAGACCGATGCTACACCTGCTGTCACCGTTGGATTTGATTCTCAGGGTAAGGACGCCTACATATCACAGTACAACCGGTATGAGTATAAGTCTCCCGGGTTTTTTGCCGCTGCATCAAAATACTTTTCAATGCTGGGATATTTGGGAATACATGGCGGCGTGAACTACTCCCTTGAGAATGGGGATGGGAATAAGAACGTGAATTTCTATATCGGCGCCGACAAGACTATAGGCAGCGATATTTCAGTAGTTGCAGAGTATAATTTCGGATTGAACGACAATTATCCGAACGGATACCCGGACGCTTTGGCCAGCCCCGGCCCGGGATTCCTGAACGCGGGTGTCAGGTGGAGCGTTGGAAACGGATTTACTGTGGAGTTTGATTACAAGAATCTTCTCGATCTTAAGAAAACGGGAAGCCTGCGAACAATTCGAATTGAGTATGTACAGTCTATGTAACCGAAATTGAATGCAACCGTCAATGAAATTGACATTAATTTATTTTAAGACTCCAGAGGCACCTTGTTTCGCACTATTTTGTTATTGAAATTTGAATGAGGAAGTGAGATGATAGCGGTACTTTTGGCGGCATGTATCATGAATGGGAAAACGGGAACAGACACACTGAGCACGAAGAAACTTGCAGGAGAGTACAAGATGTTCTACGATCCGCCGGCGGTGCTGATATCACCGCAAGGAAATCAACTTCCGGATTTCATACCGGTGCCATTCCTCTTGAATGGCGTGAACAGATGGAGAAACGAGCAGAATGTACCTGCGTCCGGTGCGAAAGATTCGTCGGCAAACGTTAAGCGTTTGCACGACGGGCTGCGTCAAAAAAAATGAGGTGAGTGTTATGAAAACTAAATTGGCAGCTATAGCGTTATCGTTGTTGGTTGCAGCAGGTTTATCGGGCTGTTATACCGAGTTTGCTACCACAAGCGGTACTAATGGCGGTTACGGGCAGTCGGGGAATTACAATCAGTACTATTACAATGACAGTACTAACGCTGGCTATTCCTATGACACGACCGGTGTGAGCAGTCCATATACCTACAACAACTACAACAGTTACAACTATAACGGTTACCCTTATGGTACCGATATGTCGTACTACAATAACTGGTTTACTCCAAGCCAGACATGGTGGAATTCGGACAATCTCTGGCTAGGGTTCGGCTGGAACTCGTGGGGGTATAGCCCATTTTCCATGTACGGCGGTCTAGGCTTCGGATGGTACAATAATTATTATTCACCCTACTACTCCTATTATTCGCCATACTATTCTCCCTTCGGTTATAGCCCTTATGGATATTACGGGTATTATTCACCCTTCTATTATTATCAAAGCGCAGGGACACAGGCTGCGGCCAGAGCGAGAAATTTTGGAAACACTCGGAACGGTAGGCAGGAGTTTGGCGGCGGGGGATCCACCTATGGAGCATCGGGTGCAGGTTCAAGCCTGTCGGGTGGCAATGCAGGAGCCAGAGCGTCGGTAGAGACACAGGGCGCTCCGGCGACAAGCAGGGCACGCGCAAGCAGTGGTTCAGCCACGCCGTCCAATGCCACGACTCAAACAGGCGTGCGGTCCCGCGGTTCTGCGGCTCCAACTTCGGAGACTTCTACTTCGGGTACTCAGACACAAACGCCGCAGTCTACTCCGCAACCGCGGACCCGGGTGCGTCAGCAGAATCCGCCTAACAATTCTCAGCCGCAGCAGCCCAGACAGTCGAACCCGCCACCACAGCAACCCAGGCAGCGGGCTCCTCAGTATAATCCGCCCCCTCAGTATAATCCGCCGCCGCAATATAACCCGCCCCCTCAGTATAACCCGCCGCCGAGTTTTCAACCTCCTGCGGGTGGAGGCGGTTCTTCACCGGCACCACGTCCCAGAGGAGGCGGTCCGGGACGACTGGCTCTTTACAGCCGTACCCCGATAAATGCTGCCGTTCCAAGCACGGCGCGATTTGAAAGTCGCCTGGCCAATTTCACTCGTGTTATCAGGGGAATAGCGATGAATTCTTCTTCACAGGCAGTGCGTGAATCGGGAAGCATTGCCTTTCAGAACCGTAGTGGATTTACTCATAGTGAAAGAGCTTACTCCTCCTTCCGACCGGGAGCTAGAGGAGGACATGAGATTTCTAATAATGGCGGCGGCGCCGAGAGAGGAGGCAACGCCAGAGCAAGACACTGAGCAAAGATCGTAGTACCTGTATCGCGCGGTTAACTTGGGTCGAGCGGAGCAAAAAACATTAACGAAAATTCTATCCTTTAGCAGAAACGGAAAAAGTATGAAAACCAGATTTTTGTTCTTGTCAGTTCTCGGATTATTTGTATCGTTTAGTGCTTATGCTCAGACTCCGGAAGACGCTCTTCGACTTGCTGAGAGCGGCTATGGCATCAGCGCCAGATCCGTTGCAATGGGAAATGCAATGACGGGGCTGGCTCAGGGTTATGATGCTACCACCTTTAACCCGGCAGGCTTGGCGCAGTCAAGGCAGTCGGAGGTCTCATTTGGGCTGAACTTTCTTGGCTACAATAATGATGCTTCATACCTGGGTAACCAAGGGTCCTTGTCCAGTTCGCAAACGGATGTATCTAATATTGGCCTGGTTTATCCATTCCCGACAACCAGAGGCGGATTCGTGATAGCTTTTGGCTTTAACCGGGGTCCGGATTTTAACTCTGCGTTGTCGGTCAGCGGCTTCAATCCCAATAGCTCGATTATACCGTCTCTCTACTACCCGGGTGACACACTTGCGGATATACCCTACATGGTTTTCCTTGAAGACGTGAATCAAAATCCGTTGGTCGCGAAGGACGTCAATCAGAGCGGGAAGATCTATACTTCGGGCGGAATAAACAATTGGCTGGCCTCCGCGGGAATGGACATTGCTCAGAATTTTTCAATCGGTCTGACGATCAATCTCATCAATGGCACTTATAAATATACGCGTGCATTCAGCGAAACGGGAATTCAGGGCTATACCTATAATAACTCCGACTTCGGGTCTTTCCTGCTGAATAGTCAGGATAACCAGGACATAAATGGCTGGAATGCCAAGGTCGGTTTTCTGTATCGGTGGCAGGATATGAGCGGAGCAACGTATGCAAGATTCGGCGCAACGATAGCGTTCCCCTCGTTCCTGACAATCAGTGATAATTATGCCTCGCAAGGTTCTGCATATTTTACCACGGCTCCGGTAGGCCCTTACAACTACTCTACGAGTAACGGCTATGGTCAGGATGAGGGAGCCGGACCTGCCGTGCAATATGACGTTGCAACGCCTTTCAAATTTTCGCTTGGTGCGTCCGGGGAAACTTCGCAGTTGACTGTTGCGGCGGACCTGCAGTATGTGGACTGGACACAGTTGAATTTCAGTAATTCGAACCTTGGTGCAAGCACTATCAACGACTTGAACTCCCAGATCAAACAGGAATACAAGCCGACGCTAAATACCAGAATAGGTGTTGAATTGGCATTGACAGACCCGCAATACTCTCTGTTTGTTCCGTACATAAGGGCTGGCGGCGAGTTGCTTCCTTCTCCGTATTCAGGTGATGGCTCTTCCCAGGCGCAGAAGTACGTAAGCGGCGGAGTGGGGGCGAGGATTCAAAATGCAATCAATATTGATTTTGCCTACCAATACGGATGGTGGCAAACTAACACGCTAGTGTACCCATCTACTGTCATAAATAACACAACATACCCTGGCCAGAGCACAAGTAACGAGAAAATTTCCAATACTAATTTCATTTTCACGTTTGCGTACAATTTCTGAGGTGAGTTATGAAACGGATGATGGATGTCGGCTTGTCGGTCTTCTTAATACTGATTGCAGCAATTGCTGCCCAAGCACAGGTTTTTAACGGAAGTTTATGTCCCGACAATGTGAGTAGCGGTTATAGAATCACAGGCCTTCACGGCGATCTCATGCCCGAAGCCGGCCCCTATTCATTCGCCTCGCGGCAGAGTGCTTTTGCCGTTCCTGAGTATTCTCCCGTCTTGATGGATGCGACAAGCCTTGGAGCAGGAGCGGTCGGAAGTTTTCCACTGCAGGGTAACTTGTTCCTCCGCATCTCGATCATAAATCTGTATAACCCGCTGGCCTCAGCGAACGGAGCTGTCGCTTATGGCTCACAAGGCATGTTGATACCCGTCGAGCTTGGGCTGAGGGTCCCATTCCTGAAATCGGAACTCGGCAGTCTCGGATATACGCTTTACGGTGAATCCTCTGCCGGTCTGCTCTTCGGATGGGCATTCCCAACAGACGGGTCTTTTATGAACTACTCGCTGCCAAATTCGAGGTTCTCCAGCGGGGCTTCTGCCTACATGGGAATAGGCAATTCACTTCGGATGGACAAGTATGTCGGATTATATTTGAACGGCGGACTGGGCTATTATGATTTCTTCTCGTCGTCTATTATGCCACAGACGAATTATCTTGTGCCGTCCGTCGCCGTCGGGTTCTACTTCAATTTCGTGCCATAATCCGGCAGAGCCTTTTCCTCAAAAGACGCTTTGGATTGCTACATTTCACCTCTCTTCACTAAATTGTGCGAGTGAAGCGGTTTAAACTTGTACTCGCGATAGTCTCTCTTATCCTCATTATTGTTCTAGTAAGTGTAGTCCTGTTCCTGAGAAGGATCGGAACAGGATCTCTTCCTGAGCAAGAGGGGGCGCTTGCGGTTCCCGGAGTTGGAGCCGAAACAAAAATATTGAGGGACAGTCTGGGCGTACCATACATCGAGGCCCGTTCCGATTCTGACGCATATTTTGCCCTCGGATTTGTTCATGCACAGGACAGGCTCTTCCAGATGGAAATGTATAGAAGACTGGGAGAGGGAAGATTGAGCGAGGTATTTGGTAAGAAGACCCTCCCGATTGACGAATTGTTCAGGACCCTCCGATTCACTGAGATGGCCGATTCCTTATACGATCATTCTTCTATGACGACAAAGAAGATCTTGAGGTGGTATTCGAGCGGTGTGAATGCCTATCTATCCAGCACCAGGATGTTGCCTGCGGAATTTTCCATGCTGAAGATTCAACCCGATCCTTGGACACCAAGAGACTGCCTGATTATTGCCAGACTTATGTCGTGGGAGCTAAATATCTCCTGGTGGACAAAACCTGTCTTCGGCGAGCTGTATGACAAACTTGGGCCTGCAAAAGCCGCATTTCTTATCCCTTTATTTTCCGGTTCATCAAGCGGGAAAATTTCCGGGACATACCACCGCACAGTGTCATCATTTGCAGACGCCTTCATCGGTGTGAACTCTAAGGCGATGAAATTCATAGATGGCGTGGGATCTCCGGATTGCTATGGGAGCAACAATTGGACTATTGCACCGTCGAAGACAAATAACGGTTCGGCGATACTCTGCAACGATCCGCACCTTGCGTTCAGTGAGCCGGCGAAGTGGTATTTCGTTTCCATAAATTCGCCGTCTCTGCAGGTTATGGGAGTGACGCTGCCCGGTACTCCAGGAATTGTGATAGGAAGGGACCGGAACATTGCCTGGGGAATGACGAACGTAATGGGCGACGATTCGGATTTCTATACGATGGTGCCGGATTCCTCCGATTCGAGCATGTATTGGTATGACGGTAAACTGCTTTCCTTTCAAACTACGCAAGATACAATCGAGATCAAGGGAAGCTCTCCTTATGTGTTTACGAGGCGCATGACGGTTCAGGGTCCAGTTGTCAGTGATGTCTTATCGAAATCCTACGGTCTCAGCCCTTTAAAGGCGGCTCATATAGAGCAGCGGGGCGTCGTGGCGCTCCGTTGGGCGGCATACTGGCCGAGCGATGAGACTAAATCGATTTTTCTCTTGAACACAGCCCGGGACTTCGATGAATTTGTCAATGCACTGAAGTACTTCGGAAGCCCGGCGCAAAATTTTGTTTACGCAGACGTGAAAGGGAATATCGGGTATAAGGCGGCAGGCAATCTTCCGCTGCGGAATTATTCGATGCCTTTCCTCCCTCAATCGGGGAATTCGAGTAAATATGTATGGCAAAGTTTCATACCGTTCGACGCACTCCCCGAGAGCTACAATCCATCCTCAGAATTTCTTGCTACTGCAAACAACAGGACGACCCCGGCGAATTATCCTTATTACGTTACAAATCTCTACGAGCCTTCTTCACGAATAAATCGAATCAATTCGTTCATCTCCACTCATGATACAATGAGCGTCGAACTGTGCAGAGAGTTGCAGCTTGACTACTATTCCGATTACATGAAGGTTCTGAACGATCGGCTTGTAGCCGCATGTGACAGCGAGAATTATTCCCCGAAGGAACTTGTCTATCTTGCCAATTTCAACGGAATAGTTGGTGAGAAGAGCACAGCCGCCGCGATATTGAACGTAACCTTTGTTCAACTAGTGAAGAATTTATTTGAACCGGTGCTCGGCAGTTCGCTTTTTAGAAGATATGTCGTGATAAGCAACGTGCCTACGAGAATACTCGGCGGTATGCTTAAGGATCCAGGTGAGGCCGCTCGGCTCTACGACGTGGCCAACGGAGACAGTTTGATGAACGTTAAGCTTGTCGAAAGTCTGAAAGAGTCGCTGGAAATGTTGAGGGCGAAATTCGGGCCGAGGCCGATCAACTGGATGTGGGGAAGGCTGCACGAGCTTGAATTGAAGCATCCTCTGAGTGCAAATCCGCTGCTCCGAAGGCTATATGACCTGGGGCCGTTCGAGCGCGGCGGCAATAACACGACCGTTAACAATGGCGAATATTCTCTCAATAAGCCTTTCGATATGCTGATCGGTCCTTCAATGAGGATGATCGTCGATATGGGGAAGGAAGGCATGTACTTCAGTCTCCCCGGCGGAGAATGTGGTCAGCTATTGAGCCCACACTATTCAGATTTTCTACCCGACTATCTGCAAGGAAGGGAAGAGTTTTTTCCGATGCAGTTGTCCGCGAAGAAAGCCGCGCATGAACTGAAATTGACCCCCGAAGAGTGATCTGCTTTGAAAGTACCAACTGATATTTTGCCTGAAATCTCGACGGCACGGAATGTAGTGGCGCTCACCGGAGCGGGGATTTCCGCAGAGAGCGGGATCCCGACTTTCAGGGGGACGGACGGCATTTGGAACAAGTTGAAGCCGGAGGAGCTTGCGGACTTCGGAGCATTTCTTAGGAATCCTGAGCTCGTATCGGAATGGTACAAGCACCGCAGGCAGGTGACTCGAGTTGCAAAACCAAACGGCGCGCATCTCGCACTGGTTGAGATGGCGACTCTCTTTCCGATATTTGCTGTCATCACTCAGAATATCGACAACCTTCACGAACGTGCAGGATCTGAGACCGTGATAGAGCTTCACGGAAACATCGAGAGGAACTACTGTCTCGGCTGCGGCAAAAGATACGACGGAGAAGAATTCGACAAGAACGGTTCTTTCAAGTGTAACGAATGCGGTGGATTAATAAGGCCCGATATCGTATGGTTCGGGGAGATGTTGCCGACCGATCAATGGAACGCCGCCGAAGCGGCTGCATCCGAGGCGGACATCATGTTTGTGGTCGGTACGTCGGCAGTGGTTTACCCGGCGGCGAATCTGCCGATGACTGTCAAGAGAAACAGCGGCAAGATAGTCGAAATCAATACGGAGGAAACGCCGCTCTCAGAATTCGCCGATGTTTCGATTCAGGGCCCGGCATCAGAAGTGTTATCAGAAATCGTCAATGGAATCAAGGAGTTCCGAAGAGATGCAAAGAAATGAACATAGAAAAACGAAGATAATTTGTACGCTGGGGCCTTCCTCGGATTCAGCCGAAAGAATAAGAGAGCTTGTCGACGCAGGAGCAGATGTTTTCCGACTGAATTTCTCGCATGGAACGCATGAAGAGCATGCCAGGCACATAGACATTATACGGCGGCTTGAAGTGGAAACTCAGCAGCGATTTGCAATAATCCAGGACCTTCAGGGGCCAAAGATAAGAGTCGGGAAACTGGACAATGTTATCGAGCTGAAGAACGGAGAAACGGTCACGCTTGCGGTTGGCGATTCTTCCCATAGCGCGGGTGTAATCCCTGTAACCTATGAAGGACTTGTCAAGGATGTGGTTCCGGGAGACAGGATACTGATGGACGATGGCCTCCTTGAGCTGAAGGCAAAGGCTGTGTCGGTTGCCTCAGTAGAATGTGTGGTAGTAAACGGAGGCCCGCTGGGTTCGCACAAGGGAATCAATCTTCCCGGTGTCAACGTCAGTATTCCATCGCTGACCGAGAAGGACAAGGACGACCTGCGGTTTGGGATTGAGAACTCAGTTGATTTCATAGCACTGTCATTTGTCCGGCATGCTGCCGACGTGCTTGAACTCAGAGCACTGCTTGAGCGGCTTGGAGGCGGACAGGGAATAATAGCAAAGATTGAAAAACCGGAGGCGGTGGACGAGATCGATTCGATCATAGATGCAAGCGATGCGATAATGGTTGCCAGAGGTGATCTGGGTGTCGAGGTGCCGATTGAAAAAGTGCCGATATTGCAGAAGATAATCATTAGAAAGTGCAACGAATACGGTAAACCGGTAATCACGGCAACCCAGATGCTCGATTCGATGATCCGGGAGCCGCGTCCGACAAGAGCAGAGGCGACAGATGTGGCTAATGCCGTGTTCGACGGGACGGACGCGGTCATGCTGAGCGGCGAAACGTCGGCGGGCAACTTTCCTGTCGAAGCGGTCAGGACCATGGTCTCAATTGTGAAGATGGCTGAATCGCAGCTGAGTCTGATCGAGCGGAAACTGAATTACAAAGCGGTACGCGATGATTTCACGGATGCGATAGCGGAGGTCGCCTGCTCGCTGGCGAACTTTGTGGATGCTGCTTTCATCATTCCGATAACAAACACCGGAACCACCGCACGTGCCCTGTCCAAGTACAGACCCCAGGTGCCGATTTTCGCTCTGACCGAGAGTGTAGATGTTGTGAGGAAGCTTCTGTTGATCTGGGGTGTCGTTCCCGTTGAAGTGTCCTCACTGGCCGATACGGATGCGATGCTAGCCCAGGTGAGCTCTATCCTGAAATCGAAGTCGCTCGCATCACCGGGGGATACATACGTCCTGACTGCCGGCACGCCGCTCCTTGCCCGCGGGACGACAAATACATTGAGGATTGAGAGAATACTGTAGAGAGACTCTCATAAGGCAGCATGAACGTCTCAATGATTACGACTTGCCAAAACGAAAAGGTGCCTATTCCGCCTCCTTGAGTTTGCTTTCACTCGTTTGATTAAGTAATATTGTCAAACTTATAACCAATCAATTATCTGAGGACAAATTATGAAGAAGTTGATTCTTGTCTCGGCAGTGTTTCTAGCTTCATTGTGTGGGACCTCTTTTTCGCAGGTCGCGCAACGCGACTCAGCAATATTCATTCAACCAAAGAACGAATTCTTTGACTCCATCGAGACTTCACTTCAGGAATTTTATCACCCGAAGGACACCACTGTCAGGAAGGCGATCAGTGTTGATTTCAGTAAGTTTGATGCGCCGAAGTCGATTGATGACTTTACCCGGTACTGGGCCAATCCATCCATTTCGCAGGGAAATACCGGCACGTGCTGGTGTTTCTCCACAACATCTTTTCTTGAATCGGAGGTCTATCGTCTGACCCATAGGAAAATGAAGTTCTCGGAGATGTATACTGTTTACTGGGAATACGTGGATAAGGCACGCGGATATGTAGAGTCGAGAGGGACCTCCAGATTCGCCGAAGGCTCGGAGGCGAATGCAGTGCTGCGGGTGTGGAAGGAGCACGGCATCGTTCCTGAGAAAGACTATACAGGACTTCTGAAAGGTCAACCTTTTTATGATCATTCAAAGCTTATCGCGGAACTCGTTTCATACCTGAATTCCGTCAAGAAAGCAAACGCATGGGATGAAACGACGGTTGTGAACACCGTCAAGTCTATCCTTGACCACTATATGGGCACGCCGCCCGATAAGATCGAGGTTGACGGGCAGATGATGACACCGAAACAATATCTTGATAACGTGGTGAAGCTCAACCTGGACGATTATGTATCGCTCGTTTCATTCTCCGACCGCCCGTATTATACCTGGACCGAGTACAACGTCCCGGATAACTGGTGGCACAGCAAGGCTTATATAAACGTTCCCTTGCACGTCTTCATGGACACAATTAAGCATGCGGTGCGTTCCGGTTACACAATGGCGATCTGGGGCGATGTCTCTGAACCTGGTATTAACGGACAGGCGGGCATAGCCGTGATTCCGAGCTACGACATCCCTTCTCAGTATATCGACGCCAGCGCACGCATCTTCAGGTTTTACAACGGTACTACAGGCGACGATCATGGCATTCATCTAATAGGATATACTCATAAGGACGGCAAGGATTGGTATTTGATTAAGGATTCGGCGTCAGGGATAAGAAACAACAAGATTCACCCCGGGTACTTCTTTTACAGCGAAGATTATGTTAAGCTGAAAATGCTGGGTATAATGCTTCCTAAGAGCGCGATACCAGAGATCGCAAAGAAAATGGGGATGTAAACATTCGACAACTCGGTCGCGTTCTTCGGGACGTTGACCATGGGTAAGCCGCAACGCGCGGCCTTCTATAGCAGCTGTCTGCAAGGTCTCAGTGTCTCTGTGGAAAGAGTGAAACAAAACAAATCCGGCCACAGAGACACTGGATCACAAAGCGAACAGGGGATAACTTCTTCTGCGTGTCTCTTGTGGTCTAATTAATCATGTAAGGGACTGAACGAGTCAAAGAGCACGCTTTCTGGTTTCTCTCACAACATGGGTTCGGTTTCAGAAGTAAATGTGTGACTGGATCAGAGCCTCTACGGGCTGCGGAGCCCCGACGACATTCGTTGTGTTGAATCGGACCTGTGGTATGAAGTCGATGTGTGGAATCGGGAACACGTCCGCCCCGATTATATACCTGTAGTAAGTCGGTCCGCCGGGGTACTGTTTGAAATAGTCGAACCTTGCGACTCCAAACAGGCCGCTTGTGAAATAATAGCTTGCTTCCACGAACGATGCGTTGGACAACGAATGGACCGGCAGGACTGTCGGCAGCGACCTTGCCCAGTCGTACTCCACGAGGATTGAAAGCCGTCTTCCGATTCCAATCCCGGCGTGCGCCCCCCACATCTTGGTACCTCCGCTAAAATAACCCGAAGCTCCCATCATAAGATTCACAAAACCATGGGTCATATACTCCACCCTGCCGATGAACGCCTTCTGCGAATTGAAATCGTAATTGGTCAGGCCGTTTCCGTTTGTAGCGTCTGCCGTGATAAAAAACCTGCCGAACTTCGAGCCGAGTTCTACACCGAGGTCACGGTAATCGGGGGAAAAGATCAACCCCAAGAGGGGAATGCCCTGCAGAAGGCCGAAGTTTCCTCCGCGTGTGTAGGCAGTGTGGTCGTCGAGCCTGATTCCGTAAGAAGGTGAAAAAGCGCCAACCTTCACGTAGGAGTTGTCTTCATTGAAATTATACATTCCGTATGCTTCGTAGGCCGAATTCACGAAATCGTATTTTACATAGAGTCTAGTCGAAGAGTAGAGGTGGATCGCAGAGTAGATGGCTCCTTCCATTGACTGGAATGTCGTCTTCTTCATTTGACCGTCGTAAAGATATTGGAACCTTACATCTCCGCCGATAAGAATGTCTTTTCCAAGGTTTGGATCGAACTTGAATTCGTGGCCATGCGCGGGTATGAAGCTGAGATGGTGGTCCATGAAGTCTGAGGCTTCTTCCGGACTTCTGAGTTCGCCGCCTGTCGGGTTAATGTGACAGTTTATGCACTGCATCCCTTCCAGGATTGCAAATCGGGGGAGTGCAAAAGCCGCATTTACGGCAGCTAAGAAAATTAATAGTGTCAGGCGCATATTACCTCCGCTACTTCTGGGGAAGGCGGAAACCCTTCGACTGTTCGTGACTTCTCAATTGTCGCTGAAGTTCTTGAATCCACCCGGGGGTATGTTGACGGGCCTTTTATGTCCCTGATGGCAGGTATAGCAGGTCGGTTTCTTTGCGTTTGGAAAGGCGAAATACTCTTGCCTGATCTGAACCAGCATCTTCAGCATCATCCGAGCCCTGCGTTTTGCCACCTTCGCGTCGCTGGCATAGTTCTGCGTATTATGACAGTAGCTGCAATTGACGCCGAGGCTTTTCTTCATCATGTTCATCCAGCTCTTCAATTCCTTCTTTGACTTCACGAAGGTGAGCACCTGCAGGTTCTTTGCGAAGGATGGCTCGGGTTTCTGTTTGGCAAAAACCAGGTCGTGGGAAAATAGGCTGCCAAGTACGATTAGAATTAAGGCAGTAACAACAATCCAGGTTCTTTTCACAGGTGCTTCTCCATTTTATTTTTTTAACAGAGAAGACAACCGGAAAGGTTCCTACCTTAGAAGGTAAAGTTGAGCATCACGCCCGGGGAAACCCTTCTTTGGACAACGTATGTGCCGTTTTCCGGGATGAATGTCCAGTAGTAATTCAGGCCTACTGTCATGAACGGATAGGGCTCATAACCTACGAAAACATATAAGAGAGATCTGTTGTCGAGCCTGAATAGATCCTTGATCCCCCTCACTCCCCATCTGTCATACCCTGCATTGAACACTATCATCGGGATCACATTCGGAAATCTTGTCTCCAGGTTGAGCAGCCCTCCGATTGGGTCATGGTCTATCCCGCGGTATCCTCCGAGGATCTTGAAGTTCTGCATCAAGGAGACCGTTACCTGGCCGTACCAGCCGGCCGAACTCTTCATATTCTCAAGCTGCGAAGCCTTGCTGATTATGCTGTCGTTTGGAGTGAAGCGTGTCAGTTCATAGAACTGGTCGAAGTATTCTGGTATGAATTGGTTTCCTATGAATTGCCGTTCGATCTTTACGGAAGCGGTTGCGAGTCCCAGTCCGCGGAATGTTCCCATCACACCAAGAGCAGAACCGTGACCGAAATGCTTGAACTGGGCAAAGGCGTAGTAGGCATCAAGATCGACAAACGGGGATCTCAGAACCGGGAATCCTGCATCAAGCCCGAATTCCGCGATCTCTCCTTTGTCTTTGAAGACGCTGTCGCGCTGAGTGGTCTGGTTATATGTCGCGCCGATTACGCCTGAGTTGGAATTCTGATCGGTGACGAAAGTTGCTCCGAGTTCCAGGCCACCGAGCACCGGAAAATCTGCAAGATTGGTGAACTTAAGAGGACGCAGGTAAAGTCTTCCTCCCATCACACCCGGCCGCTGGAAGTCGCCGTACATTGTTTCGAAGCCGAACTTCGACAGGTCAACGTCAAACTCCCCACCGATCCTTCGATCGTCATAACTGGGACTGTTGTCGTAATTATCCACGATAAGCCCATAGCCGAGAGTCGCCGCGTAGAGTTGTCCGACCTGAGCATACACAGGGTCGTGTTTTTGTCCCCATCTGATGTACCGGATTATTCTGCGGTAGGCTCCGTTCGACCAATCTACTTTGCGGATTGTTCCATCCTTGCTCGATACAAGGAGGGTAAAATCGAGGCCTACTCCTATCTTCCCGAACGATAGGTCTGGAAGGACTCCTATAGAGTAATAAGGTACAGGTTCTCCTCCATTGTCGGTTATCCAGGTTATTCCAAGACCGCCGGATATCTCGTTCTGATCCGTGGGGAGAATGGATCCATTGTAGTTTTGTGCAAAAGAGTCGGATACCAGCACAAGAATAGATATACTTAAGGCAACAAACAGTTTCATCAACTTCCCAGTAACTTGATTATCAACTCCCGAACAGGATCCTGCAAATCAGCAAAGCGCCAAGCATCCCGACGGCATCTGCAATAAGTCCCGCCGCTACCGCGTGACGGGTACGATAAATATTGACTGCACCGAAATAAACAGCAATTACATAGAAAGTAGTTTCGCTGCTTCCATACATTGTTGATACCAACACACCGATAAACGAATCGGGTCCATACCGCTTCATTATGTCTGTCATGAGGCCAAGCGATCCGCTGCCGCTCAGCGGTCTCAGGATAGCCATGGGCAAAGCTTCCGGTGGCATTCCTATCAGATGTGCTAAAGGTGAAAGCGCGCCGACGAAAATACTCATCGCTCCGCTTGCGCGGAAAATACCGATTGCAACGAGCATTGCAACCAGGTATGGAATGATCTTTATGGCAACGTCAAATCCGCCTTTTGCGCCGACAACGAAGCTCTCGTAAACAGGGACTTTCTTCCTCGCCGCATAAATCACGAAGACGGCAATTATCAGGGGGATGGCAATTATCGAAAGGGACTGAAGGATATCCTTAATCATTTCTCTGCCACCCCCGGATTCTCCGGACTTGTCTTGTCGAATCGATATACCTTCAACCTTTGTAGTATTTTTGCGGCGGCTATTCCAGCAATGGTCGCGAGCCCGGCCCCGAAGAAAGACGTGAGGAGTATAATAGTCGGGTCCTTCGAACCGATGGCTGCCCGCACCGCTATCGCCGTTGCAGGGATTAGTGTGAGGCCTGCTGTGTTGATGGCAAGAAAGGTCACCATAGCGTTCGTTGCCGTCCCTTTCTGAGGGTTCAGGCTGTTTAGTTCTTCCATTGCCCTCAATCCGAACGGAGTCGCCGCGTTGCTGAGCCCGAGCATGTTAGCTGCAATGTTCATTATCATTGCGCCGATGGCCGGGTGGTCAGGCGGGATTTCAGGAAAAATCCTCGTCATTATCGGTCTCATCATTCGGGCAATGATTCTTATGAGGCCGCTGTCTTCGGCAAGTTTCATCATTCCAAGCCAGAATGCCATGACTCCGATTAATCCGATTGCAATTTCTACTGCCATTGTACTGTAGCTTATTACCGCATCTAATACTGCCTTCGTTCTGACGAGATTAGTGACAGGAAGAAGGATAAGAATGTTGTTTCCGCTTCTCTTCACAACGGTTGCAGTAATTTCTTTGGAGTCATCTGCGGTCTTGGCGACAGTCTGCCATAGTTCCGGCGTTGTGTCGCCCAACTTGATTTGCATCGAGTTGCGAGTAATCGTTGCCGGGAAGCTTAGTGTGTCTTTCGCTTCGATATGAACCCCGTAAAACCTGTCGTAGTATTGCTTGCTGTAGCTCACGACAGCCGCGGTTGCCGAAGTGCTGTCGTATTGAAGTTCGAACTGTTCCCCGTTGCGATAACGATTCGTTGAAGCGTCATAAATATCGCTGCCTGCAGCCGCGAGAACCCCGATCACTATTAATCCGAGCCAAACGTAATTCAGCATCTCATTTGTCCTCGTTTCCTTTTTTATAGTCCTGAAGAAGATATCTATTTATTAATCTAAGCTGGGACGGATTAATGGACAGGATTTGCCCTTTGCTCATCGGCAAACTGAGAACCTCGTCCGGTTTTGTGTAGTCGCTCCTGCTGAATGCTTTGAGGTATCCATAGTAGCCGAGTATGCCGTCGAGGATTCTCCACGCAATTTCGGTCGTCTGTTGCTGCAGATCCTCTTCCGAGTAGAAAGTGGTTCTTGGGGAGGGAAGTCCGACTCCGACCGTACTTACCGCCGCGAGTTCGAAGATGCCGCTGTGGGAAATTGCCGTACCCATCGTGTCAAATTCGACGCCCAGCGCCTCTTGCAAAGCTGAGGCCAGTTTCCGGTTGATTATGCTTGGGTAAATTGTCACGGAGAATTCTGGGACCGGATTTGACGCCGATATGGAGATATAAAATCCTCTTGAGTACTTCTTTGAAAAGTCGGCACGCTGCTCGATAGTCAGTGTCGTGTCGATGCTGCGCACGAGGTGTGAATTCGCACCAAAGCTCCGTAGCAAGTTATTCAGCTCCCTTGCCACCAATAAATCCACGTTTGCCGCGCTCAATGAACCGGAGGCCGGTCCGCTTTCATCTCCCCCAAAGGCAGGGTCGATAAGAATCGTTTTTCCTATGACTAGACTGTCTGCGATCGGTGTCAATCTGGCAGGACCTTTGGGCAGCGTGTCAATTGTCCTGATATAATAACCGGGGAGGCGGACGCTCAGCGGTCCACCGTCGTACTTGAAAGAGGCGAATCCGTTAGACAGGGAGGACGCAATTTCTTTTCCATTGGAACAGATGGCCGCACCTCCGACGGGAGCACCGCTGCCTGACGAAACGGTGAGGGAAGCCACCGAGATCTTATCGCTGACCGGCGGCGAGAGAACTGTTTCAAGTGTATCGAGGAGGAATTGGATTGTGACGAAATCAGAGTAAGGTTTGCTGAAGACGGTGTAGATTGCTCCGTTGCTGTGAAAAGTCGTGTCCGCTGCTGCATTTGTCGCCGTCACCACCGGATTGACATAATCCGAAACATCGTTCCCGTTCGTCGAAGTCACTACAGCCCGCGTGAAAAACCGTGAGGGACCTACGGGGAGTGTATCCGGGCACACCGAAGCGGAGATCTGTGCGGGAGGCGGCACGTAGTAGAAAAATTTCAAGAATGGAAATGAGTGATTTCCTTCTTCGTTCTTTATGACGACCGTAAAGTAGTGCCGTCCGGGGAGCAGGTCGGCAGTAGCGAAGTGGATCCTGTCAGAATCGTTATCGAAGACTGCTGGCACCGCTTTGCCATCTATTTCCACATTCAAATATTTCTTGTCAATCGCGTACTTGCCGCCGAAGAATTTTCCCTCCGAATAGTCGACGTTGAAATTGATTGGCATCTGAGAGAACAACGTATCGCCCGTGTAGGAAAGCCGAGGTATTCCCGCTTTAATGTATTTAGCGAGTCCTTTGAAGATTCCCCAGGCTTCTATTTCGTTGAACGTCTCCCGTTTTAGGCGCTGCTCCTCGTACGGGCTGGAAAAAAATGAACATTCGGTCAGAATGGCAGGCATCTTAGAGTGTCTCAGGACCGCAAAACCCGCGAGCGGATAGACAAGGTAGTCTGATAATGTACCGTCAAACGAAAAGAAGTCGGGTTCGGGATTTCCCATCGCGTAGGCAAGATCTCGCTCGACATATTTTGCCAGATCGTGGTCGGCGGGCGTGTAAGCGCTGTCGCCTTTGAATGCGTGATACCACGTCGAAGTGTAATTGAGAGGAGGATATTTATCGGCCCCTCCAGTAGCGTTATGATGTATCGAGATATAAATATCTGCTCCGTCTTCTGCCGCCAGCTTTGGCCTGTCGAGGAGACTAACGGTTGTGTCTATCGTGCGAGACATGAAGACGATTGCCCCTGCGCGTGTCAGGTAATCCCGCAACGCGAGTCCGACCCGAAGATTAATATCGGCCTCTGTTTCACCCGTAGGTCCATGACCGAATCTGTCCGCACCGCCGTGTCCCGGGTCGATAAATATTTTCCACCCTCTCAGATATTGGGAATAGTAAGAAATCGTAGAGTCTTGTTTTTCAGGCTTATCCCAGTCGGATGGTTTCACGTAATAAACTGACGGGGCGCATCTCCAGAATGAAAGAGACGCAGCGAAAACAAACATCAGTCGGAGTAATCCGTCTGCAAAGAGCTTTTTCATCAGTAAGCCAAGTTGATTAGGTTAAATATAAAGGCTTGAAGCGATGCTTTTCAACCTTTTTGAAGGATTTTGAGGAATTTATCACGTATGAGGTGACATAAAGAAGTGAGCTTATTGCAAAGACGGAAGAGAACTCCTGCACCAGGGAGATTGAAACACATAGGCACAGGAGGACACATAGCCCTATGATACCATGTGCCTATGTGTTTACGCTTTTCGGCTGACCCCCTCGCTATATTGCGCTTTCGATCTTCGCACCCATCTCTTCGGTCGATAGGACATTGTCTTTGGAAGAGGAAATGTCCGCGGTTCTGTAGCCTGCATTCAGGACAGATTCGACGGCGCGGAAAATCTTCTTCGCAATCTCCTTCTGCTTAAGGGAATACTCAAGCAGCATCGCAACAGAGAGTATGCTCGCTATCGGGTTAGCCAATCCCTTTCCGGCTATATCCGGTGCGCTTCCGTGAATGGGCTCGTAAAGTGCGTGCTTCTCACCGAGACTCGCCGAAGGAAGCATTCCGATCGATCCGGTGAGCATGGATGCCTCGTCGCTGAGAATATCGCCGAACATATTTTCCGTCAGTATTACGTCGAATTGTTTCGGCCTTCTGATGAGCTGCATGGAGGCGTTGTCGACGTACATGTGATCCAGCTGAATATCTGCATAATGTGACTTATGAATTCTGTTGACCACTTCGCGCCAGAGCATCGAGGTATGCAGGATGTTTGCCTTGTCAACGGAAGTGACGTGCTTGCTCCTGGTCTTCGCGAGCTTGAAAGCCGTGTGAGTTATGCGTTCGATTTCTGGTTCGGTGTAAGTCATAGTGTTGATCCCGCGGCGAACTCCGTTCTCATCGAGAATACCCGCCGGACGGCCGAAATAAATACCTCCGGTCAATTCGCGCACCACGATTATGTCTATGCCTTTGACAATGTCGGGCTTCACGGAAGATGCATCTAGTAGCGAATCGAACAATATTGCGGGCCGAATGTTCGCATATAATTCGAGAGACTTGCGCAAGCCGAGAAGAGCCTGTTCCGGCTTCGACTCATAGGGAAGGGAATCCCATTGTGGGCCGCCGACTGCTCCAAGCAGAACGGCGTCGCTTGATAGAGCTGCCTTCAAAGTTTCTTCAGGAAGTGGTTTGCCAAACGCTTCGAAGGCGATTCCTCCCGCCTTCAATTCCACGAATTCAAATTTCTCATTTAAGATATGTGAAGCCTTCTTGAGTATCCGGACTGCCTGTGAAGTAACTTCTGGACCAATGCCATCTCCTGGGATTACTGCTATTTTAAACATTGGCGCTCGCGACCGTCTGTATCATGCCGATTTTGCGGGCATAGGAGAATATGCCGCCTGCATTGATGATATCCGCCGCATCACCAAGCGATCGCAGGGTAAAGGACTTACCAGTTGTAGAGTTTGTGATTGTGTTTTTCTCCAGATCAATCAACGCCTGATCCCCTGTTGAAAATGATTTGTAAATATTATCTACCGATTCGAGCGGCATCAGGAAACCTCCATCGACCGAATTCCGGTAGAAAATACGCGCGTAGGTTTGTGCGATGACTGCCTTTACTCCGGCAACTTGAAGGGCAAGTGGAGCATGTTCCCTCGATGAACCGCACCCAAAATTCTTTCCGCCGACGATGATCTTGAACTCTGATTCAAAACCATCCCCGTTGACGAACTTCACGCCGCCTTTCGGCAAGCCGGACTCTTCGTCGGGTACCCCGCTCATGGCGTATCTGCCGTACAACTTTCTCTCTTCCGGCGAATGTGTGTTATAGACAAGGTGCTTGGCGGGGATGATCTGGTCTGTATCGACGTTGTCGCCAACGACAAAGACTTTTCCTGTGATTTTATTCTGTGACACTATTTGTCTGTCTCCTCTATTATACTTTGTCTGGTTTGCAGCAAATGCTAAGCACTAAATCCGAAATCCTAAACGAATTCGAATTACCAAAATTCAAAACACCATTGTGTCCATTCCAGAGTTTTGGATTTCTAATTGTGAGCATTGCTTAGAGTTTAGAACTTAGGATTTAAAATTTGTTTGACTCACGAACAGGTTTCTCATAATAGCAAATACTATCACAGATACTTTCTGGGATCGGTAATCTTCCCGGTGACCGCAGTTGCAGCAGCGGTGAGCGGTGAAGCCAGAAATACCTGCGACTTCTTTGATCCCATTCTGCCGGGGAAATTGCGGTTCGTTGTCGAGACGCAGATTTCCTCGCTGTTCAGACGTCCGAAAGTGTCTTCCGGGCCGCCCAGGCATGCTCCACAGCTTGCATTTCCAATTCTGCAGCCTGCCTCCTCGAAAATTGCGCGCAGCGGCTTGCCGTCTATCTTCCTTTCAAGCAGGCCTTTCGCAACGTCAGTCGTTGCGGGAACGATGAAGGTGTCCACTGCCGTCTTTCTGCCGTTGAGTATTCTTGCCGCCGCGATGAAGTCTGTGAGCTTGCCGCCCGTACACGATCCAATGTAAACCCTGTCCACTTTCACGTAAGACAGATTCTCTGCAGGTTCAACGTTTTCGGGCGAGTGTGGCTTCGCGACAAGCGGAGGAAGCTCACTCACATCGTATTTCCTTTCGGAAGCGAAAATGGCATCAGAGTCATTTACCACGGGTGAAAAGGATTTGTTGCTTTTCGCTTTCACATAATCCATGGTCTTTTCATCCGGGGAAATTACGCCGTTCTTTCCGCCTGCCTCGATCACCATATTGCAGAGCGTCATACGTTCTTCAATATTCAGACTGTGAACGGCATCCCCTGCGAATTCCATCGCCTGGTACGATGCGCCGTCGACTCCGATGTCTCCGATGATCTTCAGAATCAGGTCCTTTGCCATCAGGTAATCGGGCATTTCGCCGTCGAACACGAAGCGCGCAGTCGACGGGACTTTGACCCATAATTTCCCCGTACCGAGGATGAACGCGGCGTCTGTATTTCCGATGCCGGTGGCGAACTCTCCGAAAGCTCCTGCGGTGCAGGTATGTGAATCTGTGCCGAAGAGTACCTCACCCGGTCTCGCAAAACCTTCCTCGGGAAGAGCGACGTGGCAAACGCCTTTGTAGCGGGGGGTGCCGACGTCATAGAAATTTTCTATCTCTTGTTCCTGTGCAAAGCTGCGCAAGAACTCTACATTACGTTTTGCGTGCTGGTCTGCCGTGAATATATAGTGGTCCGGAATTACGACGACCTTATCGTTGTCCCAGATTTTTGCCTTCTCTCCGAATTCTTTCTTGAAGATTGAAATCGTGCCGGGTCCGGTAACATCATGAGTCAAAAGAATGTCGACGTCAATCCACACATTCTCGCCTGGCGTGATCCTGTCGCGGCCCGAATGATTTGCAAGTATCTTCTCAGTGATTGTCATTCCCATTTTGGAGATCTCTTTCTACTTTTGTGCTTCTTCAGTTTTAAGTGTTAACTGCAGGAATTTGGTCAAACGACCGTTGAATTACACGGCGTTCGCCTGGTTCTTAATCATAGTTTCTTCGGCCGACCTGGATGACTTCGCCGAAAGCGCACGATTGACTGCCTGCAAATATGCCTCAACACTTCCGGTAACGATGTCGGTGCTGGCTGCGTGTCCTGTAAAGACAATATTGTTGAAGATGACTTTGACGAAGACTTCTCCAACTGCGTCGCCTCCCCAGGTTACCGATTTTATAGTGTAATCAACCAGCTGCCCGTTCATTTTCGTGATTCTTTCAATCGCGTTATATGCGGCATCGACCGGCCCGTCTCCGGTCGCAGAGTCGACGTATGTCTCCTTTCCGTCGTTAAGTTCCAGCACGGCAGTTGATTTGACTCCGGTTCCCGTCATAACCTGAAGGCTGGAGAGCACATATTTGGTTTCGTCACTTTCGAATTTGTTGTTCAATATTGCCATCAAGTCTTCGTCAAGAATTTCCTTCTTCTTGTCGGCGAGCCGGGTAAACTCGACGTAGACATTGTCCAGTTCTTCGGTGGTCAGCGAATATCCGAGCTCTTCGAACCTTTGCCTGAGAGCGTGTCTGCCTGAGTGCTTGCCGAGAACGAGAGTGGAGTGTTTGATGCCTACGGATTCGGGGGTCATAATCTCGTAAGTCATCCTGCTCTTTATGATCCCGTCCTGGTGAATACCCGCTTCGTGCGAGAACGCATTCGCCCCCACGATGGCCTTGTTGCGTTGTACCATCATCCCGGTCATCGTAGAGAGGAGCCTGCTGGACTTGAAAATCTCCTCCGTGTTCACATCGACCTCGAAGGGAAGAACGTCGGGCCTGGTCCTCAGTGCCATCACGAATTCCTCGAGTGATGCATTGCCCGCCCGTTCGCCTATCCCGTTGACCGTGCATTCGACTTGTCGTGCGCCGTTCATGACTGCCGCTATAGAGTTCGCCACGGCGAGGCCAAGGTCGTTATGGCAATGCACGCTCAGGATTGCTTTGTCGATGTTCTTCACTCTCTCGCGGATAGTCTTGATCATGGAGCCGTAATCCTGCGGAATGGAGTACCCGACCGTATCCGGCAGATTTACCACATTAGCGCCGGAATTGATGACCGCTTCTATGATCTGGCACAAGTAGTCGATGTCACTTCGGCTTGCGTCTTCGCAACTGAACTCGACGTCTTCGGAAAGCTTCTTCGCGTAGGCCACTGTGTTCACGGACTGTTCCAGGACCTGCTGCCTGGTCCTCTTCAGTTTATGTTTGAGGTGAATATCGCTCGTGGCAATGAAGACGTGGATGCGCGGTTTTGCGGCATATTGAAGAGCCTCGAAGGCGCGGTCTATGTCCGCCGTAGTCGCCCTGGAGAGCGCGGCGATAGTGCAGCCCTTTATGGTTTTGGCTACCTCCCTGACGGCTTCAAAATCGCCCTCCGAAGCCATTGGGAAGCCTGCCTCTATTACGTCCACATTCAAAGCCTCCAGCTGTCTCGCCATCTTCAGCTTTTCCTGTGTATTCATGCTGCATCCCGGCGATTGTTCGCCATCGCGCAGAGTCGTGTCGAAAATAAAGATTTTGTCCTTCATATCTCTCCTCACCCGAGTTCTGTTCTACTGAAACATGCTGTTAATTGCGTCGGTAATGTCGTTGTTTGCCTTCAACTGACGGAGATGCTTTTCGATCTGGAGATAGTGCTCGTACTTCTGACTTGCCAGAGAGCGGAAGAGTCTCTTGGTCTCTGCGTCATCTGATGTCTCGGCATGATCATTATATCGTTTGATCGTCTCCATTTCGCTGCTCAAGGCTTTCTCAAGCAGCTCGATTCGTGTCTGGGGTTTCATTTTACTGCCTCCAAATGTCTTTTATCCCGCTTATCCTCAATAGCCGGATATGTCTTCCCTAGCTCATTCATTTGGCCGGGATCCTGATAGAGTCGAAGCGGGATGCCGCACAGCGGCACTCTTATTATTATAGTTGTCGTTATCCTTCATCATTTTGAATACTATTGAATCGACCAGCGCCTTCCAGCTCGCTTCTATTATATTCTCCGATACGCCGACGGTATTCCAGCTGGAATCATGATCCGTGGTCTCGATTAAGACTCTCACTTTTGCACTCGTTCCGTCACTTCCATCGACGACTCTGACTTTATAGTCCGTCAGTTTTGACTCCGCAAGCTGCGGATAGAACTGCAGGAGCGCCTTGCGCAGCGCGTTATCGAGTGCATTCACCGGCCCGTTGCCTTCGGCGGCTGTATGTTCGATCTTGTCACCCACCCTCAGTTTGATCACCGCTTCAGTGTGTGAAACACCGTCATTATCATTTTTCTCGATAATTATGCGCAGTGCCTCCAGCTCAAATGGTGTTGTCACTTCGCCGATGTCTTTCCTTATCAGGATTTCCAGAGATGCATCGGCATCTTCATAGACGTAGCCTTCGTTTTCGAGAGACTTGAGCTTGTTCACTATGGAAGTCGCCTGGCCGTTGTTGCCCGACAGATGTATGCCGAGTTCTTCGACTTTGTAGAGAACGTTGCTTTTTCCGGACAGGTCGCTGACAAGCACGCGTCGCGAATTTCCCACCAGCTCGGGACTGATGTGCTCGTAAGTACGCGCCGATTTCATGACCGCACTCACGTGAACTCCGCCCTTATGAGCGAATGCGCTTTGGCCCACGTAAGCCAGGTTCTTCCTCGGCTGAAGATTGGCGACTTCGCTCACGAATCTGGACAGCTCAGTGAGGGTCTTTAGCTTTGGAGCGGGGACGACCGGAAGTCCCATTTTCAACTGAAGGTTAGGTACTATCGAACAAAGGTTGGCGTTTCCGCATCGCTCGCCGAATCCGTTGACCGTGCCCTGGACCTGAACGCAGCCCGTACGTACTGCAGCGAGTGAATTGGCAACCGCCAGCTCTGAATCGTTATGGGCATGGATCCCGAGACGGGTGCTCACCGACTTTCTCGCCACCTCGGTGATCGCTTCAACCTCATGCGGCATGCTGCCGCCGTTAGTATCGCACAGCACTATGAAGTCTGCTCCCGCAGCTTCCGCCGCACGAATCGTTTTCACGGCATAATCGGAGTTAGACTTGAAACCGTCGAAGTAGTGTTCGGCGTCGTAAACCACTTCCTTGCCGTTGTCCTTCAGGTACTTCACGGTTTCGTATATAATCTCGACATTTCTTTCCAGTGTGGTACCGAGCGCCTCAGTAACATGCATGTCCCAGGACTTGCCGAAAATTGTCACGACAGGAGTCTCGGCTCTTAGAAGCTCGCCTATGTTGCCGTCCGACTGCGGTTTTAAAGACGCGCGGCATGTGCTTCCAAAAGCGGCGAGTTTCGCGTGTTTGAGATCGGCATGCTTCATCCGTTCGAAGAATTCCATGTCTTTCGGATTCGAACCGGGCCATCCGCCTTCGATGTAGTCGACACCGAAAGCATCAAGGTGATATGCTATCTTGATCTTGTCCTCGACGCTGAAAGAAATCTCTTCTCCTTGAGTGCCATCTCGTAGCGTCGTGTCGTATATGTATATTTTGCGTTCCATTAGCAAAGGTCCTTCCGGGTGGTGGTTATTTCCTGAGCCAGCTCATCATCTCTCGCAGCTTTGAGCCGACTTTTTCAAGCTTGTGCGTGTTCATCTCTTTTCTCATCTTCAAGAAGTTTCTCTGCTTGTTAATGAATGTCTCCTTGATCCATTCCTTGGCAAATTTTCCCGTCTGAATCTCGCTCAGTATCTTCTTCATCTCTTTCCGGGTCTGCTTCGTAATGATTCTCGGTCCTCGTGTGTAGCCGCCATACTCAGCCGTGTCGCTGACGGAGAAATTCATTCTTGTAAGGCCGCCTTCATAGTAAAGGTCCACAATCAATTTCAGTTCGTGCATGCATTCAAAGAATGCGAGCTCCGGCGGGTACCCACCCTCGACGAGGGTATCGAATCCTGCCTTTATCAGTTCCTCCGAACCGCCGCAAAGAACGGCCTGTTCACCGAACAAGTCCGTCTCTGTCTCATCCTTGAAGTTGGTTTTAATTACTCCCGCTCTGGTCCCTCCGATTCCCTTCGCATACGCCAGGGCATACTCCAAACCTTGCTTCGAATAGTTTTGCTGAACCGCAATCAGACATGGCGTTCCGGCGCCCTGTGTGTACACTCTTCTGACCAAATGTCCGGGGGCTTTTGGGGCGATCATTATAACGTCGACGTTCTTAGGCGGAACGACAAGCTGGTAATGTATGTTGAAGCCGTGCGCGAAGGCGAGAATCTTGCCTTCGGACAAGTTGGGGGCTATCTCTTCTTCATAGAGCTTCTTTTGTGCCATGTCCGGAGCGAGTATCATGATGAGGTCTGCCCGAGCCGACGCATCGAACGGAGTGAACACCTTCAATCCTTCCGCTTCCGCGGCTGCCCGTGACTTGCTAGCCGGCTGCAAGCCTACGACGACGTTGACGCCGCTGTCCCGGAGGTTCAGAGCGTGTGCGTGCCCCTGACTTCCGTAGCCGATTATTGCAACGGTCTTGTCCTTCAGGAGTGAAAGGTCTGCGTCGGATTCGTAATAAACTTTCATTTGCTATTTCCTTTAATTCTGGTTTTTAGAGTTTTGTAAAAAGGGATGAAGAGTTTCTTTGGGAATATTGGAATTGAGGAAGGATGGAATGAAGGGTGGGCCCTGCCTTCCGCTTCTTCCGGTAGGCCGTCCCGATTTCTTTCGGTGAACCGGCCGGTAATTTCCGGGTATCTTTTGGATACACGGGTACGGAGAGTGCTGATCTCCCAACACGCGAACAATCCATTATTCCATCATTCCATTGTTCCACCATTATCTAGACCGCTCCTTCGAATTCGCGTTTCAGGGCGACACGTCCGGTACGTGCAATCTCCTTGATGCCGAAAGGCGCTAGCATCTTTATCATAGCATCTACTTTTTGCTCGCTTCCCGTGGCTTCGATAGTAATGGATCGCTGGCTTATGTCGATAATTTTCGACCGGAAGATCTCAGAAATTTGCATTAACTCGGGTCTGGTATTTCTATTCGCCGATACTTTTACGAGGACCAGCTCTCTCTCGACGAAACTGTCATAGGTCAGGTCGACTACTTTGGTTACATCAACAAGCTTATTCAACTGCTTGATGATTTGTTCGATGATATCGTCATCTCCTTTAGAGACGATAGTGACACGGGCAACGGAATCATCCTCGCTTGTCCCGACCGAAATACTGTCGATGTTGTAACCACGGGCGCTGAAAAGCCCTACGATTCTGTTTAAAGCACCGAATTTGTTTTCAACAAGTATAGAGATGGTGTGCTTCTTCACTTGGCGGCCTCCACACGGGAATTGGACATTTTTAGCTCCTCAACTGATTTTGGGTAGTCTATCATTTGTGCGACAGCCCGGCCGCTGGGAATCATCGGGAAAACGTTGTCTTCGTTTGTAGTCTTGAAATCTATCATGACGGGTCGGTCGTTTATCTTCAATGCTTCCTTGAGGATGGGGACGACTTCTTCTGTCTTATCGGCAACGAATCCTTTTGCGCCGAATGCCTCGGCGATTTTGGCAAAGTCTGGATTGCTTCCAAGCGATACATGGCTGTAACGCTTCTTGTAGAAAAGATCCTGCCACTGCCGCACCATTCCGAGGTAACCGTTGTCCAGCACTATGATTTTTATCGGCAATTTGTTTCCGACTGCCGTAGTAAGTTCTTGAATGTTCATTTGAATCCCGCCGTCTCCGTTTATACTGAACACGGGCCGGTCAGTCACACCGAACGCAGCACCTATCGAAGCGGGGAAGGAGAATCCCATCGTCCCCAGTCCGCCGGATGTGAGAAACGATCTCGGATTCTTGAATTTGTAGAACTGCGCTGCCCACATCTGATTCTGGCCGACATCCGCAGTCACAACCGCCTCTCCATCGGTGAGCTCATAGATCTTCTCGATGATGTATTGTGCACGAATTTCGGGCCCGCTTTCATATCGAAGCGGATGTTCATTCTTCCATCGGTCGATCTGCTCGAGCCAGTCTGTCGTCTCGAGAGAGTGTACCAGAGGAGTTAATCTCTCCAGCACATGTCGTACGTCCCCCACTATCGGAACATCCACCTTCACGTTCTTGCTTATTTGAGAAGGATCAATGTCGATATGTACTTTCCTTGAGTTAGGCGAAAACGTCTGAGGGTTACCGGTCACACGGTCGTCGAATCGCGCCCCGATTGCGATAAGGCAGTCACACTGATCGACTGCCGTATTTGAATACCAAGTTCCGTGCATGCCCAGCATGCCGAGCGAGAGTCTGTCGTCTCCAGGCATTGAACCCAAACCCATTAGCGTCATGGCAACGGGAGCGTTCAGTTTCTTCGCCAGATTATAAACCTCTTTTGAGGCATTGGAGTTGATTACGCCGCCGCCGACATACAATACGGGTTTCTTCGAAGAATTTATGATTTCGACGGCCTTGTTTATTTGACCCATGTGCCCGAAGTAGAAAGGACGGTAACCACGCAGTTTTATCTCTTTAGGATAGGAAAACGAAGTGGCCGAAGCCATAACGTCTTTAGGCATGTCGACAACCACCGGGCCGGGACGACCGGTCGACGCGATGTAGAAGGCGGCCTTTATCGTCCAGGCGAGATCGCGTACATCCTTCACCAGGAAGTTGTGCTTCGTAATAGAACGGGTTATGCCAATGATATCAGCTTCCTGAAAGGCATCGTTGCCGATGAGGTTAGTCGCAACTTGTCCTGTGAACACAACGAGCGGAACGGAATCCATATGAGCATCGGCGATGCCGGTGACTGTGTTGGTTGCACCGGGTCCCGAGGTGACTATAACGACCCCCACTTTTCCCGTAGCCTTTGCATATCCCTCCGCAGCGTGAACGGCACCCTGCTCATGCCGTGTCAAGATGTGCTTTATGTCAGACATGTCGTGCATGGCGTCATACACTCCGATTACTGCGCCTCCAGGATAACCGAAAATGTACTCCACGTTCTCTTCCATCAGGCATTTTACGAAAATTTCCGCGCCTGTCATTTCGTTGGTACTCATTATGCGAGTCTCCATTTCTTTTTATTTTTGAATCCGACAACTCCTCTAAGGAGTTGCAATCGTACGGAACTTCTCATCGTTGCGAACAAACATTACGTGCGACATTTCCCGACAGGACCATTCCCTGAAAAGGGCCGCCCGGCTATAGCTTTTCGCTTCGGGTTATTCCGCTGAGTTGATGTGAATTTGTGTTAGGTTCGTTGACTCGGGGAATAACCTTCGGCTATTTAGCTAATAATGCCGAGGAGGATATTCCCCTCGCTAAGGAGGAGGAGAATAAGAATGGATATAAGGGAAACGAGGCCGAGAAGATCTGGACTGACTACTTCGGAGAACGAAATTGCCCTTGTCGCTTGTGTGTGTGAACTATATGTCGAACTAGTTTCGTTCATTTCTTCTTAGGTTAATAATAAGAAACTACAACAAGCTTGTCAACACTTTCATCGGAAATATTTTTGTAAAACTTCAGTTATAAAAGCGGGAAGCGGAGGCGAATCGTTCGAAGTCGGCCTTTTACCGGCTTTGGGTTCCCTGCGTCTAATATCACGATGGGCAAAAAGGGCGGTTTGTTTCTTAGCCCATGCTTGGATAACTTTTTTATTGAGGACTACAAATAGAACAGGAGATGATATGTACGGGGAAAAACGAAAAATACTATGGGTTGATGACGAAATTGAACTGCTAAAACCTCATGTTATCTTCCTTGAAGACAAAGGGTTTCAAGTCGATACAGCGACAAACGGCCAGGATGCTATTGAGCTGGTCAAACAGAACTTTCACTATGAGAATTACGACCTGATATTGCTCGATGAAATGATGGCCGGGATGGGAGGGCTGAGTACTCTTGAGGTGATAAAAGGGATTGCCCCTGAGATACCGGTTGTCATGATAACCAAAAATGAAGCAGAATCGTTGATGGAGGAAGCCATTGGGCAGAAGATCAGCGATTACCTGACTAAACCCGTAAATCCAAGTCAGATACTCCTTACTGCAAAGAAGATCATGGACGGTCACAGAATTGCAGGCGAGCGGGTCTCAAAGGATTACGTATCGGATTTTCGCGAAATCTCCTCACGCCTGGAGAGTAACCTTGATTACCCCGATTGGATAGACATCCACCAGAAGCTAACCTACTGGGAATTGCAGGTGGATGAACATCCCGAGACGGGCTTGAAGGAACCTCTGACAGACCAACGACGTGCCGCTAATGCGGCATTCGGGAAATACATCGATGGCGTATACAGAGAGTGGGTGGGTAAGAAGACTGATCGTCCGAAACTATCTCATGAAGTCTTCGAGACTTACGTGATGCCTAGAATGACTTCCCAGAAGCCGGTGGTCCTCATAGTCATCGATTGTATGAGGCTGGATCAATGGCTCATCATGGAGGAATTCCTGAGGGATTATTATGCCGTCAGCAAGGATTTCTACTATTCGATACTTCCTACCGCAACCCCATATTCCCGGAATGCGATATTCAGCGGGATGCTGCCGCTGGAGATGGAGAAGCGTTTTCCAGAAATATGGGACAAGGGAAATTCGGACGACGATTCCAGCAGGAATCGTTTCGAGAAAGAACTCTTAACCGACCTGCTGCAGAGGAAGAGGCTGAGAATCGATCCGAAGTACATTAAGATCATAGATCCTGATTTTGGAAAGAACGTGGTATCAAATGTCCCGAGCTTTGCCCGTTCACCGCTGACTGCCATAGTGGTAAACTTTGTAGATATTCTCGCGCATTCTCGTTCGGACTCCGATATTCTCAAGGAAATTGCCCCCGATGAGAGCGCCTATCGTTCGCTGACAAGGTCGTGGTTTCAGCATTCGTATCTCCTTGACCTTTTTGCGGCTCTCGCGCAGACTGATGCGACCGTAATTGTAACGACTGACCACGGGAGTGTCAGAAGTCTCAGGGGATCAAAGGTTCTAGGGGACAGGGAAGCCTCAACAAACCTGCGCTATAAATTCGGCCGAAACTTGAAATGTGACAACAGGCAGGCGATCTTTGTGAAGAATCCTGAAGAATTCATGCTGCCGAGACGGGGCGTGACCATAAATTACATCATCGCGAAGGAGGATTTCTATTTTGTGTATCCGACCGATTATCATAAATACCTGGAGCAATACCATGACAGCTTCCAACACGGCGGGATTTCGCTCGAAGAAATGATATTGCCCGTCGTGTATCTCGAGCCTAGATAGGTCTGGCTGCCCAATGGAGATCTTCATATCTAAGAGTGAAGAAGAGACGATCGAAAAGGGAAAGGAATTTGCGAAACAACTTCAGCCCGGAAGTCTTGTAGCTCTTTACGGGGACCTCGGTGCCGGAAAGACCCAGTTTGTCAAAGGCGTTTGCCGGACTTTCGAAGTCAAGGAAACGGTTAACAGCCCGACATTCACTATCGTGAACGAATATCATGGTACAGTCCCGATTTTCCACATAGACCTATACAGGATAAAGGACATTGACGAAATTTTCGGGATCGGTTTTGATGAATACATGGATTCGGGTGGGATATGTCTGGTGGAATGGGCGGAGAAACTCGACGGCATTATCCCTGATAACCGATACGAAGTAAGGATGAGTGTCGTCGACGACTCTACACGGGAAATTGCCATCGCCTTCATAAACGGTCAGAATTGAGCATGTCTCGTATGGATCCTTCGGAAACCAAATTACTTGCGATTGAGACTGCCACTAAGTCGTGTTCGATCGCTCTGATGCAAGGGCACGAGATCCTTGGAGAAACCTCGCTGTTCATTCCACAGGTGCACGTTGAGCGGCTTGTCATCATGATAAACAATCTGCTTTCCGATCTTCGGTTGAAACAGGCAGACCTGGATGCAATTGGGGTCTCGATGGGACCGGGAAGCTTTACGGGCCTGCGGATAGGACTAAGCGTGGCAAAAGGTATCACGTTTGCGTTGAATAAGAAGATCATTGGTGTCCCGACACTTGACGCGATTGCCCGGGGGGGCGCCGGCTTTGCCCACGGCAGGGTTATCGTTCCTCTTCTCCACGCGCGAGGCGATGAGTTCTATTATGCTTCGTTCATACAGTCCGAATCAGGGCTGGATACGGCAGGTCGTTGCCGGGCCGCGCGGGTGGAAAATATCGTTGATGAATTCAACAACGACTCACTCTTTGTCGGAGAAGGCGTATCCAGGTTTGAAAAGTATGAAGTTGTGCGGAAGAAGTTCGATGAGAAATCCTTCGGGAATGTACAGGCGTCGGCGAGACATGTTGCGCTCCTGGCGATGGAGAGATATGAAAGAGGCGATTTTGCGGACCTGAGGTCTGCAGTCCCATTATATATAAAAGACTTCGTTGCTGTGAAGGGAAATCCCCTCAACAAACTTGTGGAGAAAACTTGATGTCTTGGTTCAAACGTTCCAAACAAAACATAATCTCGGCCGAGAAGAAGGATCTACCAGAAGGGTCGTGGGTCAAGTGTGAGAAATGCGGAGAGATACTCCACAAATCACAACTTGAAGACAACCTGTGGACATGCAATAAGTGCAATTTCCATTTTCGAATCGGAAGCAAGGAATACATCCAGGTCCTTCTTGACAGGAAAACGTTCAAGGAGACAGATAAGAACCTGAAGTCAAATGACCCTTTGGATTTCGTGGACACTAAGTCCTACAGGACCAGGCTCACGGAGGCGCAGAAGAAGACGGGACTCGTGGATGCTATCAGAACCGGTACTGGCGAAATCAACGGGCACAAGGTCGTGTTCGGCTGCATGGATTTTCAGTTCATTGGGGGAAGTATGGGGTCGGTTGTCGGTGAGAAGGTCGCCCGTTCCATAGACAGGGCGGTGAGATACAGAAAACCCCTCATAATTGTGTCCCAGAGCGGAGGCGCCAGGATGATGGAGGCTGCCATATCCCTCATGCAGCTTGCAAAGACGAGCGCAAGGTTAACGAAGCTTCACAAAGCAGGATTACCTTACATCTCCATTCTCGTCGATCCCACAACCGGGGGAGTGACTGCAAGTTTTGCCATGCTGGGCGACTTCAATGTGGCAGAGCCGGGCGCACTGATCGGCTTTGCCGGGCCACGAGTAATAAAGCAGGCTGTTGGTAAAGACCTTCCCGACGGTTTTCAGCGCTCGGAGTTCCTGCTTGACAAGGGGTTTGTAGACTTCATCGTTCATAGGAAAGATTTGAAAGGGAAAGTGACCCAGCTCCTTGAGCTGCTGGAAAACTAAACCACATTTATATGCCAAAGTCCGGAAGTTAAGCTCCGAAAAATGAACTTCAGGTCTGAAAGAGTAAGAAACGGGTGCCTGTGCTTTAATCGGAAAACCGGACCTCTTTGGAGTTCGTCTCCTAATCATCGCCTTTTCTCAACAGTCAGCGGCTAATAACAGTTTGAGGCTTCAGTGAAAATCAGAATGATCGGGGTACCGATGGATCTTGGCGCGGGCAGGCGCGGGGTAGATATGGGACCTTCGGCACTGCGGATTGCCAGGGTCGCCGAACGGCTCAGGGAGATCGGACACACGGTTTTTGATGACGGGGATATTCCGGTCAAGGTCCCCGAGAGCCAGGAGATAGACAACCCAAAACTCAAGTATCTTCCGGAGATAGTCCGCGTCGCCACCATACTTACGCACAAAGTCGAGGGGATTATGGATCGCGGGGAGTTCCCGCTCGTACTCGGCGGCGACCACTCGATTGCTATGGGAACAATTTCCGGTTTATCCAATTATGCCCGCAAGAACAACCTGCGGTTGGGCGTTATATGGATCGATGCTCATGCAGACATGAATACCCAAGAGACTACTCCGTCGGGAAACATCCATGGGATGCCGCTTGCCGCGGTCCTGGGAGAGGGTGCCCGCGAGTTGACGACAATAGGCGGAGATTTCAGGAAGGTTGACCCGATGAATGCCGCACTCATCGGCGTTAGGAATATAGATAAGGCGGAAAAAGAAATTGTAAAAAGAACGGGGATCGCTCACTATACGATGTCAGACATCGACAAATACGGGGCTCACCGGATCATCGGCAGATTATTGAAGGAGATGAAGGAGAAAGTAGATCTGCTTCACGTCAGCTTCGACATCGATTCGGTTGATCCGTCCGTTGCCGCAGGAGTCGGAACTCCATCCCCGGGTGGACTGAGTTACCGTGAGGCGCATTTGATAATGGAGACTATTGCGGACTGCGAATGCATGAGCTCACTCGAGGTGACCGAGGTCAATCCAATTTTTGACATAAAGAACGAATCCGCGGAGTTTGCTGCCGAAGTCGTAGCTTCCGCCCTTGGGAAGAGAATTATCTGAAAGATGAAAATAGTTCCAACAGTCAGAGAAATGCAGGATACCGCCGATGACTTGCGTCTTCGCGGGAAAAAAATCGGCTTTGTCCCGACGATGGGATACCTCCATGAAGGGCACCTCAGCCTGGTCGATGAGGCAAGGAAGCGTTCAGACATCGTAATCATGTCGGTCTATGTCAATCCGACTCAATTCGGACGAGGTGAAGACCTCGACAAATACCCCAGAGATATTTCACGGGACGAAAAGAAAGCGGCGGAACGGGGTGTAGACTACTTGTTTGTCCCGACCGACAAGGAGATGTATCCTGAGGAGCACTTATCCTTTGTCGAACTGGACAATGTGTCTCACGTCCTGGAAGGGGAATTCAGGCCGACACACTTCAAAGGGGTCGCGACCATCGTGGCAAAACTGTTTAATATTGTGAAACCCCACGTTGCCGTCTTCGGTCAGAAGGACGCACAGCAGGCTTTTATTATTCGCAAGATGGCGAGAGATTTGAACTTCGATGTCGAGATTGTCGTTGCGCCGATTGTCCGGGAAGAGGATGGTTTGGCTCTGAGTTCGAGGAATGTGTATCTTTCTCCGGAAGAGAGGAATCAGGCGACAGTCTTGTTTCGGTCTCTCAAACTGGCCGAATCGATGGTCGCCGGGGGAGAGACGGCACTTTCCAAAGTCCGCTCAGGTATGATCCAACTTATCTCAAGCGAATCAGACGGCAAGATGGATTACATCAGCTTCGTTGACCCGGCTTGCTTTGGAAAAATCGAGGAAACCGGCTCACTTACGGAAGTGCTTGCATTGGTGGCTGTAAGGTTCGGCCGAACCAGGCTGATAGACAATATGTTGCTAAGAGTCCGGGACGAGACTTGAGGACGGGTACCGACTGGGGACCTCGAAGGTTCGAGTAAGAGATCCAACGGCATCTGGGAACGCGTGGTTTGATCCGGAGCTTGCTTGCTCCTCGTTTCTTGGAACTCTCCCGGATACACATTCTTCAAAGTGGGATTAGACTGAGACACTGCCGAAGATTTAGCTTGCACAGTCTAAACACCGCGACTATCTTAATTGACCCAAAATGAGAATAAAAGAGTTTGAATCACTGAAGGGGAAACTCCCCACGACTCCTTGTTTGGAGGGGCGTGAAGAGTATTTCAGGTCAGTCGTACTGCTTTTGCTTGTCCCAATCTGTGAGAGATATCAAATCCTGTTTGAGAAAAGGGCATCGGGGATAAGGCAGGGTGGAGAGATCTCCCTGCCAGGCGGACAATACGACGACGAAGATGTATCCGGTGAAGCGACTGCGATTCGCGAGACGGTCGAGGAGCTCGGGATACCTAAGGGAAGAATAGAAATCGTAGGGCGGCTCGATTCCATCTTCGCTCCAATGGGTGCGATGGTTGACGTCTTTGTAGGAGTCTCCGATGTCAGTTTGGATGAACTTAAGCCTAATCCGGATGAGGTTGAGAAGGCGTTTGCTCTTCCTGTCTCATATTTTAAAGAATACGAGCCCGAAGAGTACAAGGTGATGGTCGAAGTCCATCCTTCATACATAGACAAGAAGACTGGGGAGAATGTGGTGCTCCTGCCATCAAAGGAACTGGGCTTGCCGGACAGATACTGGAAGACATGGGGCGGATTCACACACAAGGTGTTTGTTTATCAGACTCCTGAAGGTGCGATCTGGGGGATCACTGCCAGGATTATCCGGGAATTCCTGAAATATCTGTATCATTGAACCCTCTTGTTGCTGGAGCACGCGGTTCAGTGACAAGAAATCCTGTGCGAGTCTGGGATTTCCCTCTCAAAACAATCGCGGCGGGGCTATTCTCTCCGGGTTTTCAGGCTTGAAATTCTCAATTCCCCGTGATAACATATTAGCGGTATGCATCGAAGGACGGTTTTCATAGTACCGAAATCTGAACCATCCGAACTATCACTTTCCCAAATACTCAATTCCAACCATTCACATACGTAGTCCACACATCATTTCTGACACCTAACTTCCATCTCTTCTCAAAAACATTGAAAGGGATTCTTAATGAAACGGAAAAAAGTGGTTATTCTGGGCGCTGCGGGCAGAGACTTCCATAACTTCAACACAGTATTCAGAGGCAACGAAGAATACGAGGTAGTCGCCTTTACGGCGACACAGATCCCGAATATTGACGGGCGCAGATATCCTGCCGAGCTGGCGGGCACCCTCTACCCCAAAGGGATTCCAATCTATTCTGAGTCACAACTTCCAAACTTAATAAGAGAGAATGGCATTGAACAGGCGATCTTTGCCTACTCCGACGTTTCGTTCAACTATGTGATGAAAAAGGCATCGGAGCTGATGTCATTCGGGGCCGACTTCAAGCTGCTCGGAGTCGATAAGACGATGCTGAAAAGTAAAGTGCCTGTCATTGCGGTCGTCGCAGTCAGAACGGGGTCTGGCAAAAGCCAGACATCCAGGGCGGTCTGCAATATACTCAGGGAAAAAGGTCTTCGGGTCGTAGCTGTCAGGCATCCGATGCCGTATGGGGACCTCGTCAGGCAAAAGGTGCAGCGGTATGCGTGCATAGAGGACTTGAAGAAAAACGAGTGTACCATCGAGGAGATGGAGGAATATGAGCCTCACATTATGAACGGGACGATCATCTACGCCGGTGTAGACTACGAAGCGATCCTTCGGGAAGCCGAAAAGGAGGCCGATGTCATTGTCTGGGACGGAGGCAACAACGATACCTCATTCTATAAGCCGGATTTGACGATAACGGTGGCCGACCCTCACCGGCCGGGCGACGAGCTATCCTACTATGCAGGTATGGCCAATATTCTGCTTGCGGATGTGGTTGTAATAAACAAAGTCGAGTCTGCCCTGCGCCAGAATGTCGATACCGTGAGGAGCAACGTGCTTGGTGTCAATCCGACTGCGAAGATCATCGAAGCTGCATCGCCTGTGACTGTCGAGGATGAGTCGCTCATTCGGGGAAAGCGGGTACTCGTTGTCGAGGATGGTCCTACATTGACGCACGGAGGAATGTCTTACGGAGCAGGTGTCATCGCCGCGCAAAAGTTCGGCGCAAGCGAGCTCGTCGATCCGAGGAAGTGGGCAGTTGGGTCGATTTCCGAGACCTTCAGGAAGTATCCGAAGACGGGTACGCTGCTCCCCGCGATGGGGTATGGAGATAAACAGGTGAAAGATCTTGAAGCGACGATCAACAGGTCGGATTGCGACACGGTGATAATAGGCACTCCGATCGATCTGCGGCGTGTAGTGAAGATCAAAAGACCATCAGTAAGGGTTCGTTATGAGCTAGCTGAAATAACCAAGCCGGGAGTCAAAGAAATCTTGGATGATTTTTTGTCAAAACATAAATTACCCTAAGCTTTTGCATGGCAATCTACTGCGACTTATGACGGCACCCGAACAATATTCGGACGTCAGAATTGCGGCTCAAGCTGCTGCTCTGCCGTCCTCTACATGGATGTCGACGATTGCCAGGCATTTTGCATCCTTGGTAATTTGTTTTTCCAGCAAAGGAGAAGATTGAATGAAGAAAGACTTTCTAAGTATCGCGGATTGGTCGTCCCAGGAGATGAAACAGTTTGTCGACCTTTCGATGAAAATGAAGACTCAACCGGAAAAATACAGCAATTCGCTCAAAGGGAAATCGGTTGCTCTGATATTTGAAAAACAGTCCCTGAGAACCCATGTCACATTTGATGTCGGCATTTATCAGCTCGGCGGCCATTCGGTCTACCTTTCTCAGTCCGACATAAGCCTCGGTAAGCGGGAAAGCATACATGACGTAGCGAAGAATCTTGAGAGGTGGATGTCAGGAGTAGTCTTGAGAACGTACGCACATCAAAGCTGCGTCGATATGGCTGCGAACATGAAAATTCCTGTGGTTAATGCGCTCACGGACTATGAACACCCTTGTCAGGCTGTCGGCGACTTTCTGACTGTGAAAGAACACCTTGGCGATCTTGAGAAGAAGAAATTTGTATTCGTAGGCGACGGCAACAACGTATGCAATTCTCTGATGTTAATGGCGGCGAAGATGGGTACAGATTTTGTGGCGGCGACACCACAGGGTTACGAACCACCCAAAGAAGTCCTTAAGCTCGCAGCGGAAGCGTCGAAAGAAACCGGCGCTGTCATTAAAGTCGATCACGACCCCAAATCAGCTGCCCGGGATGCGGATGTGATTTACACTGATGTCTGGGTGAGCATGGGCCAGGAAGGCGAAAGGGAAGAGCGACTCAGAGTGTTCCGTGACTTTCAGGTTAATCGGCAGCTGATGAGTCTTGCAAAGAAGTCGGCGCTCTTCATGCACTGTCTGCCGGCTCATCGCGGAGAGGAGGTCACGGACGACGTGATCGACTCGAAACAATCGGTTGTCTGGGACGAATCGGAGAACCGGCTGCACTCCCAGAAGGCAATCATCTACGCGTTGATCGCAGCTCCGGAAGATATCATGGGAAGATGACATGCATCGTGCGGTGTTGGTAGCCGTCGGCGGTAACTCGCTCATAAGATCCGGACAGCGGGGAACGATTTCAGAGCAATTTGAAAACGCCCGGATGACAGCATCGAACATCGCAGAAATAGCCGCACTTGGTTACCGGATCGTCATAACCCACGGCAACGGTCCCCAAGTTGGTTCGCAGCTTTTGCGTTCCGAAGCAGCTTCAATGCAGACCTATTCACAGCCGCTGGACGTTTGTGTTGCCGCGACTCAGGGTGAGATTGGCTACATACTGCTGAACTCACTGCAATCCGAATTGCGAGCGCGAAAAGTTCAAACGCCTGTATCTGTGGTGCTTACGCGAGTTGCTGTAAGGAAAAGCGACGCCGCTTTTGGCAGCCCAAGCAAACCGATAGGACCGTTCTATCACAAGGAAACAGCTGAGCAGAAACACAGAGAGCTGGGGTGGGACATCGTAGAGGATGCAGCGCGCGGATACCGGAGAGTCGTCCCTTCGCCAATGCCGGTCGAGATAATGGAGATCGATGTTATCCGCAAATGTGTCGCAGACAACATAATAGTCATCGCGACAGGCGGCGGCGGGATACCCGTGGTCTTCGAAAATGGTGATGTCAAGGGAGTAGAGGCCGTCATAGACAAGGACAGGAGCTCTGCACTCCTTGCGAGTGAGCTCGGAATGGGCCGGATGATGATTTCGACTGACGTGGAATTTGTTTACATTAATTACAAGAAACAGGATCAGAAAGCAATTCCAGAGATGTCAGTCAAGGACGCGGAAAAGTTTCTTACGGAAGGTGAATTCCCTACTGGAAGTATGCGTCCGAAGATTGAGGCGGCTGTCGATTTCTTAAAACGCGGCGGCGACGAAGTGATCATAACTGATCCGTCACATCTTCTGGGCGGACTCAGAGGTTATTGCGGAACCCACATTAGGAGGGAGGCGGCACGGAGAGTCTAAATGAAGTTAATTCATGTAATTGAATCACAGCAGTTTACGGTCCCCATGCTCGGTGAGCTGTTTAGGCTCTCGGAGGAAATGGAGAGGATCGTTGCACGCGGTGGAACGAGAGACTACAGTAATAAAATAATGGCCTCTCTCTTCTACGCCAATTCCACACGTACCCGGTTCTCGTTTGAATCGGCAATGTCCCGCCTCGGCGGAAAAGTTCTGATGACGGAGAGGGCTCAGAGCTTCTCGTCGGACGTTTCGGGAGAGACGCTTGAAGATACGATAAGGGTCGTCGGAAATTATTGTGATGTTATCGTTCTTCGTCACAATGAGATCGGGGGCGCGGCGCGGGCTGCAAAGGTTTCTGTCGTACCGGTTATCAATGCGGGCGATGGAAAAGGCGGGCAGCATCCCACACAAGCCCTGCTTGACCTTTACACGATCTACAAGGAGATCAGGACGATAGACGGCGTTAGGGTTGCGATGGTCGGGAACCTGGCGGAGGGGAGGACGGTCCGGTCGCTTGCCTACCTTCTCGGAAAGTTTGAGAGAGTCAGGATCTATTTTGTAGCTTCACCCGAATTTCAGATGAGGCAGGATATTATTGATTACCTCACCCATCATAATGTCTGGTTCGCGATTGAAAGTGACCTCTCGAAAGTCCTTCCGGATGTCGATGTGGTTTACATGACAAGGAGCGACTCTTCTCTTCAGTCAGAGAGCTTGGGAGCGGAAATCACGGAAAGGCCGAGGTATTACATTGATGATTCAATGATGTGGCTTCTGCCCCAAAAGGCGATAATCATGCACCCGCTTCCGCGTTCGAATGAGATTGCCGTAAGCGTCGATTCCGATCCGCGTTCGGCTTACTTCAGACAGACGAAGAACGGGATATATGTGAGAATGGCGCTCCTGGTGTCGGTGCTGGGATAGCAGGTTCGGTCGGTTTATCTCATAAGTTACCTCCTGGCAACTGGTTACTTCTCATTAGGACGAATCATCAGATTTTGGTATTGTAAAAGGAGCCCTCAACAGTTAGATTTTTCCGAAAAGCGTGAGTGCGACGCAACATACTGGGACAAATTAATAGGGAAAAAATTGTTTGTAACACTTTGTAAGGCAAAAATTCATAGGGTTAAGGTTACAGAGGCGGAACTTTATTACGAGGGAAGCATTACTGTAGATGAAGAACTTCTCAGCGCATCTGGGATTCTGCCGTACGAAAAGGTACAGATTGTCAATGTTAATAATGGTGCACGATTCGAGACATATACTATTCCAGGGAAACCGAATTCCGGGGTAATCTGCCTGAACGGCCCGGCTGCAAGAATGGGGAGTGTAGGAGACGAGATTATAATAATCTCATATGCTGAATTTGAGGATAAAGAAGCGTTGGGATATGAGCCGACGGTGGTGCTGGTTGATTCAAGGAATATGATCAAACGGATCTTAAAGGGCCACTTGGAAGAATCGGAAAACTCGAAATAGGATAGCACAAATGAAACCATTCCTGACTTTAATTCTGGCTGCTGGCAAGGGAAAAAGGATGGCTGACCAGGCTCTGCCGAAAGTGATGTATAAGGTCAATGGAAAGCCCATGATTGACCATGTGGTAGAGCTGGCCATCAAGCTCGGAAGTATTTCGACTGTCGCCATTGTTGGCTTCAAGAGAGAAATAGTAATAGACCATTTGACTGCAGCGTTTGGCGAAAACGTCGGTTTTGCGGTCCAAGACCAACAACTTGGGACCGGACATGCCGTATTGCAGGCAGAAGAAATACTGGCAGATTTTGACGGTGACATACTTGTTCTTTCAGGGGATGTACCGTTGCTGACCGAGAAAACCATGAGACAGCTCCTGGAAACGCATCACAGGGGCGGTTCGGTAATGACGGTTTTGACTGCACGTATGGATGATCCGACAGGTTACGGAAGAATTATCCGCCTGGCTGACGGATCGGTAGACAGGATTGTCGAGGAAAAGGATGCCTCGCCTGAGCAGAAGGGAATTGACGAGATTAATTCGGGGATCTACGTTTTCAGGCGCAAGGAGCTTTTTGACGCTCTTCACCATATTGGCAAGGAAAACTCACAAAATGAGTACTATTTAACGGATGTCCTCGGCCACTTTGTTCACCGGAGTATGAAGGTCAGCGCCGTTCTGGCCAAGCATTTTGATGAAATCAGGGGTGTTAACACCATGACTCAGCTGTTGGAGGTTGAGAAGGCACTTCAAACAAACAGTGAGGTTTTTGGAAGCTGAGATGACAAGCGCTGAACAGAGAAAACTGCTCGAAGGCTTGAAGTATAAGACATCCAAGATGCTCTCCAAGGACAAGTATGATTATGAGATGTTTTTGAAGCGCGATAAGGATGATGAGGACCTGGATTCATTGTCCATGAAGAGGCTCAAAGAGCTCTTCGAGAAATACACGGAAAAGAAGTAACGATTAGGAACGGCGATAGCTAACGCTGCTACTCGGCCGATTCTGGATCATCGGGATAGGTTGCCCTAAAATTTCCCGGCTATCGAATGCTGGATTTTGGGCGATTTTTAGGGGAAGGTGTGACGTTCGACAAACAACGCGCAAAAAATGTTTGGTGAATTCCACTTTTCGGCTTAAAATATTATTGCAGTCCCATAACAGGGAGAGGAGAAGCTCGGCAGTCGGCTGAAAGGCTGCTTTTCTTCGGAGCCGGACTCCAGAAATCATCTGAGGTTTCCAAGGAAACTTGTCGGACAGATATCCGGCATTGAGCGTTGCACATCGTAAACCAATTACGGAGAAACCATGAAGAGACCACATATGGTCGGTCTTCTTATCAGGATAAGTGCTTTGGTAATACTGGGAGTCATCATCGTGGTAACCGGTGAATCTGACGCTGCTCGCTACTCATATGACAGCACCGTAGTCCCGGAAAACTCCATACCGAAGCTGGACCGACAGACATACATCTTCCTGACTGAGTACGGGAGCCAACTACAGAGCCTGAGTTCGACTTACGGGGTCGACTGGCGGTTGGCCCTTGCGGTGCTCAGGCAAGAATCGGCCTTCAATCCCGAGGCAGTTTCCGAAAAGGGAGCTGAAGGCTTTATGCAGTTGATGCCCGGAACGGGTTTGCAGCTTGCATCTTTGTACAATGTTAATGACTTATCGAATCCAGTCGTGAATATCCAGCTCGGCGTAATTCACTTACGGAATATGCTGAGGGATTTTACTGATTCAGAGGGTAAGAGCCGGATCGAGCTTGCAGTGGCGGCCTACAATTGCGGCCTAACACGCGTTCAGGACGCTCAGGCGGTTGCTGAATTCCTTGGAGATAACCCAAATGCCTGGACTTCGGTTAAGGGCACTTTGCCGCTACTGTCGTCAAGGTATGCTCCTCTTCAGAGACACATCTGGGGGAGGGGTAGACCGACCGGAGGATATTTCGGTGATTACCACCAAACGTTAACTTACGTTGAAAATGTTATGCACTATTACAATATTTACCGAAATGTTCTCCAGAGGCAATGAAAACTGAATCCAGTCTATCTTGGCGGCATTCCGAAAGGCTTGCGTCACTTCGGAGCGCCGCCTTTTTTTGTCTGATCCTGCTGTTATCTCCCGCAATGCTTCATGCCCAGCCGCCGAAGTGGGATGTCAGCATATTCAGAAGCATAAATGACGCACGGTCTCCGTTCATGGATGCGACCGTAGGTGCCAACGACAACATGGTCCTTCCTATCGCCATCGGGATGCCGATTGTCTTTGCCGGCGTTGGGCTAGCCCAGGACAAAGGCTATACCTTTGACACTGGCGCGATGGTTGGCGTGACAGAGGCACTGGCGTATGTCCTGTACTATCCGATAAAAAATTTCATAGTAAAGCGAGAAAGGCCGTATGTCACCCTCACGGGCGTGCATACCGGGCATCTCGACAGTGCCGACAAATATTCTATGCCGTCCGGGCATACGACGGCCGCTTTCGCCATAGCTACCGCCCTGACTTTCCGTTATCCCAAGCCGTACGTCTATATACCCGCCTACGCCTGGGCAGCATTTGTAGGTTATGGCAGGATGTACCTCGGTCTTCACTATCCCAGTGACGTTTTGGCCGGAGCGATGCTCGGGACTGCCTCGGCAGTAGCAATTCATTTCTTGAGTCCGGAAATCACAAGGTTGAGAGAAAAAATTCTGGGTGATGACTTAGGCATTCGGCTCAGCATGGCCCCTACTCTGGTGAACCTGAGGATTGATTTCTAAGAAATATGGCTTGGTTCGGGAATAGTAGTCTCAAGATCCTTTTTGGCTATATCCTAATCTGTCTTATTTGGGGAACAACCTGGCTTGCCATCAAGGTCTCGATTTTTACACTGCCTCCGTTTTTCAGTGCTGGTGTAAGGTTTGTAATCGCCTCTGTCGTGATCTTAATTGCACTTAGAATCAGGAAGTACAAGTATCGGTTCGATCTCAAGGAGACTATATTCTTACTCCTCGTAGGCCTGGGGTCTTTCAGCGTCCCTTATGGTCTGGTCTATTGGGCTGAGGGGAGGATTACGTCGGGGCTTACCGCCGTTACGTTTGCAGTCATGCCTTTTTTTGCCGCGATATTATCGAGGATTTTTCTCCGGGATGAGAACTTCACCTTTTGGAAGATATTTGGGATCTTGCTCGGCTTCTTTGGATTAATTGTGATTTTCTGGGACGATTTGAGAATCGGATCGCTCGGTACAATCGAAGGTATTCTTGCCACTGTTCTGAGCGCTTTCTTGAATGCTGCGGTGGCAGTCTCGGTAAAGAAGCATGGCAGAGACATAGACCCAATTTTCATCAATCTTATTCCAATGGCACTGGGTGCGGTTACCCTTCTTGCAACGAGCTTCTTTATAGAAGACTGGGGCGCACTACAATTGAATCTCTCGACGATAGTTGCCATACTATATCTGGCGATATTCGGTTCGGCAGTTGCGTTCGGCATTTATTTTTATCTTCTTAAACATATGAGCGTCGTGCTTCTTTCCATGACGTCGTTTATAACGCCGTTGCTGGCAATAATCTCGGGCGCGGTTTTTTTGAGCGAGAAGTTTCCATCGGGCACCCTCGTCGGTTCCGGGATGATCCTCGGAGGGATCCTGCTCATGAATCTATATGGAGAGGGAACGCCGAAGTCGAATATAGTCACGCCCGAAAGCAGAGAAGCTCCTTCCAAATGAAAGTTGCACTGGCGGCTTTTCTTTTAATTTTCCTCCTTTCATCCGCATATGCGAGTAAATCCGGAAAAGGCAAACCGACCGATGTGAGTGGTCGGAAACCAGCCGGATTGGATTATGCGGCACCCCATGCGTACAATGTGCTCGATTATAAGTTGTTTATGGACTGGTACGGTGTGCTTAAGAACCTGTCACCAAGTTACGACGGGATAATGCAGGTAACGTTCAAGGCTGACAGTTCCAGCCCGATCAGTTCAATCAGGCTTGATTACGGCCCTCAGTATCTTTTTGTCGACTCTGCATTCTCAGAGTCGAAGCGGGTGACAGTCAGCAGCTCGGACGGTTTTGTGAGAGTTTCCCTCTATAGGGAATATTCTTACGGAGATACCGGTACAGTGACTCTGTACTACCATGTGAACAATCCAGGTGTCGCGAATAACGATCAGCAACGGGGGTTCTACATCTATTATCCCGGAGAGGAGGTTTCGGGTCAATCCGTCCCTCATACGGTCGCATACACCATGAGCGAGCCAAGCGACGCGAGGTATTGGATGCCATGCTATGATGACCCTTCTGACAAGGCTCTTTGCCAGATTTCAATAAGAGTGCCGGACGGGTTTGTGGCTGCCTCAAACGGCACACTCATCAGCAAAGTCAACAACGGCGATGGAAGCACAACTTTCAATTGGAGTGAAGACTATCCGGTTTCGACTTATCTGATGTGTGCGACAGCTGCTAAATTTGCGGTAATCCAGCGCATGTATGTGGAAAACGATGGAGTCTCGATTCCGGTTCAGTACTATGTCTATCCGGAAGACTCAGCCGCGGCAGTTTCAAACGCCGAATGCAACATCGATACGGTGATATCGATGCTCAAGTTTTATTCCTCTCTTTACGGCCCGTATCCGTTTGACAAATATGGCATGACGGGAATTGAACCGTTCCATTACGGCGGAATGGAACATCAGACTATTACGACTCTGCGGCGCAGTTATGAGTTCAACCGGCGGGTTGTTGCCCACGAGCTTGCACACCAGTGGTGGGGTGACATGGTAACGCTCGGGACATGGAAGGATATATGGTTAAACGAAGGCTTTGCGACATACTCGGAACTTATGCAGCTTCAGCATCTTAGCCAGGCTTCTTTCGAAGATGAGTTGAACTTCTATGCGGATCAATTTTTTGCAGAAGATAGCACCATAAGATATCCTGTATATGCTCCTCCGCCCGGCTACATCTTCGGCTTGGGTGAGTATTACAAGGGGGCTTGGGTGCTTCACATGCTGCGAAACATTGTCGGCGACTCTACTTTCTTCGCGATATTCAAGTCATACCGTTCCGCGTTTGCCTATAGCAACGCAGTGACCTCCGACTTCATTAATGTCGTGAACGAGGTCACGCATACTGACATGAATTGGTTTTTCGACGAATGGATCTATGGGCAGGGGTATCCGGTTTACGCCTCCACTACCCGTACATCCGGAGACACACTGAATTTCTACCTGAAGCAGGAGCAGATAAACGCACCGATCTTCAAGATGCCTGTTGAATTTGCCGTTTATTCGGGAGCTCAAGAGACGACGTTCAAATTCGTAGACTCACTTGAGTCTCAGGCCGTGCGCTTCCAATACTGGTCCCCAGTTGATTCAGTCGTGTTTGATCCCGGCGGGAAAATACTGAAACAAACGGTTGCATGGAGCGGGCCCATCACGCCCGAGCCGCAAGCGCATTCAATCAGCTGCGTAAACTACCCTAATCCCTTCAGCGGAACGACTCAGATTCAATATTTCGTCGGCTCTGACAGCAGGGTGAATTTCAAAGTGTATGATGTGCTGGGCAGGGAAGTGAAAACCGTAGATGAGGGATATCGTCTTGCCGGCAGCTACACATTTGTCTTGAGCGGGAAAGACCTTGCCAGCGGCGCCTATCTGGTCAGGATGAACACTGACTTTGGGAGCAAGACCATGAAAATTCTTGTGGAGAAGTGACGGTTTGTTCTGGAGGGAGGATTCCTGAGATCGGGCGAGCATTTGGCGAGAGCGGGAAAGGATGAGAAGTATGATTATGGAGGGAGGTATTAAAGCCTTGTTGCCGAAGTAATTAACGTCCATATGTTTAAACCGTAACCCCTCACTTATGGTTTCTCGCCAAGCCGCTCGCAAAGTGAACCGCTCGTCAACATTTCTTTGCGTTCTTGGCGCCTTTGCGAGAGAAATAACCCTTTCAGTGAGGCATTACGTTTAAACCAGCTGGCGCATTTGTTTTTTCAGCTTACACCTCATAGCTTGTCCACTTGTAAATAGAAGGATTATGAAGCAAGAATACATCGACGTTCCGAATGATTCCCGCAACATTGACATGAAGAAGGTCAAGGTGGTAGTAATTACCACTGTGATGTTGTCATTCATTTCTTACTGGCGGGCCGCGGCGGTTGTAGTGTCCGATATCGGTTCGAGCGCGTTCTACGCGTTAGGAATCGCAGAGCAGGCAGTCGGCCCTTCAGCGCCCTGGTTCATTTTGTTTGTTATGCTCTTTGCCTATGGCATCAGAGCTGTTTACATGGAATCGTCGAGTATGTTCGTGCGGGGAGGAAGCTACCGCGTCGTGCGAAAGACTCTCGGCAGCACTTTTGCCAAGCTGGCGGTTTCCGCGCTTGTTTTCGACTACCTGCTAACGGCTCCCATAAGCGCCGTCTCGGCGGGGCAGTATCTTGAGGGACTCATCAATTCTCTCCTTCATGCAATGGGCTATAGCTACCAGGTTCCGGGTAACTGGGTCGCGGTCGGCGCCGCAGTCTTGATCGAGCTGTATTTCTGGAGAAATAACATAATTGGGATCGAGGAATCCAGCGAAAAGGCACTGAGGATTTTCCAGATTACTTCGGTTCTGGCAGTCGTCCTTTTCTTCTGGTCTGTCGTTACGATTTTTTTCAAGGGGGTGCACTTACCGTCGTTCAATGTCCATCTCTCCAGCGACGCCATGGGTTGGCTCAAGGGATTGGGTTGGTTGAAGACGATCGGTCTGGTCGGGGTAATTATCGGGATGGGACATTCGATACTTGCTGTAAGCGGTGAAGAGACTCTCGCACAAGTCTACAGGGAAATAGAATCGCCGAAGCTAACCAACCTCAAGAAGACGGCGTTGGTGATGTTCATATTCAGCCTTGTATTTACGGGGATGAATTCGCTTTTCGCGGGAATGATAGTTCCGGCAGGTGATCTGGTCGGCAAGTATAACGACAATGCCTTAAGCGGCCTGGCGATGAACCTGGTCGGCCCACACGTGATTCTGTTGATCCTTCAGGCATTCGTGGTAGTTGTCGGTTTTCTCATCCTGGCAGGGGCGGTCAACACTTCCCTGATCGGCGCTAACAGCGTCTTAAACCGTGTCGCCGAAGATGGTGTGCTGCACGAATGGTTTCGCAAACCACACGAACGGTTTGGAACCTCGTTTAGGATAATAAACATGCTTGCGATGATCCAGCTGGTTGCGATCATCGTGAGCGGAGGAAATGTCTTCCTTCTCGGTGAAGCCTACGCGTTCGGTGTTGTATGGACCTTCATAATGACCACTTTCTCGATTCTTGTATTGCGTTACAAGGACAAATCGCCGCGCGAATGGCGGGTTCCTCCTAACGTTAAGATCGGGAATTTTGAGATCCCGATAGGACTGATTGTCGTTTTCATAATCCTGTTTTCCCTCGGCTTTACTAATCTCTTCACGAAGCCTTTGGCAACGGAAGGCGGCGTGACGTTCACAATCGTTTTGTTCGGTCTGTTTGCCTTTTCGGAGCGCGCCAACCGACGACTTGCCGCATCCAGAGACAAGGACCTCGAGAGATTCAATATATATGCTCAAAACAACCTCACTGCTGAGGCGGTCGGCTGCAAACACTCCCAGCGGAAGCTCGTCGCGGTCAGAGCTCCCAACAGACTTCATCATCTGCAGAGATGCTTGGAAGAGAACGATCCCGACAAGTCTGATATCGTAGTGATGACTGCCAAGGTTATCCCGGGGCAGAGCACGGCCGTTGCGCAGTCGATAGACCTGCCTGAAGAAGAACTTTTCAGCGAGGTCATAAAAATGGCGGAGAAGGAAGGTAAGACGATCCTTCCGATCATTGTTCCTACGAATAATCCCGGATATGCGGTAGCACACACGACCGTCCAAATTGGAGCCGAAGAAGTATTTCTCGGTGCATCCGAGCGTTATCCCACCGAGTACCAGATGCAGCAGTTTGCGTTGTACTGGGGTATGGTAGAGGCGGACGAGAACCACCATGTAGTCATTCGCACGGTCGGCCCAAACGGAGAAATGAAGTTCGAGATATAGCGTCGCCCTCGTTATCTTCTCCTCCGAAGGAATTCAAATGGCGCTTGTAACACGCGGTGATGTAATTGCCTTACTTCTGAGGGCTCTTGAAAAGAGAGAAGGCTCACACCTCCTCCGGCGAGTCGTTTCTCCAGGTAAGGCGAGAGTGAGGATGACCTGGCGGCAGGAGCGGGATTCCATACGCAACTGGTTTGAGATTCCTCAAGTCGAGATGAGACAGAACGGGTTGATCACGGGGAATCAAGATGAATGCACCTATGCTTATGTGGCAAGGAAATTCCTTGCAGGTAATCGCCTGACTGCACTGTCATTAGGTTCGGGATCGGGATCGAGGGAAATCTCCTGGGCGGAAACGGGCAAATTCGAACGGATTATCGGGATCGACGTATCTGAAGAAAGGGTCAAAAGCGCCAGGATGAAGCTGGCAGAAACCCGTTATGCAGACATAGTCGAGTTCGTCGCCGGGGACGCGATGCAGTATCAGTTTGAAAGCGAGTCGTTTGACGTGGTTATCGCCGAAGGAATTCTTCACCACTTGTCGCCTGTTGAGACTGCTCTGGAAAGTATCCACCGGACACTGAAGCCCGGCGGAATAGTGATAGTGAACGAATACGTCGGACCCGACCGGTTTCAATGGAGCGAGGACCAATTGAGGTACTGCAATGCTTTGCTTGCGCTCCTCCCGGTTGAGCTGAGGACATATCGGGGCACGACTCTCACCAAATCAAGGGTGTTCAGACCGGGTACGTTGTCGATGCTGGTCTACGACCCATCGGAGGCAATAGAATCGTCGAAGATTATTGGGGCCCTCGAACGCAAATTCAATGTCCTTGAGCGCCGGGATTACGGAGGAACGATCCTTCAGCCTTTGCTGAAAGATATCTCACATCACTTCATCGAAATGACGCCTGAAAAGGAGGAAGCTCTTCGCCTCCTTTTCAGGGCCGAGGATTTCCTGCTTGGCGCGCGGTTGATTGAAAGCGACTTCACGTTTGCGGTCGCTCAGAAAAAAGCGGCATAGGGAAGCCCTGGGATTTTATAGACCACACATGCAAACAAGAGTACATAAAGATCCATAGTGAACATGATCTGTGCAAGTTTACTCTGTCGATATGCCCGGAAGCTCTCGTATTTTTTCTCCAGCATGAGGTTCTTGAAATCGAGCGGATATTGCCCGATTGAGGACACATTGATTATGCGTGACGGAGCCGATGCCCGCAGCAGCGGCAGCAGTTGGTAGGTCAGCAGGAAGTGAGACAGGTAATTGACGGCAAACCTCAGCTCGATGCCGTCTTTGCTCAGTTCCCGCTTCGAATTGCCCCTTGGGCCGCCGCCAATTCCTGCATTGTTGATGAGTACGTCCAGCCTCTTTTGATCGGCGATTATTTTTTCGCCGAGCTCTCTCACTTCCTTGAGTGAAGAAAGATCCGCGTTGTAATATTGCGCTCTCACGTTGTTGGCCAGGGCCCTCGAACGCAAATTCAATGTCCTTGAGCGCCGGGATTACGGAGGAACGATCCTTCAGCCTTTGCTGAAAGATATCTCACATCACTTCATCGAAATGACGCCTGAAAAGGAGGAAGCTCTTCGCCTCCTTTTCAGGGCCGAGGATTTCCTGCTTGGCGCGCGGTTGATTGAAAGCGACTTCACGTTTGCGGTCGCTCAGAAAAAAGCGGCATAGGGAAGCCCTGGGATTTTATAGACCACACATGCAAACAAGAGTACATAAAGATCCATAGTGAACATGATCTGTGCAAGTTTACTCTGTCGATATGCCCGGAAGCTCTCGTATTTTTTCTCCAGCATGAGGTTCTTGAAATCGAGCGGATATTGCCCGATTGAGGACACATTGATTATGCGTGACGGAGCCGATGCCCGCAGCAGCGGCAGCAGTTGGTAGGTCAGCAGGAAGTGAGACAGGTAATTGACGGCAAACCTCAGCTCGATGCCGTCTTTGCTCAGTTCCCGCTTCGAATTGCCCCTTGGGCCGCCGCCAATTCCTGCATTGTTGATGAGTACGTCCAGCCTCTTTTGATCGGCGATTATTTTTTCGCCGAGCTCTCTCACTTCCTTGAGTGAAGAAAGATCCGCGTTGTAATATTGCGCTCTCACGTTGTTGGCCAGTCTGTGGATCTCGTCGAGAGTCGCCAGGCCCTTATCGGGGCTCCGGCCGTGCAGCAGTAGGGTAGCCCCCTTTGCCGCCAGGCGCTGTGCAACTAATTTTCCCAGGCCGTCTGTCGATCCCGTTATAAGTATTACTTTTTGTGATAGATTCTCCATGGTCCTCTTTTCATGTAGTTGAAGCGTTGCTTAATCCGGAGACTTTTTGTCGGTGCAACTTCTTTTAGGAAACAATAAAGCGCGAGCAATTGTTTCAAGTAGCATGCGGTGCACTGCCTGCTTTGGAAAGTTAAGATTACGGCGAGGCCGAAAGAATGGCAAACATAAAGGCTGGAATTCCGGACAGCTTGAAATCGACCTATACCGCGCGCTGTGACGCGTCTGAAATGAGATATTCCGCTGAACACCGGTTTAGATGCGATTGACGAATTCGTTAATTTTTTCACATTCGTTTCATTTTGCCACAATAACTTGGTTATATTTCATACCAGTAAGAGGCGTGAAATTACCTGGCGAGTCGTACGATTAAGCAGCGGGGGAAGAGTTTAGCTTGGCAGGCTAAGAAATATGTTGAACTAACGGCCACGATAGCTGGAGCGAGATGGAGAATAAGGACCTTTACAATAGTCTGTTCCACCTTTCAAGTCTTCTGACTGATCTTTTTCCCCGGAGAGGGGCTAGTGCTCTTGATTTGTCGCTCACAAGCACCCTCGGTAGTGATCTTATGGTCAGGAGCAAATTCAAGAAAGATGTAAAGCGTCTCAGCAAGGCCGAGAGGACTCGCCGGATACTCGTGTTCAGCGATTTAAACATCGGGGATGCCCTGTTCTCGCAGGCGAGCGTGACGGCTCTGCGCGATTTTTTCCCATCGGCGGAGATCGACCTTGTCATAAGTGCGGCGGCACGCAGCCTGATAGAAGGCAATCCGGAGGTCAGCCGGTTGATGCCGGAATTCCATGGCGCTCCATTTCCTGATCAGGGTGATTTTGACTCGGTCAGGAGAATTTCGGCTTCGCGCACGTACGACATAATCTTCACATTCTCACCTTTCTTTCAGCTTAAGAACCATTTCCCCAAACACGAAAGCATTATCGACTTTACCACTCTTGCGTCTATGCTGGTACAGGGCGAACGGCTGAAAAATGGGAAGAACCACGTCGTGTATCAGACACACAGATTCGTGCACGGACTTTTCTTGAGATTCATGGAGCCGGTACAGAACGTTCCCTTTCGTGGAGTAAGCGTGACTCTGTCGGACGAGGCCATTGGATTTGCCGAGCAATTCTTGAGGAAGAATGAAATCCTCGATGAAGGCCCCATGGTCTTTCTAAACCCCGATGCCTCGACCAGGTTTACCGGAATTCCTGCAGCGGTACAAGTGGATCTCCTGAAGAAATTAACTCGCTCAACGTCGAGGGTGCTGCTGGGCGGGGGGCATTCAAATCCGGGAATCGAGAACCATCTGTTGACATCGCTCTCACATTCCGAGCGTTCGAGAATCACTGTAGTTCCGCCTTCGCTGCCGATAGATGCGTACGCCGCATTGATAGATTTTACGCAGGTTTACATATCCGGCGACGCCGGCCCGCTTCATATTGCTGCCGCCCGCAAAAGATCAAGGTCGGGCTACTACGAATTCAGGAACCGGACATCGGTCTTCTCGATATTCGGCGCAACCCCTTCCAGGATATATGGGTACGACTCGCGATACTCTAATTCTTTCGCGGCGAATCAGGACAGTCCTTCTCATATATACATTTCCCAGAGCCCGTGCCGAAATATCACGTGCATCAATAAGATGGCAAAGACATGCAAGACTCTTCGGTGTTTTGAGTTCGTGGATGTAGAGCGAATAGCTGAGGATGCAGCTGCAATTATCGGCAGAATCGGATCAGAACGAGCTGTGCCCGTACTCAGCGTGAACCATCAGTCTGTTTAGTGCGACTTAGAAACCCACTGCCTATGGCAGTGGTAATGTCCGGTCGGCTTTGCCGGAGACTCCGTCCACATAGTCCGGAAATTGCGCTTACAGGCAGCCATCCAATGAATTGGACGGCTAGATGACGCACAAACCCCTTTCGGGTTTCGTGCTTTTGGAAGGCGTCGATTTCAATCGATGCCTCGCAGAAGCCACCGGCTTTGCCGGTGGTAGTTCACACTCCCGTGGAATTGCAGCTGCTTGTTGCAGCCGCAACTTCACTTTGCTGGATAGGCCAACTCACTTTCATTCTCCGTGATAGTAGTCGGCGGCTGAACATCTCTCCGACTCCTTGCCAGGTACCAGACGAAGCAGAATATAGGTACGAAGAGAAGAAAGCTTACTGTACCATCACCCCACGCAAGACCACCCCAGCTTAGAGGTTTGCCCATCCAGTCGGCGAACGACGCACCGAGAGGTCGTGTGAGGATGTAAGCGAGCCAGAATGTGAGTACCTCGTCGCGCGATTGGTGCTTGCGTGCCGTGCCGGGCCTGAGTCTCGTGATGTAGTGCGACGCGCCAACTGCGACAATGAGAACGGTGAACATTATACCCGATAAGAAATACCCTATCCTGAGAGTCGTTGCAGTCAAATCTCCTGTCGCGGTGCCGAGGGCGAATGTGGCTGATACGGTGGCCCAGTAAAAAATTTCGCGGCGAACGGTATAGATACTGTGAATGGAAAGTGTCTTCTCGCTCGCATACCACACAACAAAAATAATTGCAAGCGCGAGCGCAAAGGAAGCTGTTGATATGAGGTAGGGAACGCCGAGTACCACGTGCAAGACATCGGCGGCCATCGTCCCGAATACCGCCACCATGAGAACCGTGAACCAGTAGACCCATGCAATATACCGTCGTGCGCGGAATTGCAGGGCGAGTGCCACAACAAATCCGATACCTCCGACCACTACCGCAACAAAAGGATTGATGTGAAATACAAGGTAGTCAGAGGTACTTTCTCCCATTGCGGTCGTCAGGATTTTGACGATCCAAAAGTAAAATGTAATCTCTGGAACCTTAGTCATATCGTACTGCGCATTCAGATTCTTATCCATCGTCGCTACCTTTGTGCTTGTTATAGAATCACTTTATTCGGGACCTGATGTTCTCGTCGATCGGGAAATCCGGAACCCCGAATCTTATCATCGTGTCTGGTTTAGCATCAGATCCATTGAGAAGCAATATCGCTTTCTTGTGTGAATCTCAGATGAAAAAGACGGAGATGCGGCAAGAAGCCGCTATCCTCTCAGCTATTACCCCGCTCATTTTGTGATTTGTAATTATTGAAATTGTATTGGATATCCAGCATGACGATGGGAGCCCGTCTGTAATAGTAGTTGTAGTCGTAGAAACCGACTCCCTGCGACGTGAACTCCCGTCTCCCTGTGCTCAGCAAGTCGTTTGCCTGTAGAGTCAGCGATAGAGTCTTTGCAATCAAATCCTGCTTCAACGCAAGGTCTGTTGTGAAGAATCCACCCCACGTTCCCTGTGCGGTTACGGATGGACTGTGGTATCTTGCGTCCAGTTGAACTTCAGTTGAATGTGTCAGTGTAAAAGTGTTGTTGCACTTAATGCTCCAATCGAAGCTCTGCCGGGCAAATGATTCGTTGCTGACCGCACCGCTTATCTTATAGTCATAGACACTGCCCATGAAGTCAAGCTGCCACATCTTGATCGGGTTGAGTAGAATGCTGAATTCGTATCCAAGGGAGTAGTCATTTCCTACATTTGCGACCGAAGTCAATGTCACATTTTCTGCGTATACCGAATTAATGTCTTCTATTTTGTCTTGAGTGAAGCGGTAGTAGAGATCATTCGAGAAATAGGCTTTGCCGAAAAAGGTCTCGAGGCCCATTTCGTAGGAGTCAATAAGCTCGGGCCTGAGTGAGGGATTTCCTATGTGGACCGTATTCGCATCGAACCAAGAGTAGTAAGGCTCAAGGTCTCCTCCGTTGGGTCTTTCAATTCTTCTTGTGTAGCTCGCCATGAGCTGAGTGCCACCGCCAAGATTGTAAGACGAACTTATTGAAGGGAAATAATCCCACCTGCTGAAAGCAAAGCGCTGGCTTGTATCCGCTTGCGCCACGAGCTGGTAAGTATACTCTGTGCGGAATCCGACTTGGACTTGCAGGCTGTCCCATTTATCTGAGAACATCGAGTAGGCTGCGAACCTGGTCCGGTTGAAATCATTCGTGTGACTGAACGGGACCTGAAAATCGTACAAGCCAGTGGTCGAATTGAAAATGTATAGTTTGTTCATATCCTGATAAGTCCTGCTGAAAAACTCCGACCCCGCGGAGAATTTCTCCGACTCGTTGACCGGCAGCGTATAGTCGATGTTCCCCCTCAGTTGACCCTGAGGACCTAACTCCGTAGTCTGCGTACCATTAAGCGTGGTGCGGCTTTGTGTAGCTGTACTTATCCCGGCGTTATTCGAATTATTGTGACCGTAGGACAGGTAGCCGGTAAGCTGGTTGCCGTCTGGGCCGAACGTGTGAATGTAATTCGCGTTTAATTGGTAGTATGTACCATAGTGGTTGTAATTATGGCTGTCTATATAATTGATTTGCTGCGGTTGAGCATCAGACGATTGCTTCGTGCTCAAAGTTGAGTAATGATGAAACGCTCTTCCGCCGTACCTTCCTCCGAACAAAAGGTTGTCATTCTGGCTTAAGTTGAATCCAATCCCACCTCTCACTCCCGACAAGATACGCTGCCAGAGTACATTGCCGTCTGAATTGAGGTACGAGATATTGCTTCCGATGATGAATTCCTTCTCCTGTCTGTTGGTTCCCGGAAACGTGCGACGGTTGAAGTCGGCGCCGAAATCGTACGTCATGAAATGAGTCCTGTATTGAAGAAGAAAATTTCCGCCATATTTATCATCCAAGCCCCCGGTTGAGTTTACAATTCCGCTCAGCCCGAAGTCCGAATTCTTCTTTAGAATAATGTTAATAATTCCGGCGGTACCGCTGGCATCGTACTTCGCAGAGGGGTTAGTCATGATTTCAATATTCTGGATCGAGCTGGCCGGGATCTGCTGCAGGGCATCCTGTGCGTTCATGATAGAGGGGCGGCCGTCGATAAGTACCTGGAAGTTTGTGCTCCCTCTCAGACTGACATTACCGTTAATGTCGACGCTTACTGATGGAACGTATTCCAGTACATCAGCAGCAGTGCCTGACAGCGCCGTTTTGATCTGATTTACATCTATGACCTGCTTGTCTAGCTGGTAGGTTATCGGTGATCTCTTTCCTTCCGAAACGACCGTAGGCAGGTTTATGGCCGATGACTTCAAATAAATTCTTCCCAGGTTTAAACCGGAGTTAAATTTTGAGAGCACGATACTGGGAATCGTCTTCGTCACGTATCCGATAAACTGGATATGCAGATAGTACGCTCCGGTCTTGATTCCGGTAAGAGTAAAATCCCCTGCTTTGTCCGTCATCGCGCCGGTAATCTGTTTGCCGTTCCCCTCATTTAAAAGGATGATGTTTGCAAATTCTATGGGAGATCCGGTGGCTTTATCCAGCACTTTCCCGGTTATCGTACCGGTGCTGTTCTTTGCCCGGAGCGGCCGGCCGTAAACAGGATTGGTAAAAATCAACAAGATGAAAAGAATGTACCCTTTTTCGAAAATTGCACTCCGCACTTCAGGTCTCCAGATCAGGAATTTCAGGTTACAAGATTTTGTCCCAGTATTAACTGAATGTAAAGAGTCTCACGTCTGACTCTCTCGCACCAACAAACAATGATCTTCTAAAGTAATTTAACCCGTGTAAATGAAATGCGAATGAAAAGCAGATTGGAAGACTAAATTAACTACATCAATTTATGCCTCCATCAATGACCTTACATGGAGATTCCAATTCTGTCATGTAGCGCTCAGATTGATGACAAGGTGATTCATTGCTCTGATTGCGGGGCAGGATGCACCTTCACGAATAGTTTTAATGACGTTCTTCATGTTTTTCGCGTGAATTACGCGAACTCCAGAATCAACCGGGTCGTGGAACGACGCCCCACATTGGACTTTCCATGCACATTCCACACTAGCCGGCAGAGATAATAATTGAAACAAGTTAACCAGTCCCTTCATTTCCCAATCTATGTAACGAAATCAGTTCAGATGGATGTCTTCAACTTTCCCACCAATCGATACCTGAATATCTGCTGGCACAAGATTTGATCTTTATATGGTTGACCACCCCGGACTTTAGTTGGTCTTCGGAATCTTAAAATAAAGGTGACAATATGAGACAAACACTACAACGATTATTTGTTCCCACATTTGTAATCTCTTTATTAATCTTATCTACTAACAACCTGTTCGCTCAATCAGCCCTTGACTGCCAACGCTGCCACATAGGTGAATATGTAAATTGGCTCAAGAGTCCTCACGCTAACACGCAGGCTGATGTTGCGTCAGAACTTTCCACGAATGACATAGGCAAGACCCCCAATGAAGTTGTACAAGACGAAGACTGCGTCGCGTGTCATGGACCGGTAGCGGTTGCCCTGAACGGAGGGATGACCGAGTCACAGGTTATGTCGACTTTCTTCACGACTTCAGGTGGGCTCTTCACTAGTTCAACCGTGGCCAAGGACTCGCTGTACTGGCCCAATGTCAATTGCGTGACATGTCACAATGTGCCCGCGGACCATTTCGTTTCGATGCCTACGCTTTCAGTTTTCAATTCGCAGACCGCCAAATACGACTCAGCACAAAGCTCTTCGGTCCTTTGCGGCCAATGCCATGGAAGCCTCCATTTTCCGAACACCGATCATCGCATTTATGATGCGTGGAAAATGAGCAAGCATGGTCATGGCGGTCAGTTCGATGTTGCCGGAGAACTTTCAGCAAACGACACGGGGGAGACCCCCGATCAGATTGTGAAGGACGAAGACTGCATCGGCTGCCATGCCCCCACATCAGTTGTGGTCAATACGAGTCTTGGACCGTCCTTGATCACGGAGGGGCAGGCTCTATCCAATTTCTTCACTACCACGGAAGGAAAGATTACCTCGTCAACGGTTCCACAGGATACAGCGGACTATCCAAACGTAGCCTGCACAACTTGTCATGATCCACACAGCCCGGCTAAGTTATCATATTTCAACTCGTCAACCGGTCAGTACCAGGGCATGAGTTCTCCCGATTCGCTTTGCGGACAGTGCCACGGCAATCTCCGCTTTCCCGGGACCGATCATATCAGCTACAATTTCCTGAAGGGTGAGGGCGGAATAGGCGTGCAATCACAGGTCTCGATGGGAGGACAGCCTACATGCATCGACTGCCACATGCATAAGTCTGACGTTGATGGACTGAACTCGACTATGTATGAGGGACACAGCTGGCAGGTGTTCGTTAAGGAACCTGACGGCTCTGTCACGGCAAGCTGCACGACATGTCACACCACGATGTCGGCGGACTCCGCGATGGCTATTGTCGCTTCGTGGAAGAGCCAGTTCACTCAGCTCGATTCCACCGCCGAAGCAGATGTGGCAGTTGCTGATACCTTTATGACAAATCACCCGGCTGATTCTCTGAAGGCAACATATTTAGCAGAGGCAACACAGAACATGACAGTCGCCGAAGACGATGAGAGCGGTGGAGTCCACAACCACGGTTATTCCGTCGCCCTTTTGAATGATGCGATTGCCAAATCACAATACATCGTCACAGGCATTAAGCAAAGTCCTCTGGAAGTGCCTTTGAAATTTGCACTTATGCAGAACTATCCTAACCCGTTCAACCCGACAACTACAATTGCCTACGAGATCGCTAAGACTGCCGACGTGACTGTCACTGTTTACAATGTCCTTGGACAGAGAGTGGTGACATTGGTCAACGAAAGGAAGAGCGCGGGTGAATACAGTATCCGCTTTGACGGAAGTCGCCTTGCAAGCGGCGTTTATTTCTACACTATTAGAGCAAAAGCTGCGGACGGCGAAGTATTCCAGTCAGTGAAAAAGATGTTGATGGTAAAATAACCGGATACAGCTGTACCAATTAAGCAGGAGGCGGGCCACGTGGTCCGCCTTCATTATTGCATGTTAGATTCGTGAAACAAAACTCAGCTACCGTAAAGTCGGAAGATCAGCTCTGGACGAGGGCCAATTTTGGCAAGCTCACCTGGACTCATGTTATCTGGTTATTAATTGCCTGGCTGACACTTTTTGCGCTCGGTACTCTTTTCGTTGCCAACCCCTTCTGGCTGGAGAAGTCCGCCTCTGCCGCACCGGACTATTCCCATATCATGTACTTGCACAGCCTCTTGGTCGGTCTCGCGGGCGTCATAGTTTTAATCGCCTGCGAAATCTTTCGGGTTCGTTCTCGAAGGGTACGGGCATTTATTCTCTTTGCCTCTGTCATCGCTACTATCCTTGTCGGTCTCGGCGGCGTATTTGATGCCGCACCGCAAATCCGGTGGTTCTGGCTGACGTTGCATGTGATCGGATTCTTTTCCCTTGATTCTATCTTCATCGCCTTCCTCATTGGAATGTTTCAGGATTTGCGGGCGAAGACAGATTCAAGCAGTTCTTTGCCTTATCGGTTAGCCATCGTATCCGGATTCTCCCTTGAAATTGCTGCCCTCATGGGTCACGCTGCCGGATGGATTCTGGATTTTGGGGGCCATCCGGTATTCATTGGAAATTGGGTGAGGCTCGTAGGCGAAACAGTCAACGATTTCTCCGGGAATCTCACCACCAGTCACTCCCACGAGATTGTGGTAGCCATGCTGTCTCTTCTCATCGCAATGGTTGCCCTGAGATTTGGCTATCAATCCTTGAAAGGCGGGTCAAAATCATTCGCTTGCGTGGGATTATGGCTTGTCACGGCCGGGACAGTGATTATGACCATTATGTATGTACTGGGCGCATTTACCTCTATTGAACCTCCGACATTATTCATGTTTGGGCCAAACGCAGCCAACGGACTCGCCAGTGACGATCTGGTAACAGGGATTGGGGTGATGATTGGCGGGCTGATGGTGTTGCTGACTTTACTCTTCAAGAGAAAGGACTTAAATGTCCAGTCATCATGGGCAAAAACTGCGCTGTATTCCATCGCGACCTCCTGGCTGCTGCTCGTTGTTACGGTGGTTGCAGCAGGATACTATATTGAACTGCACGAAACGGTATATGGAGCTGGATCCCAGCATGCTCCTGCTGCGATCTCCGATGCTGTGTATACATTTGCCCACCAGGATTATGCCTTCTTCTTGATCCCGGGCTGCATCGTTCTAATGTTAATCACGAATATTGTCTTGAAGGACCGGGAGAAGGGTATTTCCAGGAGCCTGTTGACAGGGCTCTCCGTCGCTTTTGTCGGTATTCTCACGTATGCCTTCGTTGACCCGGCTTCTGTTCACGGGGTAGGTTACATCATCACTACCATCGGCCTCTTCACCATATTTGTAACAACCATCTTCTTCTTGCAAAGGTTATGGAACGTTGCGTTTCACGAAGATGACGCCGGATGCTAACTTTTCTATGAGCAATCACCGTTACCACCGACGCCGGGTTGAATGCTCGACTGGGTGAGTCGATTGCTCCCTCTGATTTTCTCTCGCGAAACTATGGTACATGTTGTCGACATGAACGATGGGAAGCTAGTCGGGATAATTCCCAATACCGACGGGGTGCATGGCATTACCTTAGCTGAAGATCTGAACAAGGGAGTTATCAGCGACGGCGCTGACTCTTGAGTCACGGTCTTCAATCTTAAGACTCAGAAAGTCATAGCAAAAATGCCGGTGACCGGACGAATCCCCGATGCTATACTTTACAATCCGTTTACCTACAGAGTCTTCACCCACAACGGCAGGACCGACAATTCCAGAGTGATAGACCCCAGGACTGGGCAAACTCGTGCGCCACTCCATTTGTCCTCATCACTTTCGCGAGCTTATTGAAGGAGGCCTCACTTCCAATCCTCGTGAAAGGAATTCAGTTCCCACTCCATCTCAGAGCAAACGAAAGAGATAATCGAATTCCGGAGGCACAACTACTCAATCTAGTACTTACAAGCAAATTCATTTGGGCAACCCGAAATACACTCTGAAGTAAGCCCTTGCGTACTTGCCAGCAAGAATCAAAAAGCCGTCACGATCAAACCTTTTGTGAGAACTTTTCACCCGCAATGTCGATATGAATCTTACCTTGCCGACGCGGCGGACGACCGCCATCGCGATTGCCGCATCGTCACCCCAGAATGTTAAGGGCGGTAGACCGCCGATCTTTTCTATGGTTGATCTCCGCACAGCGAAGTTTCCACCGATGATAATAGCGGCCTTCTTTCGGAAGAGCAACCGAAGGAGCTTGGGCAATGATGGGAAAACAATGCGCGTATAAATAGCTTCTGCAATGGCTTTTGTTCTGGTAAACCCGTAATCATATGGCCCGGAAATCGCCTGTGTCGTCGGATCCTCAAAGGCTTCGCCGATTCTGATAAGCCAGTCTTCAGGCGCTTCAGAATCTGCATCCAGAAATACGATAATTTCACCTCTCGATTCAAGGTACCCCCTGTTTCTAGCTATGTTCGTTCCTTGGAGCTTTTCCTTTGCGACTACATCTGCTCCGGCTTCCAGAGCAACTTCGCGGGTCTTGTCCGTTGAGTTGTTGTCAACGACGATTACCTCAAACGAACTTCGGGAGATCGTTTTGCTTTGTTCAACGACACTCCTCACCGTATAGCCAATGCTTTCTTCCGCGTTATAAGCTGGAACAACGATCGAGAATTTCACTCGCACCTAAGTTTCTTTTGCCTGCGATGTATCAGGTGAACAGTTCCAAGTGCCACTATTAGTGTCGCACATACACATAGAAGCAGACTTTCATATCGCCCTAACTCGATGGCGAATCCCTGCCAGTATCTTCCCATGAAATTCCCGATCAGTGAGTAAGAGCCACTCCATGTGACGGCAGAAATGAAAACCGTACTCAAGAATGATCGCGGCCGGATTTTTATGAGTCCCGCAGCGACTGAAGTATAGCCCCGAAGATAAGGTATGAGCCGCCCGGCATAAATTCCCCACCGCCCATGCCTTGAGATCCTGTCGTGAAGAGACTCAATCTTTTCCCGCGAGATGTGAAACCATTTCATACTCCGACCAGTTATGCGGTTACCGAAATGGTAGAAGAACGCGAAGAGTAGTGAAGTGCCGAGGAAATCTGCGCCTATGACCGTAAGGAGAACGAGAGTCAGCCTCAAAACCTTCGCGTAAGCCAAATACCCGGCGAAAAGCAGCACAAATTCATTTGGAACTGGTTCGGGGATGCCAATTTCTTGAAGGAACACCAGCGCGAAGATCGCCGCGTAACCATATTTTGTAATGAATAGCACCAGTCCCGATGGCATCAAGTTTACGCCTGAACGTGTTTAGGTTTTCTAACAAGAACCGACAGACTCTTTTTACCAATTGTCACACATATGTCAAATAGCCTCAGGCTTATGCTATCCATGAACGGCGTATTAGTGGCCAACAACATAATGCAATATAAGCACCTCGTTGACATCTCTGTTCAATTTTTTCACTTCGGAATTCCCACCCTGGGGCGCATTACTCGCATGTCCATTCTTGTGTAAGAGACTTATTCGCAAAACACCCATAATACAACTGAAAAGTTAATTTATGCAGATGAATTTATGATGAAAAATGGAATGGAGAGATATTGTGTCGGTTCAGCCAGGAGGACTCCCTGAACAATTTTCGCTGCAGCGGCATCCATAGCAGACACCTACCACAATAATGGGCTATATGGTAGAGTTTAATCAATGCCTTTTGGCAACACGCTCTTGAGCAACTTGATTGCGAGACATGGCATGGCGCCGTTTGTCCAGATGTCTTGTACTAATCGGGAGTGTCATTTGACCTCAGCGCACGAGCCCTTAGTATTTCATTTTCTTTTCATGTCTTCAGTCTAAATTAAAAAATGAACCCAGGAAAATTTTTGTGTGTGCATGGGCTTCTCCTCTTTTTCTTAGGAACTTTGCTCTTTCCAGTGACTGCTTCGCTTTCAAATCACCTTGAGCATTCCTCGAAAAGTGATCCGCTAAGTGTGCAGTGTAGGGCATCTTCAGTCATTAATCGCGAAGAAGGTACTACGTCGAATTTTCACACACTTGGCCTGAGATTGGCATCTGACATTCCCTTGCCGGGCGGGACTTCGCGTTTCGATTATCAGACTGTCAGCGAATCTCAACAAAGGCTCTACATCTCCCACATGGGGGCAGACCTTGTGACTGTTTTTGACCTCGCTTCGAATAGAGTTGTCGGTAATATAAGTGACATTCCAAAGCCGACGGGGATCGTGGCCGTTCCTCAATTGAACAGGGTTTATGTTTCGGCGAGTGCAAAGAATAAGGTCTACGTCGTTAACGCAACTTCATTCAAGGCAGTACAGACAATTCCAACCGGCTCTTTTCCCGATGAAATTGCTTATGATCCTGAAGTGAAAAGGGCCTTCGTGTCATGCGAGTTCGGCGGAGTAGTCACAGTATTCGATGCATCGACAAATCGCGTCATTACGAACATACGGATGGGGGGGCATGTAGGAAACACCCACTTCGATGCTGTCTCGAAGATGATCTATTCTACCAATCAAACGCACGGAGAATTGATAGAGATTGACCCAAAGACACTTCACATTGTTGCACGCTACCATTTGGACGGCTGCAAAGGTCCGCACGGCTTCTACATCGATTCTCAGACGCATTATGCCTTTATCACTGGTGAGGACAATGCAACGTATGTCGTTTTTAATTTGTCCTCAAAGAGAATTATCGCCAGAGGAAGAGTCGGGGAAGGGCCTGATGTCCTTGCATTTGACAGGAGCCTCCATCGACTTTACGTCGCTTCGGAAAGCGGAGTGCTCTCTGTGTTTGATCTTGAGAAAGGGGCAGTGAAGAAAATCGGGAAAAGTTTCTTTGCAAAGAATGCCCACACTGTCAGCGTTGATCAGAAGACGCATCGGGTTTTCTTTCCACTGCAAGATGTGGATGGGGCGGCAGTCCTGCGAGTGATGGAGCCTATCAGATGACCAAAATAGGGGATGCAAATGAGTACAAGAGATCTTTGTTTACTGCTTTGTGGGATTTTACTTCCAATGATCGCTTCTTCCTGCTCATCGAGCAGGATCCTCCAAGAATCCCGCACCGTTGAGGAAACGAAAATAGAGAGGGATACTGTACTTAGCAGCGCGAGCAGTCTAAATTCTAATGTACTGAAAAGGGATGCAATCGAGCAGCAAGCAAAACTCAGCACTCTTTACGGGATCGACTCGGCGTTCATTGGTAAACATGGTGTCCATGATCTTCTAAAGCTCGCGAAGGAACGCTACGAGACTGCACTGAAACTGCAGAAACTTGGCATGGAGGACTCATCAGCCGTTGAATTCGAACGAGCAATAGAGGTGTTGAACGATCTAAGTTACTGCCCAGATGTTCTGGGAAACCGGAAGTTTGTAAAGTTAAGCAAGGAAATCATTAGAGATTACAAGAAATATATCCGCGCTTCCCAAAATCTTGCGCCAGCCTCATCGGTCTTTGCTTTACGCGAGAAACTGGCACAGATAGTCGATACCATACATGTTAAGGGCAACTGGCCTAAATCAGAAACTGTATTGAAGACGACGATACCACTTGTCATGAACCGGTACGTCAGAGAGAATCTTCGCTTCTTCCAGACTCGCGGTCGATCGTACATGCAGAACTGGATCTACCGCTCGGGCAAATATATACCGATGATGAAAACTATATTCAGGAAAGAGCACGTGCCCCCTGAGCTGGCGTATCTGTCCCTTCCCGAGAGTGGGCTCAATCCGAAGGCACGCTCGTGGGCAAACGCAGTAGGGCTGTGGCAGTTTATTCGATCAACGGGCGCACGCTATGGGCTCAGATCGAACTGGTGGTACGATGAACGCAGGGACCCGGTTTTGTCGACAGAAGCAGCCGGTAGGCTCTTGAAAAATCTTCATGATCAATTGGGCAACTGGTACCTTGCAATAGCAGCTTACGACTGCGGAGACATCGCTGTCAACTGGGCAATACGTCGTGCCCATGGCTCGAGAAATTTTTGGAAGATCATGCGGTATCTTCCGTGGGAGACCAGAAATTACGTACCCCAATATATAGCTGTAACATTGATAGCAATGAGCCCGAAGAAGTTTGGTTTCGACGGCAAAGTGACAACTACTCCGATTGCATACGACACGGTAACAGTCCCTGCCGATGTCGAATTGAACGTGCTTTCCCGTGTGACCGGAGTGGACTTAGATTCGCTTATCTCTCTAAATCCGATGCTCATACACCCTATCACACCGCCGAATTTTCGTGATGGCTTTTTCCTCAAGGTTCCGATAGGAACAGCCAGACTGTTCGCCGAAAATTACTCCAGGTTTGCAGCTTCAGAGAGGCCGGTGTGGATGTATCACACGGTTCGGCGAGGGGAGACATTGAGCGGTATTGCCTCGCACTACGGCATGTCGCTGGGACGGCTGATGGGGCTAAACCATCTCCGAGGGTCTCTGATAAGGCCCGGCATGAGGCTATATGTGGTCTATAGTTACGCGAGATATCGCGGGGAAACCGCGGGACGGACAGGCCGGCCATCAGTTGGTTTCCATCGGGTTAGGATGGGGGAAACCCTTGGGCAGATTGCACTGGCCTACGGAGTGACAGTGCACGACCTTAGAGTATGGAATGGAATACCCGGCAGTTTTATTCGAGCCGGCCAAAGCTTGCGCGTCGCTCCGCCACGATCTGATGAAGGAAAACGTGCCGATGTGTATGCGGAAGGTTCTGGTTCAAAAGCGGTATACAGAGTGAAAAGAGGCGACTCCCTGTGGGAAATCGCAAAGAAATTTGGCGTGTCGATGACGGACCTTCGAGTGTGGAATGGTAACCCCACGGAGCTCAGGCCAGGCCAGTTGATCGTGATCTCTAACTAACTGGATGGAACACCGGAGACAACTTTTCGTGGTACAAGCTTGGTCTCACGTCAGTTTCATTCTCTTCCCCTAACTTATAGTGAAAAAAATGGAGGATTTATGAAATTCAGAAGTCTAGTAGTGGTTGCCATGGCATTGAGTCTGCCCATTCTTGCTGAAGCTCAGCCTAAGCCGAAGATCATAAGGTCACAGGCGGAAAAAGCCGCACTTGCCCGGGTAAAGGGAGGAAAAGTGCTGAGCGGTGAGTACGAACACGAGTCCGGTAAATACATTTGGTCGGTCGATGTCAGAGTGGGAGACCAGACAAAGGAGGTGTGGGTCGATCCGACTTCCGGGAAGGTCATCATTTGGATTAGGTTACCTTGTGTCAGGACTGCTCTTCACGGTCCTTATCCTTTGGGGTGATGGTACGGCTGCCATTCTTTTTTTCACACCGATGTTCTTTCTGGTGTGGTACATGGCAGCGGGCCGCAGCGACATTAAAGAGCGAATCACTGCACCTCAAGAAGAAAATGGTCTGGCGTATCCATCGAAATGAGGTCGCCGGAAGAGAGGAGATGAAAAGTTCGGTCTGCGTCAAGAGCACCCTGCGAAGTGCCAATCAATTTCTTGATCTGAACAATTTGGGCGGCGAATGGAGAGGTGGAGCCCGCGATAAAGGGCTCCACTGTGTGAAACCTTACTTCAAAAGCAGCATCTTCTTGACTACATCCACACCAGGCGCTGTGAATCTGTAGAAGTACACACCACTGGCCAATTGTGAACCATTGAAGCTTACTTCGTGGTATCCGGCCGGTTTCTCCCCATCAACAAGGGTAGCCACTTCACGCCCGAGGACATCGTAGATCCTGATGGTCACGCGGGCGTCTTTAGGGAGTTGATAATGAATCTTGGTTGTCGGATTGAACGGGTTGGGGTAATTCTGAGCACGGTTGAAACGAAGTAGATTTGTCCCGTTACCTTTTATTCCAGTGACGGTACTTCTGACATATATCCCTCCACTACTATCACCACCAAAGCCACAGTAGATTCTATTGTTTGATGTGTCGACGACGATACAGTTTACGACTCCGGTAGAAGGCAAACCATCTGTAAATGAAATCCAACTATCGCCTGCGTTGGTCGATTCGAAACACAGCGGGCCAGCGACGCTATCTGACCGCAGCCCGACAATCACTTGGCTGGGATTTGCAGGATTAATCGCCACAGACATTATCGTGCGACCCTCTGTATTCATACCGCTGTCGCTCTCGAGCCAGGCTACCCCTCCATCTGTTGACTTGAATATTGCATTCAGATTGCCTGCTACTTCAACTGCGGCGTAGGCAGTGTCAGCAGATTTAGGATCCAACACGACACCGCCTCCGGAGATCACCGTCGGTCCTAAGTCCACAAGGTGCCAAGTAGTGCCCTTATCAGTGCTCTTGTAAATTCCTGTTGTGTAACCCGCATAAAGAATGCTGTCGTTGGATGGAGCGATCGCGAGCGAAGCCAGCAGGACACCCTGTTGGCCTGCGGCAGGTGGCTCTGGGATAGTATCCCAAGTGTCTCCACCGTCGGTTGAACGCTCTATTAGACCCGGCCCAACTCCAACATAGACTATTCTGTTGTGCATTGGATCTATCTCAACTACAGGAGCAGGACCCAAGTGACCAATAAAAATCACCTTCCACGTTAGACCGCCATCTGTAGACATCTCAATGTTGTTACTCTCTAGGTACCTTCATATATCAAAACTCAGACAAATGAGACAAGTTTTGTTGCAATTTACGACGGGAGGAAATCCCCTTGCGAAAATGGAGTCCCGTCCCCCCTCCACGGAAGCTCTCAAGTTACCTGAAGAGGCGATTTTGGGAATCTCCTCAGAGACACACGAACCACCGTATATTAAAATCGCCTCACGTGCAGGGGGACGGGACGGTTCCGATTCACCTTTGGCGAAGCGGAACCATTTTCGCAGGGCGCCCTTTCCTTTTCGTCCATTTTCCTTTGGGCGAGCAAAGGAAAATGGACAGACATCATCAAACAATAGTGGAGACAAATATTCGTTTCTTAACGCTCCGCTCCGAAATTTTCTTAACGCCATTTTTTCTCAGGCCGTCCTATGTTATTGCGGTTTTGTAACCGTCCCGAGTTCGAGCTTTTTGCTCGGCGGTCTGAGGCGAAGCTTCGCTAGATCATAGCCAAACACCGAAGCGTATAGAATATGTGAATCGTTAGGGTCAACCTTTAAAGCACCGACATCGCTTCCGAATCCTCCTGGCGCTTGAGCGCCAATGGTATCCCAACTCGCACCTCCATCTACACTCCTGAAGAGACTTGGGCCCAATTGATGTCCGCCCCCTAGCGCATACATGGTATCGGGATCTGACTGATACATCGTTATTGCTGAGATATAATCACCAAAAGTCCCATTGGTGACGTCCCAACCCTGCGCATGAGCCATATTTTCGATAATCAGAAGAAAAATTGCAACGAAGCCCATTCTCATTTTTGCTCTAAGTACACTCATCGAATCAGTTCCAAAGTAATATCGTTGAATAAGACCCTGCCGCCGGACAATTCAGTCGAACCAGCAGAAAGTTGCACTGCGATAGTGTCAGCAGTTGAAAGTAACAGCGTATCGACCAAAGAAATGGCCGACCACCGTGATAAATTACTTGAAGCCGTCTTTCGGCTGAACCACCTATTTTGCGACCAGATGCCGAGTGAGACGCTACCATGCCAACGATTAACACACTTGACCCACACGGTCAGTCTGTACACTCGCTTACCTGATTCCCCGCTGACGTATGTTCGAGCAATTCCCTCACGAGGAATCCATCCTGGAGATAGCTGGAGAGATCATGGCTTTTCCCCGATCGGAGCGTCGTTGACTATCTTAGTGAGGACTGTGTCAGTTACCCAGGAGATTAGTGACGGCTTCCCATTTACTTGAAATGTTGGATTCGCTACAAGATTTCCGGCGCGTTGCTTCATGCCGAACTTAATTCCAGAGAAAGAAGCCACAACCAAAAGCAACGCAACGATTACCCCGCAATATAATTCCGTAAACCCTCGCGCGTACCAGCGCGCGTGTTGAACCGCTTGCGTAATCCACCCGCAGTTCTTTCCGTCCGAGCCCCTCTGCGGTCTTCTCTGTATCAACTGGTCCATCGCTCTCCTCTCCCTTTCTTGGTCAAAGTGGTACAGCGCGAATCCACTCACCGCACCAAGTTCGTTCTCCTTCACCATGCGAGGAACACATTCCGTCTCACCGCGGCCCGCACTCTGTTCGAGATGTGAGCCTTCAGGTCATCCTATCGACAAAGAAATATTCTAAAAAAAGAACGAGTATGTCAATAGCTCCCGCATAATCTTGAGATTAATTTTCTTTTATGAAGGAGTGTATCCAACGGGAACAGTGATTCCGCTCCGAAATTCCCACCACTTATCATTGACAGTGAAGCCCTGTTAAACTGGATCAAGGATGGACGAGGATATAATCGATCCCGAACAATGCCATTCATTCTTACAAGTAATCTTCTCGGGCCGCCCCCGGTAATTCGCTTCCCTTTCGCCGTGAAAGCGTCGACAAGAGAGGGTTTGTGCGCGGGCTTCACTGTGAAGGCACACGTGCCGTCCGCATTTGCAAAATCGTTGCCTCGGAAGACCTTGTAATTTGCGCTCTGTCCAGAATAGAACTGCGATTTGTCGCACACAAAAAGTTGAGCATACGCGAATGTGCTCGCATTTACCCACTGATTAGATGTGACATATATTGCGCTAGCGTCGACGCCGAGTCCCGGAAAATCAGCAAAGTAATGCTCAGAGAACGTTGCGCTGATTTTGTACAGGTACCATCCACCCGAGGGATCTGCATTCTGCGACGCACCGATGAGATACCAGGAAGGCCGGGTATCCTGGTTCTCTAAAGCCGGCACTAATACCACCCGCATTTATGATATGTTAAGAAAATGAGTTGAGTCGTTTGGTTCAAACTCTATTCTCTCCTACTGAGGTCGTGGCCGCTTTCTGCGCTTCCGTTGAGCAGTAACCCTAGAGACGTGGACGAAAAGTCCCGCCATTGAATTTTTCTCTGTGGCTCTCCGGTGCGCCAAGCAAGCTTGGACAGTCTAGCAAGATGAAAGGTTCTTGTCATGATAATTGCCTGTAGGTCATGTAGCCGAATGAGCGTGGCTTCGAGTAATCGGAGTTACGAAGCCTCATTAGGCGA
>JAMCXB010000072.1 GCA_023480735.1 Bacteroidota bacterium | reverse complement strand
CTACCGGAAGCACCTCGTCGACTTCCAGCAAGAAGAAGGACGCAGTCGTTCTTTCTCAGAAGGCTAAAGATTTGGCTGCCCAGCTGGCAGGTAAGTCTACCCAGGAAGAAATGAACGAGTCTGTCGCTGCGAAAATGCAGGAAGGATCCAACTCTTAACATAAGTTCAGCTGTGATCCGATAGCGAGGAAGGAGGTGTTGAGCCTCCTTCTTCGTGTGTGCCGTGCAGTATCACGAACTTGCAGGTTAAAGTCCTGTCATGACTGAACCCAAGCCGAGTGATGTAGCCGAGTGCAGGGTGTCCACCGTGAGGTGGGATCCGAAGGGCATGAGGAGAAGTACCGGGCCGCAATCAATGTGGAGAACCCACGGATGAACCGGTCGGCCAAAGATGGGAAAAGGTCAAGCCTGCACTGTGGAGGCGAAGGCGCTACTCATCCACCCATCGAACCAAGGTGCGTGCGTGCGGGCACGGTATGGAAGATATGAGCGTGACCCCAGGAGAACTCGTCGAGTTCCTGACAGGAGTCAGGATAAGCGACCTTATAAGCGAAGAGCGTACCTGCGATTGTACCCAGACACTCTACAGAACTCACCCAGTATCTCTGGCTTCTCTTTTTTAGTTGCTAGCCTGTATCGCTTTATTATTGCTAACGGGTACTCCCGCTTGTTTCGTTTTCCCATAATCTGGAAATCTCCTATTTGGGTTACCTGAATTATGAGGTAACGATTTGTCTCTGTATCCGCCAAAGTCACCCTTTTTACGAGTCAATGCACGAGCGAGGCGTGGAATCAAAAGTCTTGACTTTTGATTCTGAAAGTTGTATGATTTCAAAAAGACATGATAAGCGCTTATCAATATTAACTCATGGCTACGATAAATGATGTCGCCAAAAGGGCGAAAGTATCGGTCGTAACGGTCTCAAGGTTGCTCAACCACCCTGAGGTGGTCAATGCAAAATCGGCAACGAAGATTCATAAGGCCATGGAGGAGTTGCACTTTCAACCCAGCCAAATCGCGCGGTCATTGGTCAAAAGGAGAACCAACACGCTCGGTGTCATAATGCCGGACGTTAAGAACCCCTTCTTTAACAAGTGGTTCCGCTCTCTCGAAGAACACGCTACCGTCCATAAGTTCAGCTTACTGCTGTGCAATACGGATGACAATGCCGAGGAGGAGATGCACTACGTGAAGCTGATGCAGGCCCAGAGAGTGGACGGCGTGGTCATTGTTCCATATTCGAAAAAGTCAGTTGAATACCTGATTGGAAGCGGTCAGAAGTTCGTGCTTGTCGACAGGATATATAGAGATCTAAAGGTGAACTTCGTAACTACGGACCATTTCCAGGGCGGTTATCAGGCGACTCAGTACCTGATAAAGCTTGGCCATACCCGAATCGGAATCCTGAGAGGAGCAGGATATATATTTCCCGATGTTGAGCGGTATGCGGGATTCGAAAAGGCGATGAAGGAAAACGGCATCCTGATCGACCAAGAACTGATTATAAATTGTGATTTGGACGAGGCGAAGGCATATGAACGAACGAAAGAGGTCCTCAGTCGAAGAAAGAAACCTACGGCAGTTTTTTCATTCAATGGTCTGATGTCATCAGGCTTCATTCAGGCTGTTCAAGAGATGGGGCTTTCCATTCCACAGGATGTCTCCTTGTTGAGTTTTGACGAGATTCAAGGCTATGGAATATTTCGCCCCAGAGTCACGCATATAAATCAGCCCATAAGATCGTTGGGTGAGTTTGCCATTGACATGATAGCCAACATAATCCAGAACAAGAATTCGACCAGGCAGGGGATCTTTTTGAAACCCGAGCTGGTTCTGGGAGATTCATGTCGTCGAATCTAGTCGGTGAACCGCATCTTCTTTTTTGTATTTTTGATAAACGCTTATCATTCTACGTCAGTGCCTCTACTCGAATGCTTTTGAAAGACGAAAAACTGGAAAGGGGTCGAGAGATGCAGTTGACGTCATCAATCAGGGGCCAGGGATGACCATCATGGTACAAGTTGAGACACATAATGTAAGAAAACAAGAACTGATGCTGTATAAAGATCACATGCAAAAAAAGAGAGTGAGATGAAGAAAGTTTACTTGGTTGCTAATGGCGATCTGCGTCTCTCAGCCGACAGGATTTGTGAGCAGGCGCAATCTGAAATGGAGCGGAAGCTTATTGCTTCCTTGGAAAGAGAAGGGGTAAAGGTAGTACGCGCCCATCAATATGACCCGGTCAAGAAGCACGGCTTTATCGACAGCCAGAAATATGGCATCGAAGTTTTTCGCTCGATACCTAAAGATGCTCCGCTAGTTGTCGCGGAGGCGGTATGGGAATATACCCAACACATATTACCCGGATTGATAACACATCGGGGACCTATCCTGACCGTGGCCAATTGGAGCGGGACATGGCCGGGTTTAGTCGGACTATTGAACATCAACGCTTCACTGACAAAGGCAGGAAAAAAATACAGCACAATTTGGAGCGAGAATTTTGACGACGAGTTTTTCCTTAAAGGAATAAGAAGCTGGCTCAAGAACGGGTCAATCTCTCACGATGTTACTCACGTCCGTCCGTACGAGGACGGCGAAATTTCTAAGGCCGAGGCGAGAGAAGGCATTGAATCCGCAAGAGAGATAATGGACAAAAAAGCCATCATGGGGATATTCGATGAAGGTTGTATGGGAATGTACAACGCGATAATACCAGACGAGCTCCTTCAACCCTTGGGAATCTTCAAGGAGCGTTTGAGCCAATCAACTTTGTATGCCAAAATGCAAACCGTCACCGACAGCGAAGCACAAAAAATCTACGATTGGTTGAAAGCGAAAGGGATGAAATTCAATCTCGGTTCGAATGGGGAAACCGATCTCACTGAGAACCAAATCATTCAGCAGTGCAAAATGTATATCGCCGCTTTACGGATTGCTGACGAGTTCGGCTGCGCATTTATCGGGATCCAATATCAACAGGGGTTAAAGGACCTTTGCCCCGCATCGGATTTGGCAGAAGGGCTGTTTAACAATGTCGACAGACCGCCGGTATATCACGAGGAAACAAAGAGAGAATTATTTGCCGGCGAAGCTTTGCCGCATTTCAATGAAGCCGATGAATTAGCCGGTGTGGATGCGCTCGTTACGAATCGTGTATGGCGGCGCCTAGGTTATCCGCCTGAAACAACGTTGCATGACATTCGATGGGGAAGACATTTCAAAGGCGACGGCCTCGATGATTTTGTCTGGGTATTTGAGATTTCGGGTTCGATACCGGCGGCACATATCGAAGGCGGATACAGCGAAGCTGTAAGCGAGCGCCAGCCTCCCGTCTATTTCAAACTTGGCGGAGGTACCCTGAAGGGAGTAAGCAAACCGGGGAATATAGTTTGGAGCAGGATGTTCATTGAAGGCGGAAAATTGAAATACGACATAGGTCTCGGCAAAGCAGTGAAGTTGCCCGAGAAGGAAACGGAGGAAAGACTGAATCTGACTAACCATGAATGGCCTATTATGCACGCCGTTCTGGAAGGGGTAACGCGTGATCAAATGATGGCACGGCACAAGGCAAATCATATTCAGGTTGCCTATGCACCGGACGAGCAAAGCGCAAGACGAGCATTGTATGTGAAAGCAGCGGCAATGAACGAACTTGGCGTAGAAGTCTACATCTGCGGCAAAGTATGATCACTATATTCGCAGTCATTTAGGGAGAACAGCGGTAAAACTTATGAAACAGAACGGTGAAGAACTAGTGATCGGTGTCGATGTGGGAACCGGGAGCGTGAGAGCCGGAATTTTCAATCTGGCCGGGAGGATGGTTTCCTATTCCCAAAAAGAAATCCGCATCTGGTATCCGCAGGGAAATTTCGTGGAACAATCGTCGGACAATATCTGGTCTGCCGCATGTCATTGCGTGAAGGACGCGCTGGATAGAGAAAAGATAGATCCGGCGCAAGTGGCCGGGATCTCATTCGACGCGACCTGCTCGCTGGTTGCACTTGATCCCCAGGACAACCCGGTAACTGTCTCGCCGACGGGAAATGATGAGCACAACGTCATTGTGTGGATGGACCATCGCGCAACGGAACAGGCGGAAAGAATAAACAGCCTGAACCACGATGTGTTGAAATACGTGGGAGGAAAAATATCACCTGAACAGGAACCTCCAAAGCTTCTGTGGATAAAAGAGAATTCACCGGAATCCTGGAAGAAAGCCGGCAAATTCTTCGACCTGGCGGATTTCATGACATACAAATCTACAGGGATCGACGTCAGGAGCCTGTGCACGACGGTGTGCAAGTGGACGTATCTTGGACACGAGAACAGGTGGGATAAGAGCTTTCATAAGCAGATAAACATCGACGATCTTTTTGTCGGCGATAAGATAGGTTCAAACATAAAACCGATGGGGACCTTCATAGGAAATCTTACGGAGAAAGCTGCGACTGAGCTGGGTCTTACCGTGAAGACAAAAGTGGCTGCCGGAATCATAGATGCACATGCGGGCGGCATTGGAGTGATTGGATCCGAATTCGAATCGGTGCCTGAACCCGCTGAACTGGAGAAGATCCTTGCGCTAATTGGCGGAACTTCCAGTTGCCACATGGCCGTATCGAAACAGCCCAGGTTCTTCCCTGGAGTTTGGGGCCCGTATTTCGGCGCAATGATACCGGGCATGTGGTTGAACGAGGGAGGTCAAAGTGCTACCGGCGCATTGATAGACTTCATAATAGCACAAAACGATAAGCATGATTCTATAAGCGATAGAGCCCGGGATAGTGGTGTCAGCATCTATCAATATCTGAACAATATCGTCGGCAGAATCAAGGCCGGGGAGAAAAAAGGACCGGAGGTTACAAAGGATATCAACATTCTCCCCTACTTCCTCGGGAACAGATCGCCGCGGGCAGATGCGTCGGCGAGGGGCATAATCGCCGGATTGACCCTGGATGAGAGTGAAGAGGCGGCGGCGAGAAATTACTACGCGGCTGTACAGGCGATCGCCTACGGTACACGTCACATAATTGAAGAGATGAATGCTCACGGTTATCAGATAGACAGGGTCTATGCGTGCGGCGGAGGAACCAAGAATGGGCTATGGCTCCAGGAGCACGCTGACATAACCGGCCTGCCGATCATACTTCCGAAGGAAAGCGAGGCTGTTCTTCTTGGAACTGCAATTCTCGCGGCCGTCGGAGCCGGGAAGTATGGTTCAATATTGGAAGCCGCAGTGAAGATGAGCGCTCCCGGAAAAGTATATCATCCCAACAAGGAGTTCCGAGATTATCATCAAGCCAAGTACGCCGTCTTCCATAAAATGTACGATCACTTACAGGAGTATAAAGAGATTCTAAGCCGGTTTTAACGCAGGCAATCGAAATCGACAAAGTAGCTCAACATTCGTTTCAGTATGGTCAGCTCACGAATTTTACATACCCTCCCTCAAGAAAGTCGGAGTCAATAATGGGTCAGAACTTCCACAGTCAACTCGTTGGAATCCTGTCTGAACCGGAAATAGTGGTGAAGATAAAGCATGGAGATCAGGCTGCCTTCGAAGAATTGTACCGGGGATATTACGATAGGTTATACAGGTTCACGTTGAATTTTGTTCGTTCGAATGAAAATGCAAAAGACGTGGTTCAGGACGTATTTGTGAAGATGTGGCTTAACAAGGAGACGCTTGACGCGCAGCAGTCTATAAAGGCCTATCTTTTCATGGCTACCAAGAATCGCGCAGTTGATTTTCTCAAGAACAAAGGAAACGGGCTCACGGATCCCGATAGCGATAAGGCGGAAGCGTTTTCATATTCAGATCCCGTGCAAGATATGATAGACGGTGATCTGGAAGCGGCGGTGAGAGAAGCTATAGGGAGACTTCCGCAAAAATGTAAGTTGGTATTTGAACTGAGCAGGCAAGACGGATTGACTTATCGCGAAATCGCTGACTTGTTCGGCATTTCGGGGAATACCGTTGAAAAACAAGTCGTGCGTGCTCTTAAGCACCTGAAAAAAAGCCTGAAGTTTTTCCTTGCGTAATCTACCTTTGCCTCCAGTCGAGTCTCGCAACAGAAATATTTCCGTGCTTGAGTGGCGGAATCATCGCTGTCAATCGTATTACATGTGATGACAAAGCCTAGTCTAAAAGTATTATCTCGTTATCTCTCTTCCACGTGCACGCCAAAAGAGAAATTAAAAGTCGAAGCCTGGATCAACTCCAGTGAGAGAAACAAGGAATTCTTCGATAAGCTGAGAAGGGTCTGGGAGCTTTCGGGGTCTGCCGATGAGAATTTGGCGTATGGAGATACACTCCAGGAATTGCGTACGAGGGTAAGAGATGCAGAAATGTTGTCTCGCAAGGTCTTGCCTTTGGGATCTTACTGGACTACCCCGCGTCCGAATTTACCACTGGAGAAGAAGATCGCTTTCATGCGGATCAGATATGTCTCCCTGATCGCAGCAGCGTTGGTTGCATTTCTCGGGACGTTATACGCGACTCACTACATCAAAGAAAAGGCTTTGGAACGCGAGAGACTGGGGCACAACAGGAGTCTTGTGTTTGAGGAGGCCTCCACAAAGCCGGGCCAACAAGTTACCTTCATGCTCGCGGATGGGACAAAGATCACTCTGAATTCCATGAGTGATTTGAGATACGGCGTCAATCCAGACGGTTCGCGTAATGTGTATTTGAAAGGCGAAGCATTTTTCGATGTCGTCCACTCAGTCAGGCATCCTTTCATAGTCCATGCTGGAAAGGACATCATCAGGGATGCCGGTACCAAGTTCGACGTCAGGGCATGGCCGGACGACAGCAATACGCGAGTATCTGTCCTTGACGGGGCGGTATCTATTCAGCCCGGCGGCCTGGCTGGAAAGGTTATCGTCGTTCTGCGCAATCAATATTCCGTGATAAACAATGAGAAAGGCATAGTGATACCTCCAACATACGCTAACGTCTCGTTGGACATAGGTTGGATGAGCGGCAGGCTGATATTCAATAACGATCCCATGAGCGAAGTGTTCAAGCAGCTTCGGAGAAGCTATGGGATCAACTGTTTCGCTTCGGACACTTCCATCCTTTCCAGGACGATCACCACTTCTTTTGACAACCGTGTCCCACTTGACCGGGTTCTTAAGGTTATTGCTCTTTCCCTGAAACTAAAGTGCAAAGTCTCCCAGGATTCTGTCTTATTCATATCAGGGAAATCATTGTCAGAAAAGGATAAGAAGCAAGCCAATGCAAATCTGAATTTTCGTAACAAGGAGTTTGATGTTTGAAAAGAACTTATAACTTTGTCTCGATCACCACGTTTGTTGTTCTGTGTCTTTGGTCCTTTAATATCAGGGCGCGGCAGCTCAGCAATCTTACCGGGAATGAGCCAACCGGAAACCAGGGTAAATCCTCGATTGCTCCTCTCTCAGGCCAACTCGCGTACTTAAACACCCAGATCTCACTGAGAGTCACCAATGTCCGTCTGGTCGATCTTTTGAACAGGATATCTTCCATGACGGGGGTGCGCTTTTCTTACAGCAGGGAAGATGTCCCCGTTGAAAAGAGAATTACCGTGTTTGCCGATCATGTGACGCTCGCAGATGCACTTAATCAGGTTTTCGTAGGGACAGGTTTGAGCTGGACAGCGTTGAAAGGGAGGTATATCGTAATTACGCAGAGGAGCGGCGGTAATCAGTTGAGTGGGGAGATCCGCGGAGAAGTCCTCGATGCGCAGACCGGAGACCCGCTGCCGGGTGCGAACGTCCTGTTGAAAGGAACGAGCATGGGAGCTTCAACTGACCTGGACGGCAATTATTCAATCCCGAACATACCTTCAGGAGGTTATGTCATCCGTGTGAGTTATGTCGGTTACGTATCTCGTGAAATCTTCGTGCAAGTGCTGGAAGGGGGGAAACTCACAGAGGACTTGAAGCTGAAGCCTGTCGGAGTAAAGGGGAAGGAAGTTGTTGTCACTGCACAAGCGAGCGGTCAAGCGCAAGCTATCAACCAGGAGCTTTCATCGGACAACATCATGAACGCGGTTTCTGCAGCAAAGATTCGGCAGCTGCCCGATGAGAATGCTGCGGAATCCGTGGGGAGATTGCCGGGAGTCTTTGTCCTGAGGAGCGGTGGGGAAGGATACAAAGTGATAATCCGCGGGATGGCGCCACAGTATAATGAGATCACGATTGACGGGATCGAGATGGGAGCGTCTAATCCGAATGACAGGAGCACCAACCTGAGCATGATCTCATCGAATATGCTGGAAGGAATACAGGTGTCGAAGACGGTCACGCCGGACATGGACGCCAATGTGATTGGTGGGGTTGTCAATTTTGACATGCGGGAGGCGGAAGTAAAGAAACCGGGTGTACCACAATATAGCCTGCTTGTTCAGGGGGGATACAATAATCTTCCAGACGCCTATAACAAATACAACAATTACAAGTATGTTGGGAGCGTACAGGATAGGCTGTTGAATGACAAATTAGGTATCTTCGCGCAAGTAGATGTTGAGAGAATGAACCTTACCTCGAACGAGTTGTCGAGCGCGTATACCCATTTCGGGAATAGCACATCTCAATACGCCGTTTATGATGTGACCCTTTTTGATATTCCCAGGGACAAGCTTCTTTACAACGGTGCACTTGATTTGGATTATGAGTACTCTGGCGGGTCACTTAAACTGATGAATTTCCTGAGTTCCGGCACTACTAATGCTCAACAACGGTCAGAGGACTTCAGTATCGGCTCCAACATGCTTTTTTATGGCCTGTCAGGTTCACGCGACATATTGAACACTATTTCAGACGTCCTCGATTTTAAGCAAGAGTTGCCTGTTTTTAACTTGGATATAGAACTTGGCCACACGTACTCGGAAACCAAGTCGCCCGACAACTGGGGAGTCTCGTTCTCGCAATTGTCTGCAGGTCTGAATCAGTTCAGCGGTATGTGGAATATCAGCCCTCAGGCGGTTGTAGATGCAGCGACCACCAATTTGCCTGAGGCGTACCTCTTCGGCGTTAATAATACCAACAGCTTTTCCAGAGCGCGCGCGTTCACGGCAAAACTCAATCTGAAAAGTAATATTACTTTCTCGGATGCGGTTTCCGCAGTGATAAAATTCGGAGGAGAATCTCGGTATGTAACAAGATCGTATCTGTATGGTGCAGATCTTGGAATGTTTGACACGGGTGGATCGCTGAGCGGTGATAATCTGATCAACTCGCACTTCAATTTGCCAATGGGTAATTATCTCATACCAATTACGGACTTTCTGGATCCGAACTTCAGTTATGGGACGTTTCTAAATGGCAATTACAAAATGGCTGCGCCATTGAATCTCGGCATGATATCGCAGCTGGCAGCCCTTCTGCAAAAAAATGAGCAGACTCTTACGCCAATCTATTACCACGATTACCATGAGTCGACTATATCGAACTATTCCGGACATGAGAATCCAAACGCAGTTTACGCGATGGCGACTCTGAAAGTCGGTCATCAAGTAACAGTTGTCGGTGGGGCAAGATTTCAGACGTTCCAGACATCCTACACTGGTGTAGCCGGCGTGACGAGTCCTGAGCCACAATGGGCGTACAATCATTATGATACGACTATCACCAGGTACCGCGGCTATTTGCTGCCAGACATAAGCCTGAGATATGACCCGGTTTCATGGGCTGATATGCGGCTTTCCTATACAAATACATTGGCTTATCCGAGCTACAGCGATTTCGTGCCGAGGATCGACCTGTCCGATATTATAGTCGGATGGAATAACAGTGGATTGGTTCCGGCTTATTCGACTAACTACGATGCTGCTGTTTCCTTTTATGACAACACGATTGGACTGTTCAGCGCGGACGGGTTTTTCAAGCAGATTCGCGATATGGTATATTCGTGGCAATTTTTTGTCAAAGGGACAGCTGCACTGGAATATCTGCCTCGGAATCTGGCGAATTTCAATCCTAACACTACCTATTCTGTTTACACAACCGAAAACAATCCTTATCTAAATGAAGTCTATGGAATAGAACTCGACTGGCAAACTCATTTTTGGTATTTGCCCGGTATCCTATCGGGATTGGTGCTTGATGTTAATTACACACATACGAAATCAAAGGCACAATATCCGTACGTGTATTCCGTATCAACTGGTCGTACTCTCCAGTACATTGACACTTCTTTTACCGACCGACTTGTTGATCAGCCGGATGACATATTCAATCTTTCCCTCGGATTTGATTATGAGGGGTTTTCAATCCGGGCCACCATGGTTTATCAGGCCAATATTTTCACTTCGCCAAGTCAGTGGCCCCAGTTGAGGGGATACACTGCCGCATACAGGCGGTGGGACATTGCCGCGAGACAGAAGCTGCCGTGGGACGGGCTTGAAGTATATACGGACCTCAATAACATAAATTCTTCTAATGATGTGCAGGTGATTCAAGGTGGTCCTCCTACCGCGATAGAGGACTACGGATTCACTGCTGATTTGGGATTTCGATGGAAGTTGTGATGGGAAAATCTAGGAGTTGCGTACAAATGAGGGACGCCACAAAGGGCGACCACGGCCACATTGGCGGCGGTTATCTAATTCGCAAACAAAAAAGGAAGAGAGGTGATGTTAGATTCGTGGAATTAAGTGCTATGGCAAGAGTGGTCACTAAGTGGGGAATGCTTGTCGAGTATGGCATCTCGTTCGGGCGATCCCGACGTTATCGGGAGAAATTGGAAAAGACAGAAACACAAACAAAAGGATTCCTATTATGAGAAGTGTATTTATCGCATCGGTCGCTATTGCGATGACAGTATGGTTTGCACCTGCACGCAAAGCATTAGCTGCGGGGAACGACACGCTTGTCGTTTACGCGAGCGGACCCTATCTTGATCAGGCCATCAACAGTGATACTACCGCAAGTGGCCAGCAGGCTCATGGCGTATACAAGCTCATTTCATTGGACACGACCTATGTATTCCTGGGGCAGATAACACCCAGGTCGAACATCACAGTTTTGGGAGTCTTAGGCTCTGACGGTCGACCGCCATGCATACAACCGGGTGTTCTAAGTGATGGTTCGATACCTGGCACTTTGTTCAACCTGAATCGAAACGGGTTAGTAGCAAAATTCAAGAATCTTTTTATCGAGGGTTTATCCACAGATGGTTCTTTCGTCCATCCCGCTTACGGTATCGTGGTTTCCGGGGATTCTGTAAAACTCCACGTTGATAATGTTATTTTCAGCGATGTTAGTGGATGTGCAATCGTTTACACCGGGAACTGGGGTGATTACTTTATTACGAATTGTGACTTTAGGGACAATGTTGATCCTATAACTTGGACAGATGCATCAGCGTTGGAGCCCCTATGGCCGGCGATTGCTGCCGTCGATACGATCGTTATGAATTATAATACGTTCTTCTGCGACAATTCTGCTGAACTTGTTGCAAAGTATCCTGTGCGCTATATCGACTTTTCTCATAACAGTGTTGTGTTTTCGTTCATGCAACCGTTCTTTATTATGGCTGCTGAAAATGCGAAAATGGATAACAACCTCTTTTACGGCGCGTTTGTAGGAGGTGAACTGAAATCTGAATATCCATGGTGGGATGAGGAGTTCACCGCGGCGACTCCAGCGATTATATCTTTTGATACGATGAACGTAGCCAGTGACAAGGTGTTTGATCCGGGGGATTCCACTAAATCGAATTGGAGGGTGCTTGCCGAGGCGAAGAGAGTTGTGCAAGTGGAGAACAACGATTTCTACGAGCCGTCGGCCGTAACGAATTTCTGGACAGCCTGGAACGACACCGTTACGGCAGGATCTCCGGATTCGCTGTACACCCCGTCGTGGATGAACGCTCGTACACAGCAGATGTTCAATGACAAAACGGATTGGCCGGGCTTCACGGCGTCAGGCAACATGATAGGAGTCGATCCTGATTATGGCTCTTCATTTGCGAATGTATTACAAGGCGGCGGGAACTACGGAGTCGGTTTGCTGCCTTACTTCACGTTGATAAGGACACACCAATCCCCCACGATTGGCTGGGGATATCAGATACAGTCTATACCCACGGGTACTTCGAACTGGATTCCGTATTGGCCGCTGCCCGAGGCTACTGACATGCAATATACAAATGCAACAGTGAAAAACGGCAGCACCGACGGGAAACCGCTTGGCGACCCGTACTGGTTTACCGGTCTTACCGCTGTCAAGCAGCAGCCCGCACAGGTCGCAACGAAATTCAATCTGAGCAACAATTATCCGAACCCGTTCAACCCCTCGACCGTTATCAAGGTTACACTGAGCAAGGCGGGGATGATGAGACTCAAGATCTACAACGTACTCGGACAGCTCGTGAAAGTTGTGGCTCAAGGTGACAAAGCGCCGGGCGAATATATATATAACGTCAGCATGGACAACTTTGCAAGCGGAGTGTACTTCTATACCCTCCAGCAAGGCGCAAACGTCATGACGAAGAAGATGATGCTGATTAAATAACGACATTTGTCGCCTCAGGTGGAGTTAATTTTTTAGAAAACCTGAGGAGACAGATGAACGAGAAAGAATTAGAGAGAAGGCAGACAAAGGGTTCGGAAGGAGAGTTCATATGGGAGTTATCCCAAAGGGATCCCTTTGGGAGAGAACTCATATGAGCTCTTCCCAAGGATTAGCGAGCCGAGACTGTCAACGGCTAAGGAGTGCCTGCTGCAAGATGATACACTGGTGAAAGAAGACAGAAACAGAAACAGTAACTGTGAGCGTAGAGAACAAGAACCGTAGGGACCATGCGTAGGGCCGTTCAAGGAACCGATGAGGCAAAGTGGATCAAAAAGCGGAGCAGAGCTGATTGTGCTGATGGACAGGAACTTAAATGCGATAAGGAAATGTCCAGATGCCCGCCGAAAAAAGGCGGGAGAGAGATTTCCGCCAAAGGCGTACGCCTTGGACAAGGAAAGTCTACCGGCACGCAAACGACTAATCGTAAGTTTATAAGGTCTCGGTGGACACACTGCTGAAAACGGTGCTCGGTCAGAATGCAGTAGACAGATACATCAACACCGCGCGAAGTAGAGAAATTACAAATGAAAGGAACCAATGAAGTGGGGATCAAAGAAATAACGCACAGAACCACAAAAGTAACTCGGGGGTCTATTAGGCTATGTAAAGACCTCAATTCTAACATACTAATTCGAAAGGGAGACAATTGACGCTGGACAACTTGTACAAGCTATCTGATGCTGTGAGCCGTTCCATCAGTCCGGAAAACTTTACAGGTGCGAAGGGACAGGGCGGCATGGCAACAGAGGGTACTGGCGCTGACGCTGCCAAGAACCTGGGCCAAGGGTGGAAAGTGAGCCCAAGTGTTAAGATAGATTCGAAATCAACTTTTACGTTGGCAGAAGTGGATGGACCTGGTGAGATCAAACATATCTGGATGACCGCTACCGGTAATTGGCGGCTTTTGATTTTTAGAATTTATTGGGATGATGAGAAAGAGCCTTCGGTAGAATGTCCGGTAGGAGATTTCTTTTGCATGGGATGGGGACAATATTCGCCTTTGCAGTCTTTGGCTGTAGCCGTGAATCCCGGCAACGGTTTCAATTGTTACTGGCCGATGCCTTTTCATAAGAAATGCAGGATTACGTTGGAGAACATTAGCGACCACGATGTAACACTGTATTACCAGATTGATTATGTCTTGGCGGAGGTTCCAAACGATGCAGCTTATTTTCACGCAGAGTTTAAGCAGGAGGATCCTGTTTCTTATAAAAAGGATTATGTACTCGTTGAAAATATCCATGGCAGAGGTCAATATGTGGGGACATACCTCGCGCTGGAAACCCGCAGCAACGGATGGTGGGGAGAAGGTGAAATCAAGTTTTTTATAGACGGGGATGTCCAGTTCCCGACGATCTGCGGGACGGGTGCCGAAGATTATTTCTGTGGCTCTTATAGTTTTGACACAAAAAAGGAAAAGGCACCCGGGATAGAAACTATTGAGTACACTGAATTCTGCAGCCCTTATAGCGGGCTGCCGCAGGTAATACGCGGAGATGGACATTATAACGTAATGGAGCGGTTTGGTATGTACAGGTGGCATATCACTGATCCGATACATTTCAAAGAGACATTGAGAGTTACGATACAGGATTTGGGGTGGGGAGATGATGGCAAATATCGTCCCAGACAGGATCGTATTTCTTCCGTTGTGTATTGGTACCAGACGGAGCCGCACAATCCTTTTCCAAAACTGCCGCCAAAGAACGAGCTCGTAACAAATTAAAAGTAGATGAAGGGATCGCAAGAAGTTTTGATGGTTTCACTACCTCCGTACAAATAGAACCTGCTTGGCGGAGACATAGAGGAGATGCTTGAGGTAACGTTGACAGAAACGCAGAAGTTGTTCAAATGAAAATATCATTAGTGAGAAAACCATGAGTAGCAATGTGAGAATACCCAATGATATTTTGCTCGTTGAGATGTATCGATTCTTTCTTGGCATTATAGTCTCTTGTCGCGGAGAATATTCAGAAAATCGATCTGAATGCATCAAGGAATTAATTAAATGAGGACGGGTGATTTATGAAAGTAAGTTACTTTATCAGCAGCTTGATTGTTTTTTCGCTCTTTGTTTCGACGATGGTTTATTCTCAAAGTGAAAGAGCGAGAATAAATCTCTGCGGTAATACAAACAGCGACTTGTATGTTCTTTTGCGCAAGAATGACATAGGCGTGAACCTCTACCGCAATCCTCAAGAGGCTATTACGCACGCGAAGAAGGGAACGGGGGTTTTAATACTGGCTGACTCTTATCCGAAACAGAAGACGTCGATCAGTAACAGGCTGCTGGAGATCGCGAAAGAAAAGGAACTCAGACTTTATATAGAATATCCTGCGTCTTTGCCGGGGTTGAGTATCCAGGATACCGTAGTCGCGCCAATGCTGGACAGAGGAGTGGTTGTATCAGACGTATTCGGAGATAAGCTTGGACCGATGAGCATATTGGGGATCAACGGTTGTCACGTAATACCTGTAAACGTTAAGGATCCACTGATAGTTTTGGGCAAGGTGGCTGGCCTCGATAAGGCTGCATACGGACTTAAAGGTGTCAAGACCTATCCGCTCCTTTTTCGGAAAGGGAATATGCTTGTGGCAATGACCCGGTTAAGTAGTTTTGCAACCGGTCGCTATCAACCGGAACCCTACTGGAAGATCGTGTGGCAGTATATAATGTCATGGGTATCCGGAGATAAGAACATAGAGCTGCATCATTGGCTTTCGTATGTTTCTCCGATGTACGCAAGAAACGAACCTCTGGCACCGAATGCAATGCGAACATCAATACGAAAAGGCGTGCAGTGGCTTTTCAACGGACATTTCTTTGTCGACTCCACTTGGGAGAAACTGTACGTGAAGGATCATGGAAACGTCCCGTCTCCTGTCGGCAAATACTGGCCGAACGGAAATGGCTCTTTGGGAATTTTCGAAGGACAGACTTCACAGATTTATTATAATGGTTCGCAGCCGGTTCACTATTGGGTACGGGCTGACAACGAGGGGCAGGTTGCCTATGCCCTTGCCGCCGCGGGACATTTTCTGAATAAGAAGAACTACTACAAGTACGCCTCCAACCTGACCAATTATGTCTTCTATCATTCCAATCTCAGGTCCGGTCTCAAGAACGACAGACGAAGTCCGGCTTTTGGCCTCATCGGATGGGCCACCACCGCTCCAGGGGCTTTTTATGGAGACGACAATGCTCACCTTCTGCTGGGACTCATAGGTGCAGAAGCCTACATGAAAACTCACCGGTGGGATAAGGAAATTGCTGAAGGCATTGTGGCCAATTTCAGAACTACCGGTCGGGAAGGATTTCGGGGTGACCGGATTGACCAGAATAAGCTTCTAAAGCACGGATGGAAATACTACTGGAACAGGAATATCATCAATCCACACCCACATTTCGAAGCTTGGATGTGGGCCTGTTACCTTTGGCTGTATAGCAGAACAGGTTACAAGCCTCTTCTGACAAGAACGGAAAGAGCAATCAGGACCACCATGCAAGATTATCCGAAGAACTGGATTTGGACGAACGGATTGCAGCAGGAAAGGGCTCGTATGATTCTACCTCTTGCCTGGTTGGTGCGAATACAAAATACACCTGAGCACAGAAAATGGTTGAATGAGGTGGTCTCCGGCATGTTAAAGTATCAGGCCCCCCGCGGTGCCATAAGGGAAGAACTGGGTACACCAGGGAAAGGATTCTGCCCTCCGCCGAAATCGAACCAGGCTTACGGAACGGCAGAGGAACCCTTGATATTCAGGAACGGTGAACCGGTGTCGGACATGCTATATACCTGCAACTTCGCTTTATTTGCCTTGAATGAGGCCGCGCATGCCACAAAAAACAAGAAGTACATGGCCGCCGAAAAGAAGCTTGCCGATTTTCTTATCCGCATCCAGGTTAAAAGTGCCAAACATAGAGCTCTTGATGGAGCCTGGTTTAGAACCTTCGACTATGGTCAATGGGATTACTGGGGGGCTAACGGCGATGCGGGATGGGGAGCATGGTCTACCAATACAGGATGGATACAAGGCTGGATCGTACCCGCGGAGGTATTGTTGGAGAATAACCAAAGCTTTTGGACACTTACCAAAAGCTCCACCATCAATGACGTGATGCCCCAGACCGTCAGAATCATGTTTGGAAAGGAAACCAAATGACGGTGCATATTAACAAAGACGAAATGCGATTCAAAACGCCACACATGACGGATTCATTACGCGCCCGTAAATAGAATACGTGTTGTTGACAGAAGGAAGAGATGCTTATACTAACACTTGAGAAAAACGCCGGGGTCCTTCAAACGGGAATATCATTATTGTGTTCGCTCCTTTTACTCACCCTGTTTGCACCGGTGTCCTCTGCTCAGGTTTTTCCTGATCCTGAGACGAGAGGCGTGTGGATTCCCGCGGGATATTCGCCGTCCGACTCTGCAGATATAGATGCGATGGTCAAAAACCTAAGCGCGGCAAACTTCAATGTACTCTACGTCAGTGTCTGGGACGGTCATAGTCCCGAAGCGGGCACGATTTATCCGAGCACCGTCGTGAAGGATGCGGGTGGACCGCTTCAGTCTCCGGCTTTTGTGGGAGAAGATCCGCTGCGTACTTACATAGACATAGCTCACAAATACGGGATGGAAGTATTTGCGTGGTTTGAAATGGGGTCATTTGATATTAGCCTGGATTATGACTCAACAAATGTACCCATGATTCTCAAAGCGCATCCCAACTGGGCTTTCGTGCAACGCGACACGACGAAGGATTTTGAGCACACCCCGGATGGTTACTACTTTGGACTTGATCCGGGCGTGCCCGCTGCAGACAGCTTTGTCGTTAACTTGTACACGGAGCTCGCAAAAGACTATCCTGATCTTGACGGCATCGAGTCGGATATAGAAATGGATACAACGTTGTCGTATTCGACCATTGCCAGAGCCCGCTTTACGCAAGAGACCGTGGATCCCGACCCATTGACCTTGCCAGCGAACGACCCTGCCTGGTTAGCCTGGCGACATCTTCAGATTACAAATGTTGTCAAGCAAATTTATGAAAACGTGAAGAGGGTCAACCCTGACTGTGTGGTCAGTGGCGCTGCCGTGCCGCCTTACATGTCGAGCTATATGCTCGAATCGTGGGGCGACTGGGCGAAAAACGGGTATGTGGACATGCTGGAACCCATGCTCTATTTGAATACGAGTGATTTCGGCAGTCAGATGAGTGCATGTGATGATTCTGTTCCGGGCGGGTTTCAACTCTCTCCAGGTATTGCACTTAGCTCTGCTGGGTCGATTGCCAATACAATTTCCGAAATACAGGATGCCAGAACAAAGGGTGCTGCTGGTGTTAACATCTGGTATTATGGGACCAGTTCGCACTATGGGTCTCTTATGTCCTATCCCGATGCCCTCGGCGAACTGAAGTCTGAGGTGTTCCCCTCAAAAACTCTTCCGAGTTTTGATGATATACTAGTGGACAATTCGACTCCGGGGGTCTTCTCTAAACAGGGATCGTGGACGTTGATGACGGGGGGGTACGGCGATGTTTACTTGCCGCGTGGTGGATACGGTCCGACATATTATGAATCGCCGGCATCAAGCGCCAACACGGCAACGTACACGTTTAGAATCCTACGAAGCGGGAACTACTCTTTGTACGGCTACTGGTCCGGTGACAGCACCTCAAACTGCAAATCAGTATTGGTCGACGCAAAATCAAGCTCCATCTCGAAGGTTGACACTGTAAACCAATCGAGGGGGCTTAACACATGGAATCTGATTGATGCGTTCTCACTGAATTCCGGAGACACGGTTCGGGTCACGATAAGTGGGAGCGGGAGTGGAAATGTTATCGCTGATGCTTTCAGGTTGCGAAGAGGAATTGCTATGCAGCTTCAGGATGAGGCGGTGCCGGATAGCGAACACGTGCTGCTCAAGTTCAATCAATTCCTTCTGAATCCACTGGCGTCATGTACCAGGGTATATATTGCCCCGGCCCCCATGGGCCAGGACAGCGCAGCCTCGGCATATGTTGATAACGGTGACTACTCCGTCTTGCATGTGACTGTTCCGCTCATGGAGAGTGGTAAGCTGTACACCCTGCGAGCAGTTGACGTTGTAAGCGCTAACTACGACACCTCTAGTTTTACGATGTCGGTTATGTACAATCCAGACAGTGCGGTAGTTGAGGTGGACGACGCTACGCCTTACAAGTTTACGATGATGGGATATCCGTGGTTAACGATAAGCGACACTGCCGCGGTTGGCGGATCATGCAGGATTATAAAACAATCGACGAACATTGTCCGGGCGGAATGGGCTCCGATTCGGGTTAGTCAGAGTGGATATTATGATGTCTATGCGAGTATCCCACAAATCCCGTATCCTGTTTCAAAGAGATGTCTGTATCTGGTGTTGGACCAAAATGGTACTGATTCTGTGGTTACCTCACAACAAAACGCAGTAAATGGTTGGTTGGACTTGGGGACATTCGAATACAGTGCTGGGGAAGTAGGAGGAGTGATGCTATCGTCTACGCAGGGAGCCGATACAATTCTGTACTTAGTCGCTGACGCAGTCATGTTCAAAAGGACGGTCAGCATTACGGGAGTAAGAAGCAAAACGGTTGTGCCTCTCGCATTTCGGCTGCAGCAGAATTATCCGAATCCGTTCAACCCATCGACGGTGATTCGTGTGAGCTTGAACCATGCGGGGATAATGAGCCTTAGAATTTACAACGTTCTCGGACAGTTGGTAAAGGTGGTGGAGCAGGGATACAGAGCTCCGGGTTCGTACAGCTACGATGTGAACATGAACAATTTCGCAAGTGGAGTCTATTTCTACACTCTCCAGGAAGGTACGAACATCATTACAAAGAAGATGATGCTTTTGAAATGAGCTTCGACAGATGCGTTCCTGCTCCTATTGGGATGAAAGGTTCCGAACAGAGTACGATTCTGCAGATCCTCGCTAACTGTGCAGCTAGTGCGGCTGAGCAAGAAAATCCTTCCATTAGTGGAGGAGCATGTGTCGAGTAAAACATATCGTGAGTTGTATATGGCTAAGCACAAACATAAGGAAGAACGCTGTGAGTGCGTTAAGCAAGACTTATAGTATACAGCCGGTGGAATCTGGACTTGAGCAAAGGTTAACGAGCACCTCAGAACTGAACTCTGAAAGGAGATGGCTATGAATCGCATTGGACGAAGGCATATATTTGCCGTTTTGGCGCTTTGCGTTATGGGCGGATTTTCGTATGTGCGTGCCCAGACTATACCTAGGAGTGATGCGATTTGGGCGCGGGCAGTCCCGCCGGGGACAATCGCATTGACTGGAAAACTCGATTCACCTGCCTGGGCCGTGGCGGACTCAGTCCATATTTATTATGGAAAAAGCTCCGGACTGCCGGGAAGCGGATGGATAAACTATGGTCAGAATGAACCCACAGATCCCATCCACACCACTGTAAAGTTTCTGGTATCCGGCGATTCGCTTTATGTCGGGGCATGGGTGCCCGACAGCTCCATCGGCGGCGGGCTGTGGCCGAATTTTGATGGATTTCTGGTAAATATTTATGATATAAACAGCGGCATGGCGGAGCCACACGAATACTTTTACGGGTGGTTAACAAATTCCTGGGGTAATCCAAGCACAGGTAACGTTGGAGCGATGCCGAGCAAACTCAGTGGTTCTGCAAGCGACACGACTTGGCAGGCTGCCGCTTACGTCTATGGCACAACGAACTCGGATACTACTGCCAACGGAACTTTCAGCCCTGACACCGGTTACTCTGTCGAAATGCGGTTCTACCTGGGAGCTCGTGGTTACCATATCGACAATCCAAATGGCGGCGTCATTCTATTCAGCATGGCGCAATACGATGCGAACTGGCAATGGCCACAATCACCTAGCAAGTTCAGCGACGCTAAAGCCTGGATTCAAGGGGCTTGGAGCACGACGGAGGCCTACGACGCGATGCGAATACATACTAACCCTAGTGTTACAATAAACTCCGGTCCGGAACCTCCCATTCCTCCCAGTTATGTTATTCCTAACGGACAGAGTTTTTCACCCCCCGTAATTAGCGGCAACCTAAGTGATCCGGTGTGGAATCATATAAAAGGCTTCCGTATTGAATACGGAGATTCGGCACTGCATGACACGTACAATGGCGCGGGTAAATATCTTAGCGGCCAAATCAACCACATGATTGATGGCGCGACCCGACCTCTGCTTGACACAGCCTCCGCGACCATCAAGGCCTTCTTCATCGGTGACACATTATACTTGGGAGCCGATGTTGACGACAAAGTCGTGACATCTAATGATGGAATCGGATTTACTATCGATGACGAATCTACGCTCGGAAACAGCCATGAACTGAAGGTGTGGGACCTCATAATCAGACCCGGCCTCTTTTACCAAGGCCAGGCTGGCTTCGCAGTTTTGGACGGTGACGGTTCATATATGAGTGATTCGTTACATGCAGTTCGCGCCGCTTTAATGCTGAAACCCGGCTCGACTGTCAATGATGTCGGCAACGTCGGGACTGGCTATCAAGTTGAAGCCGCAATTGATCTCACAAAACTCGGATACCCTGCTAATCTCGGAGATCATGTTCTTTGGCTAGGCGTTGATTTATACGATTACAATGCTTACGCCGACACATCGCAGAACACGAGCACTGAGGCTTGGTGGTATCGTCGGAATAACATCCCGAACGACAGCGGTGCGGTTGGCCCCGCGTGGTGCTATATGGATCCAGATAATTTAGTAACAAGTGTCATCTCCGATCAGCAATCTGCATTGCCGACAAGATTTGCATTGCAGCAGAACTATCCGAACCCGTTTAACCCATCAACGGTGATCCGTGTGAGCTTGAGCCATGCCGGAATAATGAGCCTGAAGATTTACAACGTACTGGGACAGTTGGTGAAGGTGGTGGAGCAAGGATACAAAGCTCCGGGTGTGTACACCTATGATGTGAACATGGACAAGTTTGCCAGTGGAGTCTATTTCTACACTGTCCAGGAAGGGGCGAACGTCATGACAAAGAAGATGATGCTTTTGAAATAACGTCAGTAGAGGAGAATTATAATCATGCGTCGCATCCTAGTTGCACTCGTTCTTTTGTTGACCTTCGGGAACCTGCTTGTAAGCGCAAAGCCTGCTCACGGAAAGGAAGCCTTTCTTTGGCTCGATGGCCATGCGAATTTCAAACGTTTAGGAACCAAAGCAGGTGTGGATCGCGTACTCAAGGACGCCAAATCCACCGGTTTCACAGACGTTATTCTTGGTTTGAAAGGATACGATGGTTATGTGTTTTACCCCAGTCACATCGCACCTGTGCTGCACGAGTTGCACGGATTCAGGAGGCCTGACAATTACAACTTTCCCGAAGTTGTCTTGAAAGAGGGACACAAGCTCGGTCTCAAGGTCTATTTCGGGATGAGTGAGTTCCAGGAAGGGGACAAGAAAGACCATAGAGGGATTTTGTATACCACACATCCGAACTGGCAATGTCAGGCCTACACTCCCAAAGGTATAGTGCCCATGAGCCAGATTTCCGGAGGAGCAGCGGTCTACGTAAACCCTGTTCTCCCACAAGTTCGCGCGTATGAGATTTCGCTGTTGCAGGAATTGCTGCGGATGTACAAACCTGACGGAATAGTTCTTGACGGAGCTCGATACCCGAGCAGCAAAATCATTGATCAGACCGATTTCAGCAATGCCTCGCGAGTAGCTTTTGAAAAATTCATTGGTCATAAAATCGAGAAGTGGCCGCAGGATGTTTTTACTTACAGAACATCACCCGATGGCAAGGTGACACAGGTTCCGGGTCCGCTCTTTAAGAAATGGATCGAGTGGCATTCGGCGGTTATCTATGATTTCATTCGCCAAGCTCGCGACAGCGTCAAGAAAATCGACCCCAAAGTGGTGTATGCCGATTACGTCGGCGCGTGGTACCCAATTTATTACCAGATGGGTGTGAACTGGGCAAGCAGAACTTACAATCCTGCCAAGCACTACAGTTGGGCGGATCCAACTTACTATCGCACAGGATATGCTCAGCTTCTCGATAAGATGTTTGTGGGGACATATTTCTATGACGTGACCGAGAAAGAAGCAATCAAATCCCATACTCCCTCTCCGGATCCGACAAAGAAACCTTCTTACTACTGGTGGTACTCGGTAGACGGCTCAGCCAAAATCGCGATGAGAGTAATAAAGGGAGTTGTACCAGCTTACGGAAGCCTGTATGTCCAACAATATTTGGACAAGCATAATCCTCAACAATTTGTACGAGCGATCAAGGCCGATCTGAGGCTCACGGACGGGGTGATGATTTTCGATGTAGTCCATCTTGACAAGTATGGCTGGTGGAAATACGCGAAAGTGGGACTTGAAGGGAAGTAGACGAATCTTGCTTTTGGTGCACTGTCGTTTGGTAAGAGAATGAAGCGGCAATTGTTTCACTGGATAACCCCGGTGAGCCGAGCCACGTTCTCGGAGACGAGCACTTTCGCTTGCACCGGCTCCATGGGTCTCAGTATCGCCAAGTCGCTGGTTGCGCCTTACCTTTGCGCGGTTGATTCTTCAGGTGATGTGTGGGTTGCGTCGACAAGCTCAGTGTCGGCGGGTGCTATCATTGGTTTGTTTGAGGCGACTCCAAGCGGCACATCCCTTCCGAATGGATCCCTTTGGGAGGATGCCCTCGCCAACTGTACGGGTGGTGGGCCTGAACGAGAAGACTCTTCCTATGAGGAGAAACGTTTGGTCTCACATGACCTCTACACTACAGCGCCTCTGTCCGTCTCTACAAGTATTTTATTCACAGGAGAATAAATGTCATACCTTAAACAGGACCAACCTGAATTCAATTACCTAAGACATTTGGTGCTTCTTTATGGTGATGCGGTCAAGCCGTGGACAAAAGAACAATTGAAGTACTATGCTGCGCACCTTGATCCCGATGGTCATGCAGATGATTGGTTTTATGATTCATTCTTGTTTATAAATCCGAAATCCAAATCTGGAACGGATTACGTCGCAGATGTGAATTTAGGTAAGTCGATGGCTGGCGAAGGTGATTTCTTCCCGGTTTGCTCCCCAACTCCTTCAGACAAGATTGATTGGGAGGAACTTCTGGAGTCCTATTTCGGTGAGGGCGGTTCGTTGCAGACACTCGATGAAACGATAGAGGAGCTGTCGACGAGTATCGGTTCTCCTCAGCATAGGAGAAACGTAGTCCTCACCCTTCCGTATCCGCATATCACTCAGGAGTCGTTCGGGGCATTAGAAGCAGGCAGCCCCAATCTGAATTTTTCAATAAAGGGGCAAAACATTTCCCAAGCTACAGATTCGCGCCTGAAGTCAGAGGTCTGGTTTGTAGAACAAACTGTCAGAAGATGGAAGGAAGAGCGGTACAAGAACCTGAATTTGCTCGGCGTGTATTGGATATTTGAGACGGTTTACAGGTCGTGGGACGTGGATGACCACGTTCTCTTGAAGGAGTTGAAGAAACATGTCAACTCCAAGGGACTCAAGTTTCTATGGATCCCGTTCTATGCCACTTACAATTTTCATCTTCTTGAGAGCTACCAGGATTACTATTTTGACATGGCATTTCTTCAGCCGAACTTTTTATTCTACAAAGAAGGGAAGACCATCGAAGTAGCATCAGCAGTAGCAAAGAGATGCAACGCCGGATTAGAGATGGAATACTACATGGAACTGGACGAGCCGATTGCGATCACGAACGAGAGGCATATCCGATTTAGGGAGTACCTCAATGCGGGGTTGAAATATGGCTACATGAATGAATCCGCCTGTGCGCATTTTCAGGGAGTCGGTTCGCTGGAGAGAATGTACAGTCACGCAGACCCGGTTGAACGGGAATTCTACGACGATATCTATCATTTCGTCAAAGGTACTTACCAAATCAAAGCCTATCCGCCTCCTCCGCCTCGCTGCATTTTCGTGCCCCGGAACCGGGCAGCAATCGCCATCGATCTAGGCAGGACCAATCTAAGAATGGGAGTCGTTGACGAGTCCGGTAAGATTCTGCATTGGAAACAGGAAGAAATGCCCTCGGATAAACAGGTGATTCTCGACTCGGTCGTCGCGAGAGTCGCAGAAGGATTGAAATTCTGTGAGTCGAGTGGGTACTTGCCGGCCGGAATAGGGGTGAGTACCGGCGGAAGAGTGAACTTCGAAAAAGGCGAAGTGGTGGATTCGACATCCCTGATACCTGGATGGCAAAATGTAAATATTAGAAAAGTTATCGAGCGTACTACTGACATTCCTGTTGTTGTCGACAATGACGGCAACTGCTCAGCGGTGGCAGAGAAAATATTCGGGAAAGCGAAGTCCGTAGACAATTTCATATCCATTATATTAGGTACCGGTATCGGTGGAGGTATTTATGTTGATGGGACACTCCTACGGGGACAGAACAACTTTACATCTGAGATAGGACATGTCAGCGTCGATGCCGATGGTCCGAAGTGTTCCTGTGGGAATCGCGGCTGTGTAGAATTATATGCTTCGGGATCGGGTCTAGTGAGATGGGCCAGGGAAAAGTTCCCTCCATTGTCCGGATTGGGCGCGCGAGATGACCTCTCGGCCAAGGCCATCGGTGAAGCAGCGCTATCGGGAGATCCTGTCGCCGTCGATTTGTTGAACAAAGCGGGTGAAAAGCTGGGTATCGCCGTAGCCGGGTTCGTGAATATTTTCAATCCGTCAATGATTGTCATTTCCGGCAGCCTGGCTGGATTGGGTGCCCCCTACTTCGAAGCATTCAAGAGGACAGTACGGCAGCGTGCCATCAAGCCGACAGCAGATACTCTTCTGATTGAATTTTCTGATTTCAATAAGGAGGCGGGGATACTCGGTGCAGCGGCGAGCGCATTTGAGAACTTGATGCCAGGCACGACAGTTACCATAGATGTTAACCAACAAAATCAGGCAGAAACTGATGACTGAGTTTATGAATCTCGCCTTCGCGGATAGTTGGTGGATCAATTGAGTAAGCTCAAGACCGGTGCTGACATTATGGCCGTTGATGCAACGAAGCGAAAGAGACCTAATGGCGCGCCAAAGTCGCTCGCTATTAACCGGAACTATCAAACCCCATTCAAGCCGACTAAGCAGATTGAATACTCATTTCCGAGTAAAATAAGAATCGTGTATTCTCCCAATGTCCCTCCCCAATCAAGCGGTACGGGGAGGATCCCCAATTAATTTGGAGAACAATATAGCTCAACATTCACCCAGACAAGTGAAAGAAAGATGGATGTCCAATACGACCTTAAAAAAAGTGAACCCCGCCTTCTGGATGCCAACTCTATACACGGCAGAAGGTCTTCCCTTTGTGATCGTGAACGTTGTGTCGGTTCTCATGTACAAGGATTTCAGTCTGATGTTGAAGAGCAAGGGACTTCCTGGAATTCCTGATAGTCAGATTGCGCTCTTCACAACCCTGGCCGCGTGGCCCTGGATGCTAAAGCCTCTCTGGGCACCCTTTCTGGAAATGTTCAGGACCAAGAAGTATTTTGTGGTAGTTACGGAATTTTTCGGCGGAATCTGTCTCGGTCTGCTTTCCTTAACCCTGAAGCTCCCCGATTTCTTTGTATTGTCTCTTATTGCCTTCACCATAATCGCTTTCAACTTCGCGACCCATGACATTGCTGCAGACGGCATCTACATAAATACGCTCTCGGAGAAAGAGCAATCTCAATATGTCGGGTGGCAGGGTGCCTTCTATAACGTCGGGAAAGTTCTGTCTGAGGGAGTGTTTGTAATGCTTGCCGGCTATCTCGAAGTAAGGATCGGCGTGAGGGGAGGATGGATGGTCGTAATGATCCTGTTCGGAGCATTTATGGTTCTTACAAGTCTGTACCATGTGAAAATGCTTCCTACAGGCGGTACTTCAGCCCGTGTGAAGACGTTTGAAGAGACGTTGGATATCTTCCGCAACGTGGTGAAGACCTTTTTTCAAAAAAAATATATCTGGTGGGGTATCAGTTTCCTCATTCTCTACCAATTTGCCTCAGGACAGGGGATCAAGATCTTTCCTCTCTTCTTGCGCGCGCCAAGAGTGAAGGGAGGTCTCGGTCTACCGCTAGAAGAGATAGGCGTGATTTACGGGGTGTTCCCACCGATCGCATTTATCCTGGGTTCTATCCTTGCGGGTTATTATACTGCCCGGCGTGGTCTCAAGAAATCTCTCCTAACGCTCTGCGCTTTTTTCAACGTACCTTTCGCAGCCTATGCTTTTCTCGCAGTTACGCAGCCGGTCAATACCGTTGTAATTGGTGTGGCTTGTGTCATCGAGTACTTCGGCTACGGCTTCGGATTTGTCGGGATGGTGCTGTTTATCATGCAGCAGGTCGCGCCCGGAAAATACAAGACGGCCCACTATGCATTTGGAGGAGCGATACTTGTATTTGGTACAAACCTTCCCGCGATGTTCAGCGGATACTTGAGTGACTTTCTCGGATACAAAGACTTTTTCATCTGGGTCATGATAGCAACTATACCTTCGTTTCTGATTTCATGGCTTGTGCCTTTCAGAGATACCGAAACGGAAGTAACTGAAACGCCACAAATAGAAACTGAGGCAGAGAAGATGTGAGTCTGCAATCATCGAAGTGTTGAACCGCCAAGCAGACTGAGCGCGGTGGGGGGCTAGTGATAATCGCGACCTGACAGTTTTCTTCCCGTGGATTCGGAAACGTGAGTCTGCGAAATACTAGACGCGATATTCCCTACGCAACTGAAGTCCCATGTACTCTCAGGAAGAACTGTAACAATATTCGCTAAAAATAGGTGCAACTTTTTGACTTAATTGTACGAAAATTGGAGTACCAGCAGGGAGAATAACTGTGTCACACTTGTGTCCCCATATCTCGAAAACCTTCGAATTTCGTACTGGAGGACTGTTAGATTTCAGAGCTTGCCGGACAGAAGCGGGAATAAAATCAAGAGTTGGAATTGAGTAGATCGTGCAGGAAAGGAGAAGGACGATGTCGGAGCGTCTTTGCCTCTATGGGCCTTGTCTCTCTGGAGGCTTTGAGACTTGCTTACCTGTCGCTCCCTGAAACGGGGCAACCTTATGCCGCTCCTTCATTATAGTATTTCATATGATGCGGCATCCCGTAAAGCGGGACAGGAAAGCCGTATACGGGAAATCCGTCCGTACGGTTTGATGAGGGGACGGAGGTTCTGTTGAACCTCCTCCTACTCTATGTTAATCAAGATAATATCGGCCTGGAGAGGCCATTCAGTATTTCCCCATACTTTGATTTTCCTTCATTTAACGGTTATATTTTCCCTTCAGAAGTGGACTAGCCAACGCAGAAATGAGACTGACTCCTATCCAAATGCGCAAACAGGAATTCGCGCGGAAGTTGCGCGGGTTTGATCCCGAAGAGGTGGAGGCGTTTCTATCCACTGCAGCAAATGATTTCGAAGAGCTTCTCAGAGAGAACATGGACCTCAGGGCGCAAAAAACTGCGCTGACGGAGGAACTGCAGAATTACAAGAAGCTTGAAGATTCGCTTCGGACACTCGTTTCACACGCCGAAAAAGCCGCCAGCGAATCTACCGAAACAATGAAGAAAACGGCGCAGATAATTGAGCGCGAGGCCGAGGCGAAAGCACAACTCCTTTTGAACGAAGCCAGGGATGAATTGTCGCGTGCGAAAGTTAAGCTAGACGAAGTCAAGGACTTGAGAGAGATGATCCTGAGAACCGTTCGCACGATTCTCACCGCACAGCTCGACATGCTTAGTTCACTCGATAATGAGCTCCTTGACCGAACCTTACCGTCTGATGTGCTCGATATCAAGTCGATAATTGAGTCAATAGAGAAACCGAAGCCGGAAAGAAAATGAGCAATCTCAAAGAGAAGATTCAGGAATCTGTCGAAGTTATCAGGACGAAAAGCAAGCGGCAACCCTCAATCGGCATTATTCTAGGTACCGGTCTCGGCGCTCTCGCTGATGATATTACCGACAAGACCGTAATCGATTACGGCGAAATTCCGCATTTCCCGCTCTCGACGGTAGAATCTCATCATGGGAAGCTCATACTCGGCAGACTCGGCGCGAAGGATGTCGTGGCGATGCAGGGACGCTTCCATTTCTACGAGGGTTACTCGATGGAACAGATCACGCTGCCGGTCAGGGTGATGAAGTTCCTGGGCGCGAAGACGCTTATGGTGTCGAACGCCGCGGGCGGGCTCAACCCGAATTTTCACAAGGGCGACATTATGATTATTGTCGACCACATAAATTTGCTCGGCGATAATCCGCTCATCGGCGTTAACGACGATACAATCGGTCCGCGGTTTCCGGATATGAGCGAACCCTATTCGAAAGAGTTGATCGATCTCGCAATGCAGGCTGCCATTGACAATAAGATCAGGGTCGAACGCGGAGTGTTTGCCGCAATGACCGGGCCGAGTCTCGAAACGCGTGCTGAATACAGATTCCTGCGCATGCTCGGTGCGGACGCAGTCGGAATGTCGACGGTCCCCGAAGATATCGTTGCCGTTCACATGGGAATGAAGGTGTGTGGATTCTCTGTTATTACCGATGAATGTTTCCCCGATTCGCTTGTCCCGGCAGAAGTCCAGGAAATAATCCGCGTGGCAAATGGAGCGCAGCCTAAGTTGACAAAGTTGATGAAGACGGTAATTGAGAAAATCTGAATGGGCGGAATATTGGAGAACCGGTATACCGGGATGATGGATTAGTGAATTGATGGACGATTATATATATGGACGGTTTACAAGGTTTAGGAAAGACACTGGTTATTATCGGAGGGATAATTCTTGTCCTTGGGCTCCTTTTTATGCTTTCTGAGAGGCTCAATTTCCCTTTTTTCGGAAAGCTCCCGGGTGACATCCAAATAAAGGGGAAGAATTTTCAGGTCTATTTCCCGATTGCTACAAGCATTATCTTGAGCGTTATTTTGACCTTGATACTATATTTGATTTCTTATTTCTCCAAGAGGTAAAAAGAATTGAGCAAGTTCAAAGAGATTAGCGATAAAATCAAATACTCCGATCTTGAGCACGAGGTCCTTGAGTTTTGGAAGAAGAACAAGATTTTCGAGAGAAGCGTCAGCGAGCGGGCGGGGAAGCCGAATTTTACGTTCTATGAGGGACCGCCGACGGCGAACGGACGACCGGGAATACATCACGTACTGGCCCGGACGTTGAAGGACCTGGTGTGCCGTTACAAAACAATGCGCGGGTACCAGGTTCATCGCAAGGCCGGATGGGATACTCACGGGCTGCCGGTTGAGATTGAAGTCGAGAAGAAACTCGGCATAAAGCACAAAGATGAGATCGTCGACTACGGCGTAGAGAAGTTCAACGCGCTGTGCAGGAAATCTGTCTTCGAATACAAGGACGACTGGGAGGTAATGACCGAGAGGATCGGCTACTGGGTTGATCTCAACGATGCCTACATCACCTGTGAGAATTATTACATCGAGTCTGTCTGGTGGGCGTTGAAGAAAATTTTCGATGCGGGACTCATCTACAAGGGATACAAGAGCCAGCCGTACTGCCCGCGCTGCGAGACCTCGCTTTCGTCGCATGAAGTCGCACTCGGTTACCAGGACGTGAAGGACACTTCAATCTACATCAAGCTGAAGGTTGTAGGCGAGGACAACACTTACTTCCTGGTGTGGACGACCACTCCATGGACGCTTCCGTCGAACGTGGCGATCGCGATAAACAAGAACGAAGACTACGTCAGGGTCGAGAACAAAGGTCAGATCCTGATCCTGGCCAGAAGCAGGGTCGGCATCCTCGACGGCGACTATTCGATCGAGTCCGAGTTCAAGGGAAGCCATCTGCTGGGCAAGGAATACGAAAGGCTGTTCGACTACACGCCGGTAACGAAGCGCGGATTCTACGCTACTCACGGCGATTTTGTCACGATGGACGACGGTACCGGAATAGTGCACATCGCTCCCGCCTTCGGCGAAGACGATTACCAGACCGGAAGGGCATACGATCTACCGTTTCTGCAGCTGGTCGATAAGAGCGGCAACATGACACCGGAAGTGAAGGACTTCGCAGAGATGTTTGTCAAGGAAGCCGATCCCCAAATAATAGATAATCTCAAGCGCCGCGGTCTTCTTTACAAGAAGGAGACGATCACGCACAGTTATCCGCACTGCTGGCGCTGCAAGACTCCGCTTCTTTATTATGCGCGCGCGTCGTGGTACATCGCAACGACGAAGTTTGCCGCCAAGATGGTCGAGTTGAACAAAACGATCAACTGGGTACCACCTGAAGTCGGGGTCGGAAGGTTCGGCAACTGGCTGGAGGAGAACAAGGATTGGGCGCTCTCGCGCGACCGGTTCTGGGGGACGCCGCTCAACATTTGGGTCTGCACGAACGAGAAATGCGGCCATTTTCATTCCGTGGGGAGCGTCGAGGAACTCCGCAAGCTCGGAAGGAATGTGGCGGCAGATATCGACCTTCATAAGCCATTTGTCGACGGTATCACGCTGACCTGTGAGAAGTGCGGCGGAGAGATGAAACGTACGCCAGAGCTCATCGACGTGTGGTTCGATTCCGGCTCGATGCCGTTTGCGCAGTATCATTATCCGTTCGAGAACAAGGAATGGTTCGAGAGCCACTTCCCGGCCGACTACATATCCGAAGGAATCGACCAGACGCGGGGATGGTTTTATTCGATGCACGCAATTTCGACTTTCCTTTTCGGAAGCCCGGCTTACAAGACCGTTATCAGCCATGAGCTTGTCCTTGACAAGGACGGCCAGAAAATGTCGAAATCGAAGGGGAATGTGGTTGATCCCTTCAAGGTTGTCTCTGAATACGGTGCCGATGCTGTGCGGTGGTACCTGGTCACCTCGAGTCCGCCGCATAAGCCGAAACTCTTCGACGAGGGCGGCCTGGTCGAAGTTCAGAGGAAGTTCTTCAGCACGCTCCTGAACACCTACTCCTTCTTCGGCCTCTATGCGAACATAGACGGATTCACGTATTCCGGGCCGAGGATCCCGGTAGATGAGAGGCTCGAGATTGATCGCTGGATAATATCGGTTTTGAATACGCTCGTGAAAGACTACGCGGGCTGGATGGACTCTTATGATGTGACAAGAGCAGCGAGAGCCGTTTCCGATTTCACGATAGACCAGCTTTCAAACTGGTATGTCCGCCGCAGCAGGCGGCGGTTCTGGAAGGGTGAAATGGCGAAAGACAAACTCGCCGCGTACCAGACGCTTTACGAATGCCTCGTGACGGTTGCGAAACTTATGTCGCCGTTCGCCCCGTTCCTTTCCGAACAGCTTTACGGATATCTGAACGGAGTAACCGGACTCGACCCGCATGAGTCTATTCACCTTTCTAATTATCCCGAAGTGGGGGAAGACGAGATAGATTCGAGCCTCGAAGAGAGAATGGCACTCGCGGAGAGGATCGTATATCTTTCGAGGGCGATGCGCGCGAAGTATAACATAAAAGTGCGCCAGCCGCTCAGAAGAATCATTATCCCGGTCTCGTCTCAGCACATGCGCGAAACTATTTCACAGGTCGAGAGTGTTATTCTCGACGAGATCAACGTCAAGTCCGCAATGTACGTCGACGATGACTCCGAGTTCGTGAACAAGGGAGCCAAACCCAACTTTAAATCGATCGGTCCGAAGTTCGGTAAGGACGTTAAGACGGTTGCCGAACTCATAAAGTCTATGACGAGTAAGGACATCAAGAAACTTGAAAAGGAGGGTTCGATAGACCTTCGCACCGACAGCAAGGCATTCCATGTCATACTTGCCGACGTCGAAGTATTCAGCCAGGAGCTTTCGGGTTGGCTGGTCGAGTCCGATGGCACGCTCACCGTTGCTTTGGATACAGAGCTGGACGATGATCTCAAAAATGAAGGAATAGCGAGAGAATTTGTAAATAGAATACAAAATCTCAGGAAAGATGCAGGTTTTGAAGTCACGGACAGAATACGGGTGTACGTCGACTGTCCGGCGGAGTTCATTGAAGCCGTAACAAGATTATCCGATTACATAAGATCGGAGACCTTAGCTGTGGATTTCTCCACGACTATAAAAGAGGGAGAGTACACAGAGGATGTTGAAATAGAAAAGCAGAAGTTTAAAATTTCAGTTAGCAGGGCAAGCAAAGGAGTCTAACAATGGCAAAGAAATTGGCAGCAAAACCGGCGAAGAAGGTTAAAAGGGCACCGACGGCGGCCCAAAGGAAGAAGATTGTCGCGCGTCCGGTCGTCAGTCCCGTAAAGCCTTCGTCCAAAGAAGCGCAACCCAAGAAGGGATTCAACAAGGCGGAGCTGGACCATTTCAGGAAGATAATTCTGGAGAAGAGGAAGCAGATTATCGAAGAGCTCGAGTTGATGAGCGAGGCAATGAACGACAGTTCCGGAGGCGATTATTTTGAGGAAAATTCCCCGTATTCGCTTCACATGGAGCAGGGAACCGATACGATGGAAAAGGAGAAGAATTACCTCTTGGCAGCTCGTCAGCGCAAGTTCCTTGAATATCTGGACGATGCGATGAAGAGAATTGACAAGGGTGTCTATGGATTCTGTCAGGACTGCGGAAAACTCATCGATAAGGCTCGCCTCGAAGCTGTCCCTCATGCTCAATTGTGCATAACTTGTAAATTGAAACGGGGCCAGTAGTTTGAAGGTACTCTACGTTACGCTTTCGGTCGTAATCGCGGATCAGGTCACGAAGCTTCTTGTAAGAGGCGTACAAATCCCCTTCCTGGGGATCAACATAGCCGGCATGCCTCTCTACTCGAGCACGCCAATCATAGGCAACTTTTTGCGCCTTACGTACATCGAAAATCCCGGCATGGCATTCGAGATCGATTTCGGATGGAAGTCCTTTTTTGCGATTTTCTCGATCATCGCCAGCATAGCAATACTCTTGTACCTGTATAAGGTACGGCAAGAGAGCAGAGTCGTCAGATTTTCTCTTGCACTAATCCTGGGTGGTGCAATTGGAAATTTGATCGATCGCGTCTTCTACGGACCCCTTTTCGACGGGACCTCCTTCTTTCACGGCAGGGTCGTTGACTTCATCGACTTCGATTTCTTCAAGGTAAGCATCTTCGGTTACAACTTTTCGCGCTTTCCGGTTTTCAACATTGCCGACGCATCTGTCACGATTGGTGTGATAATGCTCCTAATTTTTCATAGGAGGACAGTGGAAGAACCGCAGATATTGAAAAGAGGCCAGTAGTTTGAAGGTACTCTACGTTACACTATCGGTCGTAATTGCCGACCAGGTTACGAAAATACTCGTGATGGGTCTGCAGATCCCGTCACTGGGAATTCACATACCGGGCATGCCGCTATACTCGAGTGAACCGATTATCGGCAATTTTCTGCGATTCACGTACATTCAAAATCCGGGGATGGCTTTTGGAATTGACTTCGGATGGAAGTCATTCTTTGCGCTGTTCTCAATCGTTGCAAGCCTGGCGATACTTCTGTACCTGTATAAAGTCCGGCAGGAGAGCAGAATCGTCAGGTTCTCGCTCGCACTGATCCTCGGCGGTGCAATTGGGAATTTGATTGACCGCGTCTTTTATGGTCCCCTGTTCGACGGCACAGCTCTTTTTCACGGAAGGGTCATCGACTTCATCGATTTCGACTTTTTCAATATTCATCTCTTCGGATACAATTTTTCCCGATTTCCGGTTTTCAACATTGCTGACGCATCTGTGACCGTCGGCGTCGTAATGCTCCTGATTTTTCACAAGCGGACGATGGAGAACCCACATGTTGAAATTGCCGGCACCGATCCGATCGGATGCGATGCAGCTGGTGATAATACAGCGGGCAGGTCGTCATCGGAAACCTGTGGGCAAGCAGGTGAAACAGGCAATGCTGCGAAGGGTTGAGATTGTCGTTGCCCCTGGTCAGAAGAAGAAAGAACGGATAGACAAATTTCTCGCGGCTCAACTGGAAGTCGCGAGCCGCGCAAAAGTTCAGAAGTACATCGAAGAAGGTCTCGTACTCATCAACGGCGAAGCCGTTCGTGCGAGTTACAAAATTTCCCCCCATGACAAAATAATAGTCGACATTCCAACGTCGGCGCCGCCGGACAGGGCAAAGCCCGAAAACATTCCGCTTAACATCGTCTATGAAGATGAATCACTAATAGTCGTCAACAAACGGGCCGGAATGGTCACTCATCCGGGGCACGGAAACTGGACAGGCACCCTTGCCAATGCGCTTCTTTATCACTGTAACAGGCTCTCGACGCTGAACGACCCTCACGTCCGGCCTGGAATAGTGCATAGGCTCGACAAGGACACGAGCGGTTTGATCGTCTCTGCGAAAGACGACGTAGCCCATGCTTCCCTGGCCAGGCAATTTGCCGACAGGACAATCGACCGGGAATACTGGTCTCTCGTATGGGGGAAGCTCAACTCGAAACGCGGGCTCATCGAAGCCGAGATCGGGCGCAGCAAAAGCGACAGGAAGAAATTCGCCGTCGTCGAAGATGGGAAATTTGCGGCGACCGAGTACGAAGTCCTGAAAGAGTTCAAGTTCCTTACGCTGGTGAGACTGAAGCTGCGTACCGGAAGGACCCATCAGATACGCGTACATCTTTCGTATATCGGCCATCCCGTGTTCGGCGACCCGACCTATCACGGCAGGCGGATAAACTACGGTGAGCCGACTCCAAGATTGAGGCAGGAAGTGACCCTGCTGTTGAAGATAATGGACAGGCAGGCTCTCCACGCAAAGACCCTGGGGTTTATCCATCCGTTGACAAAGGAACACCTGCATTTTGATTCCGAGCTTCCAGATGATTTCACGGAAGTTCTCGACCGGCTCTGATAATCTGTTCGACGCAAAGCCTCAATTATCCTTTAAACCAGGCTGATATCCGTCTCTGTCCAGGGGACGTGAGTTAGCCAGCAGTAAGGTCCTTTGTCCTGTCTCATCGAAAACAAACGAATGTGTACTTTCCATAACGGCGGTTCATTCCCGCTTTATGCGGCCTGTTTTCCCGAATGCACCTGCCGGGCAGCAGAAACTTAAGAGGGCTCCTTCACGGTTTATATTAGTGAAGCAAGCGCGATGGCAGTCATACCTGTCATCCGTCCACATACGGTGGCGGGAGAATTCAAACTGTTGGAGGAGTTAGAAATGGCCGGGAAGATAAACAAGACAGAAAACGATTGGGAAAAGGAACTGACTCCTGAGGAATTCAACATCACACGGAAGAAGGGTACGGAACGGGCGTTCACCGGGAAGTACTGGGATTTTCACGGGCAGGGCATTTACAGGTGCACTTGCTGCGGGAGCGAGCTCTTCGAGTCGGATACCAAGTTCGATTCCGGATCCGGTTGGCCGAGTTTTTACAAGCCGGTCTCCGGAGAGATTGTTGAAGAACTCACCGACTCAAGCTTCGGCATGAAAAGAACGGAAGTCCGGTGTAGCAAATGTGGTGCTCATTTGGGTCACGTGTTTGACGACGGGCCCAGGCCCACGGGACTGAGATACTGCATTAACTCGGCTGCACTGAAATTCGAAGAGAAGAAGAGGTAGGAACGGGGGAGATAATCGCGTCCCGCGAAGAAAGAGGCGGGAAGGCCGCTTACATTCGCTCTATTGTTGAACCGCCGCCGCTTCTGGCGATAAAGACGCTACCGTTTTCATATCCGCGCTCTTTGTACCTGCGCTCAATCTCTGTCGCAAGTGGCTCTTCCGCGCTCGCATCGACGAGGCAGATTGCACTTCCTCCAAAACCGGCACCCGTCATGCGTGCTCCGTACACACCTTCGAGCTGTTCACCTATTTCTACGAATGCATCCAGCTCGGGGGAGCTTACCTCATAATTGGTGCGGAGGCTCATGTGCGATTCGAGCATCAACTTTCCGACCAAGTCCCGGTTGTCTTTCTTCAATGCGGAGGCGGCCTTAAGCGCCCTGTCGTTTTCAGTAAGGATATGCAGCGCCCTCATATACAGGACCCGATCCATTTCTCTTTCGAGACCCTTCAGTTCATCTATATTTACGTCTCGAAGAGAATTCAGACTCCGCCCGAGAAGTCCGGAAAGTGAGTCGACGGCCTCCTGGCACTGCTGTCTCCGTTTGTTGTACTCGGTGGTTGCGAGGGCCCTCTTTATCCCGGTGACGCAGACGAGGATAGAGCAGTCGGGCGGCACCGGTACATACTCGTAGTCCAGGGAACGGGTGTCGACCAGGACCGCGTTTTCAGCCTGGGCGAACTTGGCGACGAAGGGATCCATGATGCCCGACTGAACACCGACAAACTCGTTTTCGATACGCTGTGCGAGGACCGGAATCTCGATGTCTTTGAGTCTGATATCGTAAAGGTACGAAACGGCTTCAATGATCGAGACGACATAGGCGGCGGAAGAGCTCAGTCCGCTTCCGCGGGGAACGGTGCTGCCGATCGCAAAATTGGTTCCCTCGATGCTCTTCAGATCGCTCAGGAGGCTGCACGCCCCCTTTATGTAGTTTACCCAGAAATTCGAATGCTCGAACCTGCCGGGGAATATTTCGAACGAAGTCTTCTTGCTGAGTTCTTTCGAGTAGGCTATGAAAAGCTTTCCGCCTCTTCTTCCGGCCGCCGTGTAGGTGCGGCGGTCTATCGCAATCGGGAGGACGAACCCCTCGTTGTAATCGGTGTGCTCGCCGATCAAATTTATCCTGCCTGGAGCGCTCGCTATGACTTCGGGAGATTTGCCGAATTCCAGCCGGAATAGCTTGAAAAGTTCCTTCCTTATGTCCTCTTCCATGGCCACATTTACTTCAGCATCGTTTTCGAAATGCTGAAGGTATCTCCGTTTTATTCTCGCATGTTCACGCAATTCAAAGTCCGTCTTCTTCGTTCGTTTTGTATAAGGTGAAACCTCGGTCTCGCATTTGAGACCTTCCAACATCTCCATCTCTGGTAAATTATATCTTATTCCTTCGCTTGAAAGGTGCTTACTTATCCCTAACCCGAGAATTCAAGAAGTTCAGATCTCTGTCTCGGCTGTCTCTTCCAGCTGTACGAGTTCTCCCTTCTTGAACTTAATAATCGCGGCAATATTCTCGAGTGAACCGATGAGGTTCTCACCCCGGATGTGCCGCACCGTTGCACCCTGACGAACTGCTTCTTCAACGAGGTCGTATACAACATCTGAAACCTGGACCAGCATTCCTCCGCAGCAAACGCACGCCGCCCCCTCAATGTGAGGCATTCCGCATTGTGTGCAGACGAGCCCGGGCTGCGAAAAATCTTCAGCTACTGCAAGGACCTGCAGGTTATACTCCTGTGTCGCCTCGACCACCTTCTTTATCCCTTTAACTGCATAACCGTCTTTTTCCACTTCAACCGAGATTTTTCTGAGTAGGATTCTCTCCTCATCCAGTTCGAAACCTCGTTCGGCAGCCAGCGCCTTCGAGAGTACTTCGTTCTCTTTCGCATGAATGTCGATTTCAAAAACCCCTATGAGATTATTGCGAAGGCGTGCATGAAGTAATCTCGCGAGATGATCGCCCAGTGGTTTGCGCGCTCCGATTATTATTTTATCCAGATGCCGGTTTGCCGACATCGATTTCAGAAGCTCCGCGACAGAACCGAGGTGGAAACGTGTCTGTTCTTCCTTTCGCTGCATCAATCTCTTTTCACGCTTCATGAATGTCTCAAGGAGCGGTTTCCGCGCCGGCTTTGCCTTCAATGCAAAATCGTGGTGCTCTATAATTTCGTCCATGTATACCTCGAAGAGGCGGACGTGTCTTGAGTCCGCGAGCACAACGCCGATCCTGTAATGCTCTTCAAGCATTGCGAGGAGGGGGCGTAAATAAAAATTCGTGTCGATGACAAGATTGGACTTTACCGGCATCGGCAGCCAGTAGATCTGATAAAAATGTTCCACGGAGTTGGCAAATATTGCCAGGGATTTATATCGTGCGGCAGGATTTTCCATCGAAACAAATTGCTGAATCCGCCTCAGAGACTCATCGGCAGCTTCGACGGACTTTCGCCCGATGTTCAGGCCATCAAGCTCTTTTCGTGCTTTTTTTACGAGGTCCTTTGTTTCAATATCCCAGATGCTTCTGGCTCGCTCGCTCCCATCTGTGTTCAGATAGAAAGATATAGCCACGCCCTCCCTGGCTATATAATTCGTCAGAAGGTTCACCTCCTGATGGCCGATCATTTTCTCCTCTCCGGTTGACTCAACTAAATCTAAGACTGTCTGCAGCTAAAGTCAAACTTAAGCGATCTTCGGGCTGTCGGTGGAACGGGGTTGCTGCACGGCGGACTATCCGGTAAAATAATTTGGTCTTGCATCGTTGACAATTTCCTTGCAATTTGCACACTGAAGTTCTTCTTTGCTGTCCTTCCACTGCCCCAGAAGGATTCAATATGAGTAGGAATCGGCAATTTCTATCCGTTTGTCCAGGGCCTCGTTTCGGCACTGATATTGCGAGTTGGTTTGTGTGCGCGTTTCAGAAAAAGCGAAGACCGTGCTCATTGCGGCACAGGATCCAAGAGTAGCCGGATTGATTCAGGAGTATTTGTTACAGACCGGCTACGCGGCGCATTGCGAGTTTAATCTCGATGCGGCCCTCGAGAAACTGATAGCGACACATGTTGATCTTTTGATTGTCGACGGTGAGATGCCGGAGAAGGTACTGAGAGACTTTGTTGAAACTGCCGCCCAGCTCAAGCCGGGACTTCCGATGATTGCAGTAGGGATTTCGGAATACGAGATGCAGAGCAAGACACTTTCGGCCTTTGTAGCAGCGTTCATTGAAAAACCGTTCAGTATTTCTGATATTTCAAGCACTATCAAGGAAACCCTTAACTAAAGTGAGGAGAAAATGGCACTGAAAGTATCTAAGCTTGCTGACGGCGAAATAGCGGTTATTGAGCCGAAGGGGGAGCTTATCGGCGGCGATGAGACTGATGAACTCCGCTCTGAAGTGGCGAAACTCTCAACCGGAGGAAATAAGAAGCTTGTGATCGATTTAGGCAAGACAACTTATCTGAACAGTACCGCAATCGGTGTTCTGATATGGGCTCATACTCACTATGCAAAGGATGGTGGTGAGGTGAAATTGGCAAATTTGAACAAGAACATTAAGAATATATTTGTGGTCACGAAGCTGACGATGGTGTTTGATGTTCGCGACACACAGCTGGATGCCGTCGCGAGTTTCTCGAAAGAGAAGAAATAGGTTTGACGCTTAACATAACTTCAACAAAAACCTTCAAAAGGAGGCTTAACTAAAATGAAACAAGGCTTATTCGCGGCGATTCTTATGATCGTTGCATTTGCTGTTTCGCTTTACGTGTACCTGAATTTACTTCCCGACTATATCACGAAAGGTGGTCCCCTGGTAGTGGTATTGCTCATGCTTTCGATAATGGTGTTCACGTACATTTTTGAACGTCTTTTCTCACTGCGGAAGGCGCAAGGAAAGGGCGCTCTTACAAAGTTCCTCAAGGATGTCGAGGACAACCTCAACAGTGGTGATGTCAACTCGGCAATTGAGGCATGCAACAAGCAGCGCGGTTCAATGGCTAACGTTATTCGGAACGGACTTGAGAGATACCAGGAAGTACTTAAAGACAGCCACATCGACGCTGAGAAATACATGGCAGAAGTACAGCGTGCGATCGAAGAAGCAACCATGCTCGAGACTCCAATTCTCGAGAAGAACTTGATCGTCCTTTCTACAATCTCGTCAATTGCCACCATGATCGGACTGTTGGGAACCGTTATAGGTATGATTCGCGCATTCCAGGCTATGTCGCACGCGGGCGCGCCGGATGCTATTCAGCTTTCTATCGGTATTTCCGAAGCTCTGGTTAACACAGCCGGTGGATTGATCGCAGCCATAACCGGAATCATTGCATACAACTTCTTCGTCAACAAAGTTGACAACTTCACTTATATGATTGACGAAGCCACTTCGAGCATTATTCAGATTCTGAATTCACGCAGACTTGAGGGCCGGTAATCATCGTAAGTTAAGGAGCTAAGCAAATGCCAAAAATAAAGAAAAAACGTCTTCCCGTAAGGATCGACATGACCCCTATGGTGGATGTTGCCATGCTGCTTCTGACATTCTTCATGATGACGACTCAGTTCAAGCCGCCGCAGCAGGTCAAGATTGATCTACCTTCTTCAGACAAGGGTCCTAAATTGCCTGAGAGCGGTGTCATGACGATCAGCGTTGACAAGGCAGGACAGATTTTCATGGGTGTCGACCAGCAGCAACTGCGCAAGGATCTTTTTGAGCCGATGTATCCGAACGGAATACAGAGCCCTGACGGGAAAATGATTCCTGTATGGCTCGCGCCGGAGATTCCTGTTCAGGAGAAAGATCTTGTCCAACTCGTTGTAAATGCCCGCATACACAACATCAGATTAGTGACTGTAATCAAAGCGGACAAGGATGCAGAGTACGGCCCGGTGATGGATGTGATGAACGACCTGGAAAAGGCGCAAATCACCAGGTTTGAGCTGCAGACCGAACTCCGCGGCGACAACGGAGGTAAGAATGGCTGACGTTCAAGTTGCCGAGAAGCACGGGAAGCAGAAGGGTAAGCATAAGAAGAAGAGAAGGCTTGGAGTACGTATCGACATGACGCCGATGGTGGATGTCGCGTTCCTGCTTCTCACATTTTTCATGTTGACCACCGCTTTCAGTCGTCCTCAGGCCATGGAAATAAACCTACCACCCAGCGACTCGAAGGTCGAGGTGGCCGAAACCAACCTGATGACGTTAAGAGTCACTCCGGACGGCTCAATCTACTGGAACATTGGGACCAAACCGCCCCAGAAAGTCGACTGGAGCAATTTCAGGGAACTCATAGTTAACAGCAACAAGGCGAATTCTCGTCTGATCACGCTGATAAAAGTTTCCAGAAAGGCAAAGTACCAGGACATGATAAATATTATTGATGAGCTGAACGTCGATAATGTTACTCGTTTCAGCCTTGCGCCTATGACTCCTGAGGATGATCAGGCACTCGCAAAGGTCGGCGCAAAATGAAAGGAAGGTTGATCTAAGATGGCAAAGAAAAAGAAAGAAAGTGCAGGAGAGTTGCGCGACTACGGTGCGCCGCTTCTGAAGCGCCTGGCTCAGAAGTACACCGGCATCGGGTTGGCCATTGCAGTAGCTATTCACCTTGCCGGCGTCGGAGCCTACTGGGCTTCGCAGTACCTTGGCCGTGAGGACCAGAGCAACGCCCCTGTCGTCATGTTGAGGTATGCCGAACTAGGTCCGCCCCCTTCGATTACGAACCAACAGGCCCTGCCTCAGGTTGCCGTGTCTACGCCTATGGCAAAGCCTAATGTCGGTGTTCCGGTTCCCGTTCCTGATGCTCAAGTTTCCCCCGAGCAGACGATTGCAACGCAGAAGGAATTGAGCAAAATCGTCGGTCCGGTAACGCAGGGTACAGGGGGAGATTCGGTCGGCGTTTCGTTCAATCCGAACGATATCAAAGTCAACAGCGATGGGCCGCCTCCGGATTTTGTACCTGTCGAAAAAGAGCCGCAGATCATAAAGCAGGTGACGCCTAAGTACCCGGAACTTGCTCAGAGAGCCGGTATTGAAGGAAGAGTGATAGTGAAGATTTGGGTCGATAAAGACGGGAAACCGCATCAGGCTATCGTGCTTAAAAGCGATGCGGAAATCTTCAACAAGCCCGCTGTCGATGCAGCAATGCAGTACCGCTTCACTCCCGCAATTATGAATAAGGGCCCCGTTGCTGTTTGGGTCGTAATACCCTTTACGTTCAAGCTCAGGCAGCAATAAGCAGCCGGGATGGACCTCGGCAGGCTATCAAAATATTATGGATACATTATGTCCGCCGTCTTTTTTTTCGGCGGACTTTTTGTTATTTTCGGAGTGCTTATTCCCGAGTATGTACCAGAGCAATTCAGAATAACTGCGGGAATTGTGCTAATGCTTTGGGCGGTTTACCGATTTGTAATCACTGGTATGAGATCTAGACGAAATGATGATGAATAGGCTCTCTCTGGCTGTTGTACTTGTATTGACGCTAATCCTGTCATCCTGCCAGCCCGGGAAACCGGAAGCGTCTCCCACAGAGGGTAACCTGGTGGTTTATTGTGCCGAATCTGTTGCACCTGCTGTAACGGAAGTCGCCAACCAATTCATGAACCTTTACAACAAGGCACACATCACGGTTAAATCCGTCCCCACGCGTGTTGCCATCTATAAGCTTCTCAACAGCGAGACGACCCTCGCGGTGACATCGCGCTACTTCAATCAGGACGAATTGAGCGCGATGAAGAAATACAAGATTAAGGCCGATTCGATGACTGTCGCTATGGACGGAGTGGTCATCATTGTAAACGAGCGCAATCCGCTGAAGAGAATAAACACCAGTCAGTTGAGGGACATATACAGCGGGAAAACAACCATCTGGGGAAAACTGGAAAAGGACTTTCAGGGGAGAATCATTCCCGCGATCGAAAGTGAGAATTCAGGGACCGTCCAGTTCTTCGGCGACCGGGTTCTGGGCAACGAGAAATTTGTTAATGTCTACCCCTGCTCGACGATGACACACGTGTACAAATTCGTAAGAGATAATGAAAATGCGATCGGCTTGATCAGCTCCAACTGGCTGAACTCGGGTCAGAAGCTTCTTCCGGGGAAGGAGCCTGCACCGAAGGCGCTGGAGATCGCGGAAGTGGACTCGAGCAACCTGAAGTACGTAGACCCGAACACTTTTGGAAGTTACTACTACCCTTATCAGGCACATATATACAGGCATTACTATCCACTTACGAGGAATATATACTTCTTGTCCCGCGATTTTGAGCACGGTTTGGGTGCGGGTTTCTTTACGTTCGCCGCGAGTGCTCCGGGACAGCAGATCTTACTCAACAATGGGCTTGTTCCTGCCACTATGCCCGTCAGACTTGTTCAATTAAATAGCCAACCATTATGAAAAAAATCACATTACTCTTTCTTGCTCTGTCTCTGTCAACCTTCACAGCGAAAGTGTTCGCTCAGAATGCCTTGGATGTAGGGATGAGTCTGCTTGACAAAAAGGATTGTGCGGGAGCTTTACCTTATTTGAAGAGAGCAATCAACGATAATCCTAAGTCCGAGAAGGCAAATCTCTATTTAGGAAGCGCCTATCTCTGTCTGGGGAATCTCGACAGCGCGGAAATATTTCTGAGGTTTGCGGTCAGATACGATGACAAGTCGGCACCGGCTTACTTCGGGCTAGGCCAGGTATATCTGAAGCAGAAGAAGGATGTTGAAGCTCTGGAAAACCTGAAAACCGCCACGACACTCGATCCCAAGGACGGCAAATATCAGGTTGCGCTCGGATACGCTTATCTGGAAAACGATTCGACCGATGCCGCGATGAAGGCTTTCTACAGGGCGACAGATCTAAACGATAAGAACGTGCAGGCGATCGAAGGGATAGGCGACGTTTATTTCAAGCAGAATATATTGGAAGCTGCGATTGAGAATTATAACCACGCATTGCAGCTGGATTCCTCAAACGTTCCGCTCATGCTGAAGCTTGCAAATACTTATATGAAGAACAACGACGGCGGAAAGGCATATGAGATGTTTGTCAAAGTTTCCCAGCTTGCGCCGAACAATGCCGATGCGCAGTACCAGGCCGGCGAACTTTTGTATACCAACAAGCGGTACCGCGACGCGTTTCCTTTCCTGCAGAAGTATCATCAGCTCAAGCCGAACGATGATAAGACACTCCTGGATCTCGCTAAATCCGCCTATGAGGGACATCTTTACAGCGATGCCGTGACGTACTATCAGGAATACCTGAAGAAATATCCCGGCTCAATCATGGCAAAGGCTTCGATTGCCGCCTCGTACTTTTTCGAGAGTAAGCCCGTGCAATCGTACAACATCTTCAAGAGTATTCCGATCGATTCAATGGATGTGAAGGACCTGGCCAGGTTCGGTCTCGCGGCGGATGCGGTTCACGATACGGCCAGCACGATCTCAGCCTGGTCCCGCGCGGTTAAGATGGACACCTCGCTTGATGTCATCGAAAACAGGCTGGCCGGGGTTTTCTTCTCTGCAAGAAGATACGACGAGGCCATCGCTCATTTCAAAAGATACCTCACGATGAAACCGAACGACTACGCGGCAATGTTGAACATGGGGCTGTGCTATGTGGCGAGCCGGAACTTCGGTGATGCGATCATCATATTGAAGAAGGTGCTGACCGGAATACCCGACAACTATCAGGCGGCTCTCTGGCTTGCGAGGACATATTCGTTCGCAGATTCCCTGGAACAGGCTGCAAACGCGTACGACAATGTGATCACGCTGGCTCTGAAGGATACCTCAAAAACCGACCACTCGTCTGATTTGAACGAAGCTTATCGCGTGAAGGCGACTTATAAGATTATTTCGGGGAGCAGACTCTCGAAGAACAATCCGGATGAAGCAACCAAGCTGTACCAGAGCGCGAATCAGGATCTTATGAATGCCGTCAAGTACGACCCGAAGGATTACAAGACCCATGCGCTCCTTGCGCAGGACTACGCGCTTATGGGTAAGATGGATGAAGCCTGTAAAGAGATAAAGATTGTCTTGAGAACCGCTTCCCGGGACGATCCGACTTATAATCAAATGCTGCAGCTCCAAAAATCTCTCAGCTGCGAATAGCTGGCTTTTTCGTTGAGGCGTGGCCCTCTCCGGTCACGCCTCAACACGCCGGATACAGGCGTTGGGTTTGTAACTCGGTTATGTGACTTTTCTTTCTTAGAATAAACATTAGCAACCAGCAAAATAGTCCACAACAGTAAGGAAGGAGGGTGGATAGTGGAGTTAGCATTGATTCTATCCATTAGTGTGCTTTCACTCTTGTTTGCGTTGTACCTCGCTCGCCATGTCCTGAGACAGGATCGTGGTACACCTGAGATGCAGAAGATCGGAGACGCCATCCGCCAAGGGGCCGAGGCGTTTCTGAAGAGGCAGTACTCGACGATTGCGATGTTGAGCGTCGTGACGGCTGCCATAATATTTGTTCTTTACGCCTTCGTCAGAAGCCCGATGCCGAACGATCCGGTTGATCCTGTTCGCCTGGCTTCTTACACCGCGCTTGCATTCCTCTTCGGTGCGCTCTGTTCAGGCATTGCCGGATACATCGGCATGTTTGTCTCGATCCGGGCCAACACGAGAACGGCGAGCGCAGCGACGACTTCCCTGAATCGCGCTCTTCAGATCTCGATGAGAGGCGGCGCAGTATCCGGCCTGTTCGTAGTCGCAATGAGTCTTCTCGGAGTGGGCGGACTCTTTGGAACACTGCAGGCGATGGGTACTCCGATCGAGAAAATACCATTCATGATCGTGGGATTCGGATTCGGCGCTTCCTTCGTGGCGCTGTTTGCCCAGCTTGGGGGCGGGATCTACACCAAGGCTGCGGATGTTGGAGCAGACCTTGTTGGTAAAGTCGAAGCCGGAATTCCGGAAGACGATCCACGCAATCCTGCCGTTATTGCCGACCTCGTCGGTGACAACGTCGGCGACTGCGCGGGCCGTGGAGCGGATCTGTTTGAATCGACGGCTGCAGAGAATATCGGTGCCATGATTCTCGGAGTTGCGCTGTTTCATTTCTTCGGACTAAAGGGAATCATGTTCCCGCTGGTTGTCCGCGCATTCGGACTCATCGCCTCCATAATCGGCGTAATGTTCGTCAGAACGCGGGAAGATGTAGATCCGATGAAGGCGTTAAACCGTGGTTACTACATCACATCGACACTCGCGGCAGTCGGTTTCTTCATCGGCTCGCGATGGCTGCTTGACACGCCCGAGGCCCCCAACGCCTGGATCTTCTTCTTTTTCGCCGGTGTGGTCGGAATCGTCACAAGCATAGCTTTCGTATTTATCACGCAGTATTTCACCGAGTACAAATACAGGCCTGTTAGATCAATTTCAGAAGCGTCCCAGACGGGGCCGGCGACCAACATTATCACCGGCTTCGCGGTTGGCCTGGAGTCGACCTGGATGCCCGTGGTGGTAATTTCGGCCGCGATCATCGGTTCATATTACCTCGGCCTTGCGACCGGTATCCCTAACGCGGGACTCTTCGGAACCGCGGTGGCCACGATGGGAATGCTCGGCACGGCGGCATACATCCTCGCGATGGATACCTTCGGTCCCATCACGGATAATGCCGGAGGTATTGTCGAGATGAGCGGACAACCGGAAAATGTGAGAAAGAAAACGGACCGGTTGGACGCGATCGGGAACACCACGAAGGCCTTGACGAAAGGATACGCAATCGGTTCCGCGGCACTTGCCGCGTTCCTTCTCTTCTCGGCTTACATCGACGATGTGAATGTGCTCTTGAAGGAAAAGAATCTGCCTGCGATGTTGTCCGTCAACATTGCGAGGCCCCAGGTGTTCGTGGGCGCGCTTCTCGGAGCCGCGCTGGTATTTCTCTTCAGCTCGCTCGCAATAAAAGCCGTCGGCAGAGCCGCGTACTATGTGATTAACGACGTTCGGGCTCAGTTCAAGGAGAAGCCCGGAATCCTCGCCGGAACGGAACAACCCGACTACGGCCGCACCGTCGATATTGTCACGCGCGGCGCGCTACGCAGCATGGTTGGCCCCGGCCTTCTGGCGGTTGGTACACCCATTGCGGTCGGAGTAATCTTTAGGTTGTTCAATGTCGGCGCAGAGGCGGTGGCGGCACTCCTGATGGTCGGCACTATCGCAGGAATACTGATGGCGATACTCCTCAACAACGGCGGTGGTGCATGGGACAATGCGAAGAAATTCATTGAGACAGGAATGTACGGCGGCAAGGGAAGCGAAGCTCACAAGGCCGGAGTCGTCGGCGATA